>JAUHZI010000101.1 GCA_030426105.1 Bacteroidia bacterium | reverse complement strand
GTCAGGAACTAGAAAAGCATTTGGCATAAATTAAATAAATAACTAAATTGATTGAAAAAGTGGAATAGTATGCAATATATATTGAAATACTTCTCCTAGTCCTGTTGTAACAGGTGCTAACTCTGGTTTTCCAAAATGCTTAGGTATAATTTCTTCAACGAGTTTTAGCTGCTCTGTAATTTGTTGTCTTGCAAGATACGTTTCAACATATTCTTCAAAAACAACAGTAATAACTGAAATACCAAACCGAGAAACAGATCTTATCTCAACTACATTAGGCAAATTGGAAAATGAAATCTCAATTGGAGCTGTTATTAATTGCTCTACTTCTTGCGTTGCCAAGGAAGGAGCTTGGGTTATTACCATAACCTGGTTATTGGTAATATCGGGAATGGCATCTAAAGGTATATGCTTTAAGGAATAACTTCCCCAACCTATCAATACCATGACAAGCACTCCTATCATTAACTTATTCTTTATAGAAAAAGCTATTAATTTATCTATCATATTAAATACTAATAAACGATGCAATATTCGAACGAATATTGATCCAAACAAACTGACATTATCTCCCTACAAAGAACAACCTGTAAAGGATATAATGTTAATACAAAATTGAAGTAAAATGTATAATCACACAGCTAGACAAATAGCTGATGTCCTTATAAAAATGGAGTAATTATACCATATGATATGGAGGCCCCCGAAGTTCTTCAACGAAACCGCTATAAAATGAGAAACTTAACTCTTCTTGATAAGTTGTTGTATAATATACGAACAACTCTTGCTCTCTGAGCCATTTTAACAACAATGGTTCTTGGGCTATGTAATCATTATGGTCAAAATCTTCTTCTACTGTAAAAGAATCTGTTGCTCCAAAACTTTGACTGTTGTGAAAAGCTAGCTCTAAAATTTCAAGTAGACTTTTCTCATGCTCATGATGATGATGATGATGTCCATGATCTTGAGCCGTTTCATCGAGGTGATGACTATGCGGTATAATGGCATGTAAAAAAGTTACCATACCTGCATATACCAATAATATTCTAAAAAAGAATGTAATCATAATCACCTTACGAAAATAACTGAAATGATTTGAGATTCAAAGCTGTAAAGGTTTTTTTTACAATTGTTAATAAGTCTTTTTGAATCTTTCATCTTATTAAGTCAATTATTATGATTAACTTTACAACCCGTATTAGAATTACATTCATCATATATATTATTTAAAATACGGGCATGTCAAAATCAGCGAAGTATATTTTTGTAACTGGAGGAGTTGCATCTTCATTAGGAAAAGGAATCATTTCGGCTTCATTAGCGAAGTTATTACAAGCGAGAGGATACTCAGTTACAATTCAAAAATTAGATCCTTACTTAAATATTGATCCAGGAACATTAAACCCATATGAACACGGTGAATGTTATGTTACTGAAGATGGTGCTGAAACGGACTTAGACCTTGGACATTACGAACGTTTTTTAAACATCCCTACTTCACAAGCTAACAATGTTACAACTGGAAGAATCTATCAGTCTGTGATTTCTAAAGAACGAAAAGGAGAGTATTTAGGGAAAACGGTTCAAGTTATCCCACACATTACTAATGAAATTAAAGACCATATTCAGATACTTGGGAATAAAGGTGAATATGACTTTGTGATTACTGAAATTGGTGGTACTGTAGGAGATATAGAGTCCCTACCTTTTATTGAAGCTATACGTCAATTAAAATGGGAACAGCATGAAGAGGTTTTATTTATTCATTTAACATTGATTCCATATTTAGCTGCCTCAGAAGAGCTTAAAACAAAACCAACTCAACATTCAGTTAAGACATTATTAGAATATGGTGTACAACCAGATATTTTAGTTTGTAGAACAGAACATTCTCTTAATAAAGATATTCGAACAAAAATTGCACGTTTTTGTAATGTTGAATTATCATCTGTTATTGAATCTATTGATGCTGACACTATATATGATGTTCCATTATTAATGCAAGAAGAAAAATTAGATGAAGTGGTATTAAAACATTTAAAAATGCCACTAAATTCAAATACTGACCTAAATAAATGGAAAGAATTCTTGCATCATCATAAAAACCCAAAACAAGAGGTTGAAATTGGCTTAGTTGGTAAGTATGTTGAGTTAAAAGATTCATACAAATCAATTTCTGAAGCATTTATTCATGCTGGTGCAGCTAAAGAGTGTAAGGTCAATCTAAAATGGATTGCATCTGATGATTTAACTGCCGACAATATAGAAGCTGAATTAAAAGGGTTATCTGGTGTACTTGTCGCTCCTGGTTTTGGAACAAGGGGAATTGAAGGGAAGATAGAAGCTGTAAAATATGCTAGAGAAAATAAAATTCCTTTCTTAGGAATTTGCTTAGGGATGCAATGTGCAGTGATAGAATTTGCGAGAAATGTTCTCCAACTAGAAGACGCACATACTGTTGAAATTAAACGATCAGCATTAAATCCTGTTATAGCCATGATGGAAGAACAGAAAAACATCAGTGATATGGGAGGGACTATGCGACTAGGGGCGTACCCATGTACAATAAAGGAAGGAACTAAAGCTTTTGATGTTTATCATAACACACAAGTATCCGAAAGGCATCGTCACCGTTTTGAATTTAACAATAAGTATTTAAAAGATTTTGAGTCAAATGGAATGCAAGCTAGTGGTATTAACCCAGAAAATGAGTTAGTTGAAATCGTTGAAATCGATGCCCATCCATGGTTTGTCGGGGTACAATTTCACCCTGAGTATAAAAGTACTGTAATTAATCCGCACCCATTATTTTTAGGATTTGTTGGAGCTGCCGTAAATCATTAAATCGAATAAGATATGGAAAAAGAAGCTACCAAACCAGAGATTGTTATTAATAACCTATTAAAGGAAGATTGGTTTAGTGATTGGTTAGGGATAGAGGTTTTAGAAATTAGAGAGGGCTATTGTAAAGTTCAAATGCAAGTCAGAAAAGAAATGTTAAATGGCTTTGGAATTACTCATGGAGGGATCACCTACTCTTTAGGAGACACCTGTTTAGCTCTAGCTTCTAATTCATATGGAAGGCAATCTTTGTCAGTAGAGACATCTATTTCACATACTAAATCGACTAATGTCGGTGACACTTTAATTGCTGAAGCTGAAGAGCTGAGTTTGACCAACAGAATTGGAATATATAGCATCACCATTACGAACCAAAACAATGAAAAAGTTGCATTCTTTAGAGGTTCTGTATACCGAACATCAAAAGAGTGGAAATAAAAACTTATAAAAGTAATGGGAAACTGATGCTTACGGGCGAATATTTAGCGCTTGATAATGCTTTGGTTTTAACACTTCCAACGCAATATGGACAAGATCTATCTGTTGAAAAAAGTACTGGAAGTGGAAACATTAAGTGGATAAGTTATACCAATGAACAACAAGTTTGGTTTGAGGGGGATTTTAGGATACATGATGGGGCCATTAACAGCATTTCTAATACTAATGATGAGATAGCCTATAACCTTGTTTGTATCTTCAAAGCTGCATCTGCATTAGCCCCTAATAAATTATCGAAACAATTTGATTATAAAGTTACAACGATATTAGAATTTCCTCAAAATTGGGGACTAGGGAGCAGCTCAACATTAATTAATAATATGGCACAATGGTTTTCCATTGATCCTTTTAAATTACACTTTAGTGTCTTTAACGGAAGTGGTTATGATATTGCTGCTGCCAAGAATAACCTTCCTGTCACCTATCTGATTAACAATAAAAAACCACTTGTAGAAATTGTCAATTTTGATCCAGCATATAAAGAACAACTCTTTTTTGTTCACCTTAATCAAAAACAAAGTAGTTATAACGAAATTAAAAGATATCTTAGGTATAAAGAAGTTGATCAAATAAAGTCAGCAGTAAAAAAAGTCAGTACAATTACCCAACAAATCATTAATGCAAAGACATTAGATGCTTTTGAAAAATTGCTCTCAAAACATGAAAACATTCTCTCTAGTGTATTAGGTGTCCCTACAATTAAAGAACGTCTTTTTGCCGATTACAATGCTGGGGTTATCAAGTCTTTAGGAGCTTGGGGAGGAGATTTTATTCTTGCTACTGGTAATGCTAAGACCATAAACTACTTTAAAGAAAAAGGGTATCCTACAATTCTTAGGTATACTGATATGATTTTATAATTATAAGTTGTTTATCTTTGTCTACTATGAGAATAGATATTATTTCTGCTGTCCCATCACTTTTAGAAAGTCCTTTTGCGGATTCTATCTTACAACGTGCTCAAACGAAAGGTTTAGTTACTGTTAGGATTCATGATTTACGTGACTATACTACGAACAAACATCGAAAGATCGATGATTATGCTTTTGGTGGAGGAGCTGGAATGGTCATGACTATTCAACCCATAGCTGACTGTATTAAACAATTACAGTCAGAAAGAACTTATGACGAAATCATCTATATGACTCCTGATGGAGAGCGGTTAACACAAACCATAAGTAATCAAATGTCTTCACTTGAAAACATTATTATTTTGTGTGGCCATTATAAAGGAGTAGATCAACGTGTAAGAGATTTATTTATTACTAAAGAAATTACTATAGGTGACTATGTTTTATCGGGAGGCGAATTAGCCGCTGCTGTATTGGCAGATAGTATTATCCGATTAATTCCTGGTGTACTTAATGATGAGACTTCAGCATTAACAGACTCTTTTCAAGATGATTTATTGGCCCCTCCTGTTTATACTAGGCCAGCTGATTATGAAGGCCATAAAGTTCCCGATATTTTATTGAGTGGAGATCCAAATAAAGTAGAAAACTGGAGAATGGAACAAGCAGAGAAAAGGACAAAAGAAAGACGTCCTGATATCCTAAAAAATGACTAAAAGACCAATTTTTACACTATTACTTATTATTTTACTCTTTGAATTTCCTTTTGAAACAGACCGTTAAACTCTGTTAAAAACCGTTAAATAACAAAACAAACCGTTAGTTCAGTTGTTAAAATTCTGTTAAGGTTTGGGCTAATTCTTGCACTATTTCAAGCATTAAAAATCAAAAAAAAATAATGCTATGGAATCAAAAAAAAGCAAAACAGCAAACTTAGAATCTAAACGTCCAACATTGTTATTAATCGGACTTATTTTTGCACTAGGAGTTACACTTGAATCTTTTGAGTGGTTAAAAAGTGACATACGAATACAACCAATTAGTGCTTTAGGAGATGAAGACCTCTATGAGCCAATTAATGAAGTTATGGTTGTTAAACCAGAACCCAAAAGAAGTTCTTCAGCAAGTCGTCAACGTGTAGCCAAAAAAGGTCCTGTCGTAGTAACACCAGAACCTACACCTCCTGTTACACCAAAACCTAATCCTAAACCAGACCCCAACCCTAATCCCAATCCAAAAATTGGTTTTGACATTGATAATGAATTACCAGATGATGGTAATGATGATGATTTCGTTTTAGTCGATGCAACACTTCCTTTTGCTGCAGTTGAGCAAAAACCTGAATTCATAGGAGGACCACAAGCAATGATGAAATTTATTTCAAAAAATGTTAACTACCCTTCTATTTGTAGAGATAATGGAGTACAAGGAAGAGTATTTGTCAGTTTTATCATTGATGAAGAAGGAAATGTAACCAATGTTGAATTAGAAAAAGGGAAAAACAAACATCTAGACAAAGAAGCGATTCGAGTGATTAAGAAAATGCCTAAATGGAAACCAGGAAAACAAAGAGGAAAAGCAGTAAAGGTTAAATATACTATACCTGTTAATTACAAATTAAGAAACTAAGCGACTTTCAGTCATCAAAAAACTTCATTACTATGCTAATGAAGTTTTTTACTTTACTAATTAACCCTACATTATCTTCAAATAACCAATAAAACTTATTAAGACTCCATAAAAGAAGTTTTTGTCCTTAATTTTTAATAATTCACAATAAAAGTGTAAAAGTATTTCGAAACTATAAGACTTAAAACTTGAGATATTGTATTTTTGTGTTCTAAAAACTAAAAAAAATTATAATGAATGAATTTGGAATAAAACCAACAACAGCTAATTTACCAGAGCTAGGGTTGGGTAATGTAGCCAATGCATTTTGGAATTTAACTCCTGCTGAACTTGTTGAAGAATCTATTTTAAGAGGTTACGGAGCCTTAGCTGACTCTGGAGCTTTAGCAATTGACACAGGTGAATTCACAGGAAGATCTCCTAAAGATCGTTTTATTGTTGCTGACAGCAAAACAGAAGATGCGGTATGGTGGGGAGATATCAACATTAAAATGACTCCAGAACACTTTGACAATTTATTAGCTAAAGCTACTTCTTACTTACAAAACAGAGATATCTTTGTAAGAGATGCTTACGCATGTGCTGATAAAAATCATCAATTAAACATCAGAGTTATTAACGAATACCCTTGGTCTAATCAGTTTGCTTCAAACATGTTCTTAAGACCAACTCAAGAGGAGTTAAGTGAATTTGCTCCAGAATGGACAATCATTAATGCCCCTGGTTTTTACGCAAACCCTGAAACTGACGGAACTCGCCAGCACAACTTTGCAGCAATTAACTTTACTAAAAAGATGATTGTAATTGGAGGAACTGGATATACAGGAGAGATTAAGAAAGGAATTTTCTCTGTATTAAACTTTATCTTACCACATGAAAGAAATGTATTGTCTATGCACTGTTCTGCAAATGTAGGAGAAGAAGGAGATACAGCTGTTTTCTTTGGGTTGTCTGGAACTGGAAAAACAACATTATCAGCTGACCCTAATCGTAAATTGATTGGAGATGATGAGCATGGATGGGCAGATGGTACTGTATTTAACTTTGAAGGAGGATGTTATGCTAAATGTATTGATTTGAGTGCAGAGAAAGAGCCACAGATTTGGGATGCTATCAAATTTGGAGCAATTCTAGAAAACATTAACTTTTTAGAAAACACTTCTACTGTTGATTTTCACGATAAATCTAAAACAGAAAACACTCGTGTAAGTTACCCTATTCACCATATTGATAATATACAAGAGGGTAGCATTGGAACTACACCGAAAAATATTTTCTTTTTAACTGCAGATGCTTTTGGAGTATTGCCTCCAATTTCTAAATTGACGAAAGGACAAGCTATGTATCATTTTATTTCTGGTTATACTGCTAAAGTAGCTGGAACTGAAGCTGGTATTACTGAGCCTGTCACAGCATTTTCTGCTTGTTTTGGAGCTCCTTTCTTACCATTACACCCAACTAAATATGCTGAAATGTTAGGTCAAAAAATGACAGATAACAATGTAAATATTTGGTTAATCAACACTGGATGGACTGGTGGTGCGTATGGTACTGGAGAACGTATGAGCTTAAAATATACTAGAGCTATGATTACTGCAGCTCTTGAAGGTCAATTAGACAATGTTGATTTCACCAATCATGAAATCTTTGGTTTAGCTATGCCTACGACATGTCCTAATGTACCTGACGAAGTATTAAATCCTAAAAACACTTGGGAAGATAAAGATGCTTACGATGTTAAAGCAAATAATTTAGCTGAGCAATTTATCAAAAACTTTGAGCAATTTGCTGATAATGCTAATGAAGAAATCATGGCAGCAGCTCCTGTTGTTAAGGCTTCAGTTTAAAATTTAAACACCTTTAATAAAAACCTACTAGGGCTTAGCTTTAGTAGGTTTTTTTGTTTAAAAAACCTAACTTTATATTAACCTATTCGGTTTGTATAATGAAAAGACTACTCTTCACATCATTTATTTTATTTTTTATTATTAGGGCAACAGGTCAAAACTGGGCTCCTATTTCTGAACATACCAAAAGTGTTTTTTTACGTTCCGAATTACCATCATCATTGGCTTGTTTTAGCATTGATAGCGTCAATAATTCTAACGCTGATTCTATTATTTATTACAACTACCAATTATACGACTATAATTATGATGACTCAACAGATTATAGCCCTTGTTTTGGTTTTGGCCCTGCATGTTATTTCATACAAAATGAAATGAGTTGGTTTGGAAGAGCTGTAATTCAGACAGGCAACGAATGGTTTTTTACTAACAAGAATGGCGAAGATTTGAAATTTAATTTCTCTACTCCTGATACTTCAATTATTTTTCAAAATCAAAACAACGCATTGAAATTGATCTATCTGAATGCTAGCATAGCAAACCTATGGGGAACCACGGACTCAATAAAAACTTATAAATTATTGCACTATGATGCTAATGGACTTCTTACAACTGGTGACTTAAACAATAAAACAATTCGTTTGTCAAAACACTTTGGCTTACTTGATTTTATTGATATTAAAAACTACCCTGACACTTTGCATTTTTACTCTGCAATTGGGGCACACAACAATAATGACTCTATAGGAAAAGTTGTGATTAAAGCCTATGAAGAGCATTTATCGCTTCCTGGAACAATTACTCAATTTGAACATAAACGTGATTCCTATTCTACTTGTTGCCCAACATTTCATGAAGGGTATTATAAACTTTCAACATATAACACTCAAAGTTCATATTTCCTTAATGGAAAGTACATCTCTGAATACACTTTAAACGATAGCATAAATGATTCTATAGTAATTGATACAAATACTGTTGGATATACTATTCCTTTTGTAAGAAATTTAGATCACCAACGAATCATTATCACTTATGATTCAACGGAATGCTTTGGTAAAGGATTGGTTATTAAAACAAATTATACTGATTGTGAAGAGTTTTGCTCTACATATAATTGTTACTCTCCTACTGAGCCTACCAATAACGCTTATTGTACTGAATATTATATCATTAAATATCCTAATATCAGGGCTATTCAAACTTTAATTCGCCATAACAACCCTAATCCATTCCCTCCTCACCCTGTAACTAATTTTATTTATAGTTATGTTGATGGTAACTCATGCGGTCATAGAGCCTATACCTCTTTAGATTATGGAAAAAAAAATGGTTTTAAAATATACCCAACCCTTGCAGTAGAGTCCATCAATATCGAAGGACCTATTCGAACAATCAAAAAGATAAGAATTAAAGATGCAAAGGGGGGATTACATCGTGAAGAATTTCAAAGCTTTTCTGTTTTAGATATTTCTCATTTAACTGTTGGGGTTTATTTTTTAGAAATACACACTGATCAAAATATAGAAACTCAACGATTTATTAAGCGATAAAAAAAGGCGAGCATTATTATATGGCTCGCCTTTTTTAGAAATATGTTTTCAATTAAAATGGTAAATCTCCATCATCTTCAGCAGAATCTAATGCTGTATCAGGAGTAACAGGCTGTGGTGCTGGTACTGGAGCACTTCCTGCAGCTTCGATTTTCCAAGCCTGAAGATTTACAAAATATCTTCCATTATACTCATTACCTCTAATGTTAAAAAAAACATCAACATTATCTCCCTCCTTTAAGTTATCTAACAAACTTACTCTTTGTTGTGTACACTCTAATTTTACATCTTGTGGATATTGCTCTTGAGTAGTGATTACAAATTCTCTTTTTGTAAATCCACTATCAAAAGTTTGAGCATCCATTAATACTTTTACTTTCCCGTTAATCTTTAGTTCTGCCATTTTTTATTCTTAACTTTTTATTTTTTTTCGAACCCTAAAAGTAAGCCTTTTATTCTGATAAAAAACTATTCTGTGAATATCTAGTTGTTGAATGTTAATAACGTTTTCCAAGCATCTTCAATATTTTGATCTTGTAAGAGTATTTGAGCTTTTTTGTGTAGTTCCTCTTCCAATTGTGAGGCATTGTCTTCATACTCCATGAATAACTCGCTTAATTCCATTAATTTATAATCATTAACTTCTGTTTCATTAGGTATAGCTTCAATTCCTCCTAACATACCTAGGTCGTTACCTGTTAAGATTTTACTATTTAAAATATCTTCAGGAATATTATCAAACCCAACACCTTTAGATATAATTGGTTTTTCAATTTCAAACATAGAGTTTTTATCTGCTCTACAATACCAGTTCCCTCCCATTCTGGAAACTAAATCAATCTTTAGTTGGTCTATCATATTATTTTTATCTAAGATTTTCTCATCAATATGAATTTTAAGAATTTCACAGATAACTAGGTTTCCAGCACCACCTTGATCTCCAAGCTCTTTAATTTCAATGACTTTACATTCCATTTGGACTGGAGACTCTTTTATTCGATGTGGTTTGATTAATTCTGATTTTAAGGGAGTAAGTCCACTTTTCACAAACTCATTCTCATCAGGAGCATATGGAGAACTCGCCAAAGACATTTGGTGAACTATTGAATAGTTAACAATATTAATTACAACTTCAGGAACTTCCTTTATATTGTTGAACGTATCCTTCTGCTTACCAGTCCTACCACTCCTAGCTGGAGAAAAAACAGCTATTGGTGGATTAGAGCTAAATACATTGAAAAAACTAAATGGAGCTAAATTTGGAATACCTTCTTTATTTATTGTACTCGCAAAACATATTGGACGTGGTCCTACAGCTCCAAGTAAGTAATGATGCAGTTGAGGATTCTTAGTAATAGATGTATCTATTGTTAACATATATATATGGGTTATTTTATTCTTTTACAAATATAAAAAAAGCCAGACAATTAGTTGTCTGGCTTTAGCATTCAATTCATTTAGAGTTTTTACTTGACAATCACAAATTCTACTCTCCTATTTTTTGCTTTATCAATCTCTGCAGTTCCTTCTGAAGCTGCCCTTAATGAGCTATGATTTTTAATTGTTAACCTTCCAGTGTCAATACCTTTTTCAACTAGGTAACTTTTAACTATCTCAGCTCTTTTCTCATCTAACTTTTGCCATTTTTCATTGTCTGGCTCCTTAGAAGCAGCAACTACTTCACTCTTATCAGCATGAGCATTAATTTCTATTTTAACCTCAGGGTTTTCTTTTAATACTTTAACTAAATTATCTAAATCTGTAACCATAATTGGATCAATTTCAGATTTTAAATTATCAAAGTAGATTGTAGAAAATTTTATTTGTTGTTCCATAGTGAAAGCATCTTCACTAGTAAATTGTTTATGATAAATTACAGATTCTCCAGAGTTTGTTTTTTGTTTTTGAGAACAATCACAATCCTCAGGGTTTTCAAGTACAAAAACTTCAACTTGATCAACATAGTAATAGGCTTTAGGAAACTGAGTTCCTTTAATATCAGCTTTCTTTTTTAGTTTTTCAAATTTGGTGTCTTTATTATTTTTAAAATTCCCTATAATAATAAACCTTTCTTTTCCAGACGCCTTGTAAACTCCACAAATTGGTTCGAAACCATAACGAGCCATCTTTACCTCATTATTCTGAGGGATAACTACCCTTGCCAATTCCTTTTCTTTTTGGAAAATTATATCTTCTTTTGTTTCAATTTCAATAGGATCTTTAGCGATGTACATCCCTAAGTTATTTACTCCATACTTAGATAAATCAGAAAGACTCACATGATATTTCACACAATATTCTACATCCTTTTTTAATGGACCTATTAATTCTGTTTGTAAATATGTTCTTGGCTCCTTGTTATTATAACTATATGCTACAATTCCAGCATAATTTCCTTCTTCAGCTCCCATTGGGAACTCTCTTCCTTGTCCATTATTAGGTATGGTCGCTACTTCTTTTGCTTGAGTTGAGTATAAATCAGCTTTCATAGCAGTAGGAGAACTCCAACCATTTGCAACTTCTATCTTCTTTAATTTATTTAATTTCTTAACTTTATCTGCTGCCTCAAAGCTAGGATTATCCACTAAATTATTATCATCTTCTTGTGCCATCCCGAAAATAGCTAAACTGCTAAATAATCCTATTGTTAATATATTTTTCATCATAGATTTGTTTTGAACTTCTAAGTATCCAACCAAAAATAGTATTTTTTTTTTACCTATTCTATGCTTTCTAACTTAAAAGGTTAATTCTTTATTTGTTTATGACTGTAATACCATATTTCATTCCAAAAAATAGAAAAAGGAGGTCTATTTTCTTAAACCTCCTTTTTTTAACTTATTCTTAACTTTTTATTTAATCAGAGTTACATAACCAAAATACTCATGTTGTTCTCCTGTAAACCTATTTTTAGTATTAATAAGCCATATATAGACATCTTCTTTAACATATTCTCCTAAATGTTTTCCATCCCATGGAACATTCATATCTGTTTCTGAGAAAATAACATGACCATCTCTATCAAATATTTGAATCGAATAATCTGCATTC
>JAUHZI010000100.1 GCA_030426105.1 Bacteroidia bacterium | reverse complement strand
CTTCGCATCAATATGGGTTGCAAAAACAACATGCTGCATTCTTTTAAAACTTTGAGATATACGATCGATATCAGTCAAAAAATTAGTTTTGTTTAAAAAGTTAGCATCTTCTACTACTATCATTTGTAGTTCGTTTAAGTTAATTCCATTTTGGAAATAAAGCTTACTTAATCTATTAGGTGTAGCAATAACGATATCCATTCCTGCATAAATCAAATCTTTTTGATTATATATATGGTGCTCTTCCACAACAGAATAAACCCTTATATCAGTTTTAACAATCCATTTTTTAAATTGATTTTCTAGTTCCAATGCAGCTTTTTTATCCTCGACAAAGATTAACACTCTTGGGTTATCTCCCTGAGCTTGGAAAGCTAATTTTTGTAAAACAGAAATCAATATTGTAGTGGTCTTACCCACACCATCAACCCCTACTCCAAAAACGTCTGCACCACTTTTAATCTTAGGAATTACTTTTTTTTGAAATTCATTCGCTTCAACAATGTTATGATCAACCATTACCTCTTTAAGGGCTGGAACTATTTTCTTAAATGCCATAATTTTTCAATATTCGCCTCAAAAATAATAAATAACATGAGTTGAATACGACTCTTATCTTCTGTTTATTTTTTGTGGTTTTTAAATCGTTATAATCATTGAATAAAAACAAGTGTTCTTTTCATTTCACATTCTATTGTGAACACTTTTTGATTCAAACTTAAAAGCTTCTTCGAAATACTTCTACTTTTGAGTTTTAAGTCTATGCTAAGAAAAGTAGCCATAATTGTTTTAATTTTTACTTGTTTGGGAAGCATTTTTTTTATTTTCCATACACTTGAAAAGAAAGTACATCAAAATACACCCGTAATCACAAGTGTTCCTAAAGATGCTGCTGTTATATTTGAATTAAAAAAGCCTATTGCATTTTGGAGGAATCTTTCTGAAACTAACCTTCTATGGAACAACCTGAAAAACATTAAACAACTTGCTCTTATAGATTCTACCCTCAATTATTTAGACTCAACATTTCAAGAAGCTTCTATTTTAAACGATAGGAAAACAGTCGTCTCAATACATAAGGGGATTGAGTCTCCTGATATCTCTATAGCTTTTAATGCAAATAAAGAAGAATTCTCTTCCTTTATAAAGAAGTTATCCCCCAATGATAACACCAGTAAAAAGCAGAACATATATACTTCTTCCATCTTCCCCCAATTCGTAATCACATACTCCCCTCCCTTTGTTCTAATCTCATCTAGTGAACATCTATTACAAACAAGTATTCAGCAGATCACTCAAAAAGACCACTTGCTAAAAGATAGCTTATTCCTATCATTACACAATAAAGGAGCTGGAGAACTACAGCTATATTACAACACACAAAAATTAAAAAGTATAGCAATTCCATACATCAAAAAACAACAAATTGAAGCTTGGAATATAGATAAACAATGGGCTAGTTTAGATGTAATATTAAGTAACGATAAACTATTGCTGAATGGTCTAGCAAATTTTGATTTATCAGGCTCAGAAGTATTCAAAAACACCAACAGCATAAAAGAAAACTTATTACCTAATAATATTCAAGAAAAATTTGAATATGCAATAGATCCCAACAGCATTCCAAATGAAATAGAAAGCGCTATAGCTTCAGCATGCAATGGAGATCTTAAGGAACTTATCAATAATCAATTGGGGGAACGAATTGGTAAAATAACGTTTGGCAGACAAGATTCAAAGGCTTATTACATACATTTAAAAAATGATCATAATGCTGAGTCTGCAATCAACCCTCTATTTAATATTGATACAACTATTATTAATAGTTATAATCAGGAAATATACCCTTTAAAGAATTCTAGTATTAACCCCCTATTGGGAATTGAATCTTCTTTATTTTTTACATACTATGAAAACTACCTCATTATTTCTGATTTAAAAGGGATAAAACAATTGACTTACGAGTGGAAAAACAACAAGCATACAAAACCTCAATTTGCTTATAATAAATTTTCAAAAGAATACTTAGCTCAACAATCTAACTTCAGCTTTTTTTCACAATCAAATGCAATACAATATCAAATTAATCATTGGATTAAACCTCAATATCAAAACTCCGCATCTACTTTTTTAAATCAACTTCAACAACAATTTTATCTTGCCTTTCAAAGTAACTATTTACAAAATAACCTCTTCCATGAGGCAACTATACTTAAAACCAAATTCCATCAAAACTCTAAAAGCAATGAACTATGGAGTTTGACACTTGAAACACCTACTACATTTAGCCCTCAGCTACTAAAAAATCACCGTAGTAAAAGTTTAGACATACTTATTCAGGATAACAAAAATAATATTCATCTTATCAATGCTGCTGGTAGTATTAAATGGTCAAAACAACTCAACGAACCTATCATCGGAGAAGTTCAACAAATTGATATTTATGGAAACAATAAATATCAAATGGCGTTTAATACCCCTTCTCATATTTATGTTATTGACATTAACGGAAATCATGTAAAAGGCTTTCCTGTGAAACTTTCAAATAAAGCTACTAGTCCTTTAACCATTTTTGATTATGAAAATAATTTCAACTATCGATTTTGGGTTTCATGTGAAGACTTAACTACTTATAATTATGATAAAGAAGGGAAAAAAGTAACTGGATGGTCATTGCCTAAAAGCACAGCCCCAATAAAACAACAATACAAAAGGACTATATTCAACCAGAAAGACTATATCTATACATTGGATGAGGCTGGTGAACTTTACTTCATTAATCGCCGTGGAGAACGTATCTTCACTTTACCAGAAAAACTTAATGCTAGAAAAGGGATATTCACTTTACAAAAAAGAGCGACATTTGCTTCTAGCGGTTTTATTTATCAGGACGACTCTTCCAAAAAAATAAAAGCATATAGTATGGACAATGTGATTCAAGAGCTAGTTATAGATTCTAATAACCATACTTCTAATTTTGAAATCATTGATATCGATAATAATAATTTTATTGACTATCTCTCTTTCAATCAAAACAAAGTTGAACTTTATGGTTTGGACAGAACTTTAGTTTATCAAAACGAATTTCTTGAGAATATAGAACAAGGACATCGTATCATAAGAAATAAAGACAAACAACATTTCATCATAATTCAGAAAGAAAATTCGGATGAGCTTATTATTCTAGATAAACACCTTAATCAAATTTTAAGCACGCCTGTAAAGGGCTCTCTTCAAATTGCTATAGACGATATCAATTCAGATGGTAAGCAAGATATCGTAACAATTAGTAAGAATGAAACGATAAAAGTCTATTATCTTAACTAAGCTTACATTCTACTATAAATTTATTTTGAACTGAATACAGAGTAAATTTTAACAATAAATGCCATTTCATTCATTTTTGGTTTTACCTTTGTACTTCAAAATCTTAGTAAGATGGTAAACATAAATGATATTCGTAAAGACTTCCCTATTTTAAACCGAAAAATCAAAGGTAAAGATTTAGTTTACTTTGATAATGGGGCTACCACACAAAAGCCGCAACAAGTAATTGATGCTATATCAAAATATTATTCTGACGAAAACAGCAATATTCACCGAGGCGTTCACACATTAAGCCAAGAGGCAACAACAAAATATGAAGATGCTAGAGTCACCATCCAAAAGTTTATTGGTGCACAACATAGTCATGAAATTATTTTTACTAGTGGAACTACTGGTGGTATTAATTTAGTCGCGAGTAGTTTTGGTAAGAAATTTTTAAATGAGGGGGATGAAATTCTAATTTCAGCAATGGAACACCATAGTAATATTGTTCCCTGGCAAATGATATGCGAGGAAAAAGGAGCACAACTAAAAGTTATTCCAATTAACCAAGAAGGAGAATTAATCATTGAAGAATTTGATAAACTATTAACTTCTAAAACAAAACTTGTTGCAATTAATCATATATCAAATACTTTAGGTACGATTAACCCTATTGAAAGCATTATTGAAAAAGCTCACAAAAACAATTCGCTAGTGCTTATCGATGCTGCTCAGTCTGTAGCACATACTCCTATAAATGTACAACAGTTAGATGTTGACTTTTTAGTATTTTCTGGACATAAAATGTTTGCACCAACTGGTGTTGGGATTTTGTATGGAAAAGAAGACTTATTAAATAGTTTACCTCCATACCAAGGAGGGGGAGATATGATCAAAGAGGTTACTTTTGAAAAGACAACTTACAATTGTCTTCCTCATAAACTGGAAGCAGGAACTCCCAACATTGCAGGAGGTATTGGATTAGGAGAAGCCGTTAAGTATATTCAAAAAATAGGATTTGACTTTATTCAACAACAAGAAGACCTGTTATTGGAATATGGTACACAACAACTCTCTACAATTGAAGGAGTAAAAATAATTGGAACTGCTAAAGAAAAGACTAGTGTTATTTCATTTGTCATCGATGGAATACATCCATTTGATGTAGGAACATTAATTGATCAATTAGGAATAGCTGTAAGAACTGGACATCATTGTACCCAACCCTTGATGACCTTCTTCGAAATACCAGGAACGATAAGGGCTTCCTTCTCTTTCTACAACACTAAAGAAGAAATAGACATCTTTATTCAGGCCTTAAAACGAGCTCTAAAAATGTTAATCTAAATTTTTTAATTGATTTTAACAGCAACTTTAGTAAAAAGTATTTTGTCGAATGATCGAAAAATGTTTTATTTGCACCCTATATTAATCATTAAAATTAAATAAAATGGCAGATATTAAAGGAAAAGTAGTATCAATTATTGTTGACAAACTAGGTGTTGACGAAGGTGAAGTAACTCTTGAAGCTAACTTTACAAACGATTTAGGAGCAGATTCATTGGATACTGTTGAATTAATCATGGAGTTTGAGAAAGAATTTAACATTGCAATCCCAGACGAAGAAGCTGAAAAAATTCAAACTGTAGGAGACGCTGTTAAATATATTGAAAGCAACTCATAAGACGTAGTTATACGCAAAAATAATCGATTAAAAATCATTTAAATTTTAAATATGGCATCTAAAAAACGTGTAGTTATAACGGGAATGGGCGCATTAACCCCAATTGGTAATTCTTTAGAAGAATATTGGAACAATTTAATTGAAGGGGTAAGTGGTGCTGCACCGATTACACATTTTGATGCTGAAAAATTTAAAACTCAGTTTGCATGTGAAGTTAAAAACTTCGATGTAAAAGAACATTTAGATAGAAAAGAGGCTCGTAAACTCGACCTCTTTTCTCAATATGCTATGGTCTCTGCTGCAGAAGCAATGAAAGACTCTGGTATAGATACTGAAAAAATCGACCTTGATAGAGCTGGTGTTGTTTGGGGATCAGGTATTGGAGGAATTACAACATTCCAAGAAGAATGTTTTAATTTTAAAGATGGAGACGGAACACCACGTTTTAACCCATTCTTTATTCCTAAAATGATTGTTGATATTGCTTCAGGACATTTATCAATTAAGTATGGATTTAGAGGGCCTAATTACGTTACTGTTTCTGCTTGTGCCTCTTCAAACAATGCGATTATCGATGCTGCTATGCATATTCAGCTAGGAAAAGCAGATGTAATGATTACAGGAGGTTCAGAAGCTTCTGTTAACATTGCAGGAATGGGAGGTTTTAATGCTTTAAAGGCTTTATCTACAAGAAATGATTCTCCTCAAACTGCTTCAAGACCATTTGATGCTAATAGAGATGGTTTTGTATTAGGAGAAGGAGCTGGATGTATTATTCTTGAAGAACTAGAGCACGCTAAAGCGAGAGGAGCAAAAATCTATGCTGAAGTTGCTGGAGGAGGTTTATCTGCTGATGCCCACCATATCACAGCACCACATCCTGAAGGTACTGGAGCTAAAAAAGCTATGGAGTTCGCTTTAGATGACGCAGAATTAAATATCGAAGACATTGACTACATTAATGTTCATGGAACTTCAACACCTCTTGGAGATGTGGCAGAATTAAAAGCTATTAAATCTGTTTTTGGTGAGCAAGCATACAACTTAAATATTAGTTCTACGAAGTCTATGACTGGACATTTATTAGGTGCAGCTGGAGCTATTGAGGCTATTGCTACAACTATGGCAGTTGTTAATGATATTGTACCACCAACCATTAATTTTGAAACAGAGGACGAGAACATTGATTATAAACTTAATCTAACACTGAACAAAGCAGAAAAGAGAACTGTTAATGCAGCGGTAAGTAATACTTTCGGATTTGGTGGTCATAACACTTCTGTTATCATAAAAAAATACAACGATTAAGCTTCCTTTTTTCCATAGAAAGGTTAATTCAGAGCATCAAGAATTAATTCATTATTTAGTATCTGAATTTGAAATAAAAACAAAGAACATAGAGCTTTATGTTCAGGCTTTTCAACATAAATCTGTTGCCAAAACTAATAGCAAAGGCGTAAAGCTTAGTAATGAGCGTCTTGAGTTTTTAGGAGATGCTATTATTAGTTCCATAGTCGCTGAATACGTTTACAATGCCTATCCAAACAAAGATGAGGGGTTTCTAACTCAAATGCGTTCTAGGATAGTCAGCAGAGAAAGCTTGAATCGACTAGGTAAGAAGGTTAACCTCGGTGACCATATTAAATATAGGGCAAGTAAAAACAGTAATCACTCCTCTTTATACGGGAATGTTTTTGAAGCATTAATTGGTGCTATCTATTTAGACAAAGGGTTTGTTACTACCAAAAAAATAGTTTATGAATTCATTTTCAAAAAGCATATTGACCTTAAAATTGTAGAACAAACCAATACTGACTACAAAAGTCAACTATTAATCCAATGTCAAAAGCAACAGAAGAAGCTTTCTTATAGAGAGTTAAACAAAGCAAAAATAGAGGGTGATTTTTACTTTACTATGGGACTTTTTATCAATGATGAAATCATTACTCAAGCAACTGCTAAATCAAAAAGAAAAGCGGAACAGAAGGCCTCTAAAGAAGTTTTAGAAGACTGGGTAAATGCATAAAACACTCCTCTAAGATTATCGTTTATTTTTAAAAAAAGATTTAATCACCTCAGAGCATTCTTCTTCTAGAACTCCTCCTACAACTTCTGTTGAAGGATGTAAGACATTCTCAGTAAGTCTTTGAAAGCCTCTGCGCTTATCAGATGCTCCATAAACAATTTTACCTATCCTAGTCCAAAAACTTGCTCCTGCACACATTACGCAAGGCTCTAGTGTTACATACAAAGTACATTCATTTAAATATTTATTTGAAAGAAATTCGGTAGCTGATGTGAACGCTTGCATTTCTGCATGGGCTGTAAAGTCTGTTAATTGTTCCGATCTATTATGTGCTTTAGCAATAACCTTGTTTTTATAAACGATTATGGCACCTACAGGAACCTCATCTAAAACAAAAGCGGCCTTAGCTTCTGCTAAGGCCAACCTCATAAAATATTCATTGGTAAACATATAGTCCTTATAATACTCCGTTTCCTACGTACTTACCATTTTTATAGACTTCAATTCGTTCAAGTAAACCATATTCATCGTAAATATAATGTTTACCGTCAATTAGCTTACCACCTTTAAATTCTCCATCCATTAATATATCCTTATCATCATTATAAGTTTTGTGGTAACCATCTACAATTTTGGATCCTCCCATATTCTCACTACCAGCAACTTTCACACCTTCTCCCCTTTCTTCTTTTTTAGCATTTAAAGGAGGATTTACACGAGCTTTTTCTTCTCTTTTAGTCATATTTCCTGACTCATCAAAAACTAAGACCTCTTTAACATCTCCATTTGGATAATATCTTGTTGCTTTTCCATTCTCAACTCCATTAACAGTTGTAAACACCAACTCAGGTTGTCCATTTTCGTAGAAATATTTGACTTCACCTTCTGTTTTTCCAGAAACATTGAAATTTTTCTCTTGCGCTAATGTACCATTCTCATGGTATCTTTTAAAGCCTCCTGTATAAACTCTTCCTTTCCAAACACCTTCTTCTTCTAAGTTCCCATTCTCATAATAGGTTTTAAAGCCACCATTAGCTCTACCATTTCTAAAGTAGATCTCACTCATTAAATTTCCATTTGGGAAATATTTTTTCCACAAGCCATACTTTCTATTCGACTTATATTTCCCCTCTTCGACAATATCATTTGGTTTATACCCAGAAAAATCTCTCATATGAGCATAAATAATCCAATACCCCTCTTTCTTCCCTTCTATTTTTTGATTAATTGTATCGTTGTCTTGCCCATAATCTGTTTCCCCTCCATTAGCACTTACAATGTAAGTACTTAAAAACAAAATCAATATTGTAAAAATTTTATTCACCATCTTCAATTAATTACAAATCACCTCTTTAATGTTTACAGTTCTGGAGCAATCTTCGCTAAGGTACAAAAGTCAATCTATATATTTATATAGTTTTTGACGAATGGCAAAAAATCAATGATGAATCTTTTACACACTAATTTTTTCTAACATTTCTTTCACCATTTTTTGCAATCCATATTCAGCTTTCCAGCCCCAGTCTTTCCTAGCAACAGTATCATCTATAGACGCAGGCCATGTATCTGCTATAGCCTGCCTAAAATCTGGCTTATAGTGTACCACAAAGTTTGGAATTATATGACGAATGGCTTCTGTTAACTGACGAGGAGAAAACGACAATGAAGCTACATTATAACTAGAGTGTATGGTTAAACATGATTTATCAGCCTCCATTAGGTTTAGTGTTGCATTAATCGCATCATCCATAAACATCATTGGTAAAGCAGTTTCTTCACTTAGAAAACAAGTAAACTCCTCTCCTTTTTTTGCTTTATAAAAAATATCAACTGCATAATCTGTTGTCCCTCCTCCAGGAAGTGATTTTGTACTAATTAAACCAGGATATCGGATACTTCTTACATCAACTCCATATTGTTTATGATAATATTCACACCATCTTTCACCTGCCAACTTGCTAATACCATACACCGTTGTTGGCTCCATAACAGTCACTTGTGGTGTTAGATACTTAGGAGAACTTGGACCAAAAACAGCGATAGAGCTAGGCCAAAATACTTTTTTTAGACTCCCCTCTTTAGCTAAGTTCAATACATTAAACAGACCGTCCATATTCAATTGCCAAGCAAACATTGGTTTTTTTTCGGCCGTGGCAGACAACAATGCTGCTAGAAGATATACTTCAGTTATTTGATGCTTCTCTACAATAGCCTTAAGCAACTCTCCATTCATTACATCCAAGACTTCAAAAGGTCCATTTAATAATTCGGAGCCATTATCAGGTTCTTTAATATCACTAGCGACAACATTCTGGTTACCTATTCTACCTCTTAAGGTGGCAACCAACTCAGAGCCTATCTGCCCTGAAGCTCCAATTATTAGTGCTTTTCTATCCATTTATAGTATCTGTAGTTTTAGAGATACAAAGATAAAAATAATTCATCTATTCTTGTATGAAGCCCATTATATTTTATACAAACTATAATTCAATAATCTTCTCAAAAATAGCCTTACCAGAAACAACTCCTAAACCTCCATTTACATTGGAATAAACCTGTACTGGCTGAGCAAAAGGATCATCCTGACTATAAAAATAAGCATCAACTGTTTTCTCATACAAGTAAGCATCTCTTGATAACGTATTTAAAGTAACCTTTAAACTATCATAATTACTCAACTCTTCATAAAAAGAGAAATTCATTTCTATCGTATTGTTTAAATAATCTGCATTAGAAAATAGAAACCGAATTCCATAAGCTGTATTATCATCAAATGAAAAACCGTCTTTAAAAATTGGAGAGGTTGAGTTTGAAAAGAGGCTACTGGCATAACCAAAAGTATCTATAGCTGTAACAAAAACTTCATAATAAGTTTCAGATGTAGCACTTTGAAAAGATACTTTAAGCTTGTTATCGAATAAATTCATTGTATCCAATTGCAGATTATCAATACGATGAGGTACCAATGTATTTCCTGTTGCAGCCTTAAAATTAGTAGCATTAACCAATACTTCATACTCTACTCCACCAACAAGAATTGAATCACCTTTGTATTGTCCATTGCCAATGTGTATCATATTTTCAACGACGCCATTCAATGTATTCTTTAATTGTACATCAGCGTTAACTATTGGTGTAAACTCTTCATCCTCCAAAACACTTTGGCTAACCACCAATGAAATTAAAGGAATACTGTCTTCATAAAACATGGAATTAACAACTATTTTTGGGTCTATCTCCTCTTCTTCGAAATCAATAACTTTTCTACAAGATGTAAAAGTCATCATTACAATTAAAATAGAAATCAAATACTGCATAACCTTAAAACTTAAATTTATAACTAACTGAAGGTATAATTGGGAAAATACTAATTTGTGTTAGCTCTGTCTTCCCTGCTTCCTTAGAAAAATAAACATAAAAAGGGTTTTGTCTACTGTAGACATTATAAATCCCAAAACTCCATGTTCTAACATACCGCTTTTTCTTCTTGTGAAAATTTATTCCTAGATCTAATCTATGGTATGCTGGTAAACGATAATTATTTCTAGATTCGATATAATCAACACTACCACTAGTATACCAAGAAGATGTGTAAGAAGGAGGTAATGATGGATATTTTTCCTTTGCCAAGGAAACTGCATTTCCTGTTCCATATACCCAAACAACTCCTATATCTACTTTTGGACTAAATTTATGAGTAACTGCTATACTAATATCATGCCTCCTATCATACTTATAGGGGAATACTTTCCCAAAATTTAAATTATCAAACTGTCGATTTGTCCAAGACAAAGTATACCCTATCCAACCTGTAGTTTTCCCCTTCTTTTTTTCCAAAAGTACTTCCCCTCCATATGACCAGCCTCTGCCTATCTCTACAAGGTTTTCCCA
This sequence comes from Bacteroidia bacterium, assembly GCA_030426105.1. GTDB lineage: Bacteria > Bacteroidota > Bacteroidia > Flavobacteriales_D > Parvicellaceae > S010-51. The sequence continues at coordinate 1,432 of JAUHZI010000100.1, read as the reverse complement.
ATTAGCATTAGAAAGAATAAAAGATGCACCATCTTTATACTCTAATAAATTTTCCATTGTTTTATAATAACCTTCTACACTAAACTCAAACTGATTTTTTATACTTCTAGCATATCCTAATGCTGCTTGCTTAGAAAATTGGGGAGCAATATTTTCCGTTGGAGGCAACCATAAATCTGTAGGTAGCCCTATACCTGCGTTACTCAACAAGTGAAGATACTGAGCCATATGTGAATAGGAAAACTTGATGGAAGCCTTTTCTGAAACAAGCCATCTTCCAGAAAACCGAGGCTGTAATGCTGTATACAACTTCCCATTAACATTAAAGCCAGAAAAATGAAGTCCTCCATTCACTTTAATTCGTTGGTTTACCTTAAAATCATCTTGTATATATACATAAAACTCATTTCCATTAACAATTCCATTACCTGACTCTACAATTGTATCATAATCATTCGTTACGGCTTTTACTTGATTCACACCAGGGGTAAAAGTATGGTAAGTATAATTCGCACCAAACTTAATATAGTGATCGGGATGTGCAACATAGTCAAAGTCAGATTTTATTGAATAATCACGAATCCCTGATTTATATTCAGATGCATAGTTATCGAATGTACTTTCGTTAGTAATTAGGTTTGTCGTTTCTTCATTAAATTTTGTTCCCACCGAAAACTTATATCTACTGTAAGTTGCGGTTAAGTTAGAAAACAATTTAGGAGACAACTGATAATTCCACCTCATTGCTGCAATCCTATTCCCCCATTCTAATCGCCCCTCATCTTCATATTTATACCTCTCATCATTATACTCCCCTTCATAATTATCCCGAAAATAAAACTTATCCTTACCAAAGTAACCACTCAAATAAAGCTTACTTTTTTCAGAAAATTTATGATTGATTTTTGCATTTAAATCTTGAAAAAAATATCCCACAATTTCACCATCCCCCATTGATTTAATAAATGGATAAGCCAAAGCATCAATGTATGTTCTTCTCCCCGAGATTGCAAATGAAGTTTTATCTTTACGAATAGGTCCTTCAAGCATTAATTTAGAAGAAAGAATCCCAACACTTCCTTCTCCATGAAATTCTTTCATATTGCCTTCCTTCATTCGGATATCAATAACTGAGGATAATCGTCCTCCATATTGAGCAGGGAAACCTCCTTTAACCAATTTAACTGCGTTAATTGCATCTGCGTTAAACACAGAGAAAAAACCAAACAAATGGGAAGCATTATAAATAGGAACTCCATCTAATAGAATCAAATTTTGATCTGGACCACCTCCCCTAACATACATTCCTGAACCTCCTTCACTTCCACTCTGGACACCTGGCAACAACTGTAATGTTTTTACAACATCTACCTCTCCTAACAAAACAGGAAGAGCCTTTACTTTATCCATAGACAAGGCTATTGTACTCATT
>JAUHZI010000099.1 GCA_030426105.1 Bacteroidia bacterium | reverse complement strand
AATTCCATTAAAAAACTTAAATGAAGCGCTACCTTTTGAGAAAAGCTTTTATTCAGGTGGAGCTAATGGAATGCGAGCATGGAAAGCACGTACATTAGGACCAGGATCCTATTACGACTCTACCCGTAGTTTTGATAAAATTGGAGATATTCAATTAGAAGGAAACTTTGAGATTCGTTTTCCGATTTCTAATTGGATTGAAGGAGCAACGTTCTTAGACGCAGGTAACATCTGGTTAATTAATGAAGATTCATTGCGTAGTGGAGCTCAATTCAAAGCTGAAAATTTTATTTCAGAAATAGGAATTGGTACAGGTTTAGGTTTAAGAATGGACTTAGATTTTTTTATCATCCGTTTTGATTTTGCATTTCCATTAAGAAACCCAGCGTTACCTGTTAATGAGAGGTGGATTGGCTACGGAAAACTAAGTGATTATTCTAGTTATAATGACGGTTCTTTTAGAAGAAACTTCTTCCCTTGGCAATTTAATTTAGGGATTGGTTATCCTTTTTAAATGGTGTTTTATTAGCTTTTGCTCCCTCATATCGTAGGTAAAAAGGGTTCAATTTATTGTTCATATTCATGAATCAAAAACTCAAGCCCAACGATTAATCTAGGAATTTCTACTTGCCCATTATCAAATGCATTAGATAAACGGTATTTCGCAAAAATATCCCAATAATGCTTCCCAAATTTAGCTACTATTCCATACTGGAAAGGAGGAGCAAAAGGTAAACGCTTGTATACATTTTTTTGACTCAATGGAAAGCCATTATCAAACTCAGATTTTGTAACAAACCTCCTCGATATATTATAATCAAGATATCCACCTAAAGTGATATAATTCCCTAATTGATTACCTCTATTAGGTCTTAGATTAAATTGTAAAGCCAAATCCGTTCCTACTTTATAGAAAACATATCTTGCTTTTTCTATTGAAGCATGATAATTTAAAGTATTTGTAGAATCTATGGCACCTAAAGCGTAACTCTCAAAAGAAAATTCGAAATCAAACACCCCAGCAACCCACTTATTAAACTGCCGCTTTCCTGTTCCTCCTGAGGCCATCTTTATAGCATTCCATCTTACAGCTAACGTTGAATCTTGAAATGGCGTTGGAATAATTTTACCTATACCAAAATAAGAATAATTATAACGCTTACGATTAGGTCCATAATCTCCATCTATTGCTTTAAAATCATGGGGGACCTTATCTTTAATTAATATCGTTTGTCCATATCCAATCCCTCCTATTCCAATTAAGAATAATAAAAAAAATAAGCTATTTAGATACCATAATTTCCTCATCTTATAACTTTATTTCTTGCATATAACCTCTATAACTAAATCGTAAAGTCTTACCTTCATACTGGTCATAAAAAAGAGTTAACACTTCTTTTCTATTTACAGCAATAACCTGGTATTCATCTAAGTACCCATACTTATTTTCGATATGAAAATACAATACGTCAGGCGCACTTCGTGGAATATTGCTTGATTGATTATTGAAGTAATCATTAACATGGAAGAACTTGAACCTTCTTTTAGCTTTAATTGGGGTTACCCATTTATTCTCAACAAAAAACTCATCATAAATCCTTATTTTTAATTCAACATCATCTGTTGTATCAACTTTAAATGTAGGAGTTATGATCTCATTATTTAATGAATCAATAAAATAACTTGCTTTGGGCACTCCATAACCAGTTGCGTAATCAAAATAAGGGTACAAAGAAGCTGATTTCTCTATCTCTTCAAAAAGCTCCATATTGGTTAAACTTGTATCTTTTTCCCATACACAAGCAGCAAAACCTGCTACCAAGGGACTAGCAAAAGATGTTCCTGTCAATTCTGTTAAAACAGAAAAAGTATCAAAACCTAAAGCATGTCCAAAAGCACATACATTTGGCTTAATATGATGACTAGCATTTGGACCGTATGAGCTAAACGAAGTATGTAACCCTGTCCATGGATTTATCCCTCCAACTGTTAATGCACTATCTGCATCTCCTGGAGCTGCGACATATTTCCACTCACTTCTCCCTTCGTTACCCGCAGCATTTACAACCAATATTCCTTTTCGAGCTGCAAGATTTGCAGCTCTAGAAATTATTGTTGTATTACCATCCATATCTTCTAAAAAATGAGCTGCTTTTGTGTATCCCAATGAACTGTTTATCATATCTGCTCCATTTTTATCTGCCCATTCTACAGCTTCTAACCAATCTTCCTCCTCTGCTATACCTTCATAAGTTACTCTCTCAGTTCTGGCTAATAAAAATTCAGCATCAGTAGCCATTCCTATCTTTCTTCCTTTATATATACCAGCTATACATGATAATACTGAAGTACCATGGGAATTGTATCGAAAAACATCTGGTTTATCTTTCTTGAAATCCCATGTTTTAATTATACGATCATTCGCTCTTATATGCTCAAATAATGATGACTTATTAACATCAGGAAAACCTGCATCAATAATACATATCCGAACTCCTTTTCCTGTATATAAACTATCAAATAAATGACCTTCTAACGAGCGTATTTGAGCTTCTAATAAATCGTTTTCTCCATTTTCTAATTCAAGCGTTGTTGTACTCATTAAAATTTCCTGCTCACCACTCATTGCCACAACTTCTTTTACAAAGTCAAGGTTTTTAATTGTAGCTAAAACATCATCATCAATCCAACATGCTACTGCATTAAACCAACGTGTCTGTCCTGTAATTGAATCTGCTAGTGAATTAATTTCTTGATAATAATCTTCTCGAATTGGCAGATCTGAATATTCTACCAAAGGAATATTATTTTTTATTCTACGCTGAATTGCCTTAGCATCAAAATAAGTATAAGGATTAAACTCTACAGCATCTTTATCTGTAAAACGAACCCAATATTTTTGGTTTTGAGCAAACAAATTGGTGCAATTTCCTATAAGGATAATAAAAAGAAATAAACGCACCATAGAATCATTATTAGTTTACGAAAAATCGAAGGTATTACCTTCTACCTCAACATCTCCTTCGTCTAAACTGTTTCCTCCAGTTAATTGTTGTAAAGGAGTACACACTCCATTTACGCAACTATAAGCCTTAAGGTTATCTTTAAATACAGAAGATTTAAACACTGACTGATTCATTAACATTCTAACACATTCTTGAATCCCTTCTATAATTGAAGGGTGTGGATGAACTAAGTCTGCTAACAATCGAATACTTTGTCCTGTTTTAATTAGTAATGCTACTGCCTGTATCGCACTTGAGGCATGCTCCCCAATTGCACGCATTCCTAGCACTTTCATTTCATCATCATTGGTTACAATGATTTTAAAGAATCCTTGTGTTTTTCGCATTGCTATAGCTCTCGCAATACATGAAAAATCTATCTTAACAACTTTTATTGGCAACCCACGTTCTGTACATTGCTTCTCATTTAATCCAACAGCAGCAACTTCAGGCTCTAAGAACATAATTGTACTTACATTATCATATGATAATGGAGTTGTTTTCTTTCCAAAAATTTTCTCTACAGCTTGGCGCCCTTCTAACTCTCCCATATTAACAAGCGCAATACGACCACTTGCATCACCAACAGCGTAAATATTCTCTATATTTGTTTGAGTATCGACATCACCAATATGCCTTCCTCTCTTACTCATTTCTACTCCTGCTTTATCCATGTTAAGCCCTTTCACATTTAGCTCTCTACCAATTGCTAATAACGCTTTTTCTACACGAATCACCTCTCGTTTGCCATCTTTATATGATAGTTCATACTCAACCTCTCCATCAACAATATCCAATCTTTCTAATTGAGAATTATGATGGATTGTCACACCATTTGCATGTAAATTCCCTTCAACCATATTCGATATATCCTCATCTTCAAAAGGTAAAATATGGTCAGCTCTATCGATAATATAAACTTTAGTTTTTCCAAAATTAGAAAAGATCGTTGCATATTCACATCCAATCACACCAGCACCAACAATTACCATACTTTTTGGAAAATCATCAATATGCTCTATACCATCACTTGTAAGTATAATTTTTTCATCTACGACTGCATTTGGTAATTTTCTAGGAGTACTACCAGTAGCTATGATCGTATAGTCAGCATGAATTCTCTTTACTTTTCCGTTCTTCTTTTGAATTTCAATGGTCTTATTATCAACAAAACTTCCTAAACCTCTTTCGTAATGGAAAAGACTATTCGATCCAGTTTCTAATAACTTTATATGACATGAATATTGAGATTTGCGATCAAAAACAGCTTCTTTTACTGTCTTTTGAGCTTCTTCCCAACTAATTTCAAATTTACTACGGCCAACTGAGACAATACTTTCATTAACTGATTTCACTTTTTGAGAAAGTTCCCACAATGTTTTTGAAGATAATGCTCCATTGTATAATCCAGCCCCTCCTACTTTATCTTTTTCAATTAAGATAACTTTCTTTCCAAAATCCACTGCTCGCATAGCAGCTGCATAACCTGCTGGTCCTGCACCGATTATACACAAATCGTACTTTTCTAATTCTTTCATTCGAAATGGTTGAATAAATATAGTGCCAAATTACTTATTTTTTTGATGAAGTTGAAAAATTTAATCAGGATTTTTTCATATAAATCCTGATTATTTATTCTATGCTAAGCCCTGCTTCAAACACCTTAGTCCATCCTTTCCAAATCCCTTTATTATTCAATGTTTCATTATGCCAAACACCTATGAACTCTCCTTCAACTGCTCTAACAAGTTGTTTTAATTGGCGTACTTTTGCGACAGCATCTTCAACAGATAACTTCATATACTGATTTAGCGTTCCATCCATATATGCAAAAGGATGAACAATTAATGACGTTTCCTTATCCTCTAACAAATCAAAAAAAGAATATGGGGTACAAATTCCTGCTCTAAACCCTGCTTGATCAGCATACCCCATTGTATAATCTTCTTTGATTCCTATTTTCTGATATATTCGATAGGTTTCGGGTAAAGATATTCTTAAAAAATGTTTACGGGCTTTAGTTACAGAACTACCAGTAATCTTTTCCAATCGAAGAAGTTCCTTTGCTTGCTGTTCAGCATTTTCATATGACTGGTAAGATGGATGTATTCCTACTTGATTATTTTCTGCTATTTTTTTAATTAACTGAATTAGTCCACTATGTTTATGTGATACGTTTTTGTCAAATTCTCCTCGATCCCCTAATAGAAAAAAATAAATGCTTTCAACATTTTGAGTAGCAGCAAACCTTTCTATATAACTATAGGTATCGTATGGATCTTCTTGATCTAAGACTAAGGCTTCTACTCGTGCTTTAGCTTCAGAAACATTTCCTTTAATCAAAGCTTTTCCCATACCTCCCACACTACGAACTAGCCCCTTATTTTTATAAGCCCATGCATTATCTACATCTATAGTATTGATAATTTTAAACTGCATTGTTGACCTTAAAGCTAGGTTAAAATGTTTGTTCAATTTTTCTAAGAAAACTTTGCTCCATATATTTATCAAAGGTAAATGGAGTACCCCTAGCTTATTTAGAATACTATTTGTAGAAGAATACCTGCCATGTTCATCTGGAGTAAACTCCCAGTACTCTTCCATTCTTGAAGCTAAAAAGAATGATGCTGAAAAAATATCATACCCCAAGTGATCAAATTCTGTTAAAAACAGTTTTAACTTTTCAGCACCCCCATAATCAAAATTAACATCAAATTGCTGATAGTATTTCTCTGAAAGCAAACCGTATGGATGCACTTGGAAGCTTCCTTCTATTCTAGTTCCTGAATAATTGATTACATTATCCCCTTCCTCAATTTCACTTTTATGATGTACGATACGATAATGCACACCACAAACTTGTGATAATACTAACTTTACCGCATATAAAAAACGATTAGAAGTTATTGGAGAATAAACTGTAAACATGGTGCAAAAATAATATATTAATCACCTTATTAAAGTGATATGACCTCTTAATTCTTGAAACTCGCCATCTGCTCTTCGGAATATAATTTGATATATATATAATCCATGCTGCACAGTCTTACCATTTTTTCGATGCGTACCATCCCAAGCTTCATTAGCATCATTTGATTCAAATATAATTTCACTAAAACGGTTAAATATTCTTACCTCATATGAATCGTATTCTATCAAACTAATTATTGGTTTCCAAGTATTATTATGCCCGTTAATAACCATAGCGTTTGGCACATAAACTATAGGATTTTGGTATGCACAATCAACATTAGAATGGCTAGTTTCACTTAATCCAAATGTATTTGTACTTTCAACTGCCTTTACATAATAACAAAACTCACCTTCAATATTTGTTCCTACAACATCACTTACATCATCATTATAGAAAAATTTATTAGGAGGTAATGTTGCAACTGGATTCACTTCAAAAACTCCATTGACAGAACGATAAACTTCATAAGCTATAATATTACCATTCCATTGCTTATATGCTGACCATTGTACTAAGTTTGACAATTGAGTAGTATTCTCTGTAACATTCAATACAATTGTTTTACCCACATTAGAATAATATGTTGTTCTTCCGCAACTATCATCTGCCATTACTCTGTAAAAATAAGGCTGTACTCCAGCATTTACTGTAGCATCACTAAAAATCACAGGATTACTAGTTCCTATTGTATTAGCAATTTCTTCATAACTTCCAGGGCTATCATCTAGTGACCTTTCCAACCTAAAGTTAGAGATTTGAGCTGCTAAATCCTGGTGGATTCGAACCTCTACCTCGTCATTAGCTATCACTGTGGCTGTTTGCAAATAATTGAAACTTGGTGTTGGTGGTTGATGTAAAAACACACAATTGATATTCGATAAAGATGTTTTAATTTCATCATTAGCTATAGCCTTTACTAAAAAACAATAATTTGCATTGGCAACTCCTTCTTCAAAGACAAAAGAAGTGTCTGTAGTTGTACCGACAACCGCATAAGCACCTCCATTTATAGATGCTTCAATCTGGTATTCCTTTACATAATCTGGCCAGTTTTTATAGGAGTTCCACTTTAACCTTACTGCTTTTTCGCAAATATCAATTGTTGAAGTTAAAAATAGTGTCTCTTGCTGAGTTCCTAAAGGGCTAGTATTTGGTGTTGGACTAAAACAGCTATCAAAAACTGCTAAAGCATATGTTTCACTATAGTCGTTTGCATTTGAACTAACATAGGTATAATCTGTTGAACCATAACCATGGACTGTATCAACTGCTATCCAACCGCCTCCATAAAATTGAAAAATAATATAAGCGCTTGCATCACCAGAAGTACTAGGGTTCCAATTTAATGCTGCATTACCTGTGGCAGTATCAACAGTTACCCAGTTTAGAATAGGGAGATTCGGAGGTAACATATCTTGAAATTGATCTCCATCTATATTGGAAAAAGAAGAACAACCAGACTGGTCCTTTACTTCGATCTTATAATTTAAATAGGCATCACAAATTGAGATTGTATCTCGATAATACTCATTACCATACTGTGTTGAATCTATTAAACTCCATGTTCCTAAAGGATATTCTTGATAAATATAATACCAATCATGTGCAGAACTTATTGGAGGAGTACTCATCGGATTCCATTGTAGCACAGCTGTACCATCACTAGGGTTATTCACTGTAAGGAAAATCGTTGATATTGTATCCAACACTATACTTTCTGAACTATTACAACCATAAACAGATTTCACCAAATATTTAACAGCTGCATTATTTGCATCAGCTGTAGCATGATTAAATGTTGTCAAGTTAATATTAGGAATTGTACCAACTAAATTATAACTCGTGTTATTGGTAGCATATATTCTATATTCTTGAAAAGAATTATTACTATTTACTGGTGCATTCCAATTCAATGTAACAGCACCATTCGAGGCTACATTTAAACATCTAACAGAAGGATTATCAATCGGAGGCTGATTATTTACTGTGATAGCCACGGTTACCTCATTTTGACCTGGTAAAGAACAATAATCATCTTGCGCTACAATGGTGAAGTAGAAAATTTTCTGTGGTCGGTAGCAGTCCTCTGTAAATAAATTACAACTTGTTTCCCAAGTAAAAGTAGAACTAACAGCTTGTGAATTAGTTAATGGCATACCACCACTTGCTACAGCACAAGGAGTTAGTGGACATCCTAAATTAGGATTAGTTAATCCATCTCCAACTTCTCCTCCATAAATATTTAATGTAACGCTTTGATTAGCTCCATTCAATAGCAAATCATTATCTTGTGCTAGAATATCAAAAGTGACAATATCGCCTGCATTTACGGTTACTGCATTCCCCGTAATTCCAGATAGTGCGATTGAAGGGGGAGCATTACTCCCTGAACAGTTCACAATGTTAATCAACATTTCTCTGTAAACTACAGCAATTAACTGTCCACACCTCCATGATTCGACCTTTACAACTGTACTAAAATTACCTAAAGTTACAGCGTTAAAAGTCAATGCACCTGAGTTAGGGTTTAGTGATGCCCCAGTATTTGCACTGTTTTGATTGGAGTTAGGTAGTTGATTATTGGTTCCATATCCTGTTGCCCATTCAACAATACTTGGTGAAGTTGGAGGGGTAAAATTCGTCCCAAAATCATTATTCAAAGCATCAGCAAATTGATAACTAATAGAATCTAGATCACTATCGAATCCTCCAATATTATATTCTATATTTTCTGAAGCACAAACGACGTTTAAAGGAGGTTTAATAAACTCTGGCGAGTTATCAAAACATGGAGATGCATCCTGTCCATTATAACTATACATCGAAGCATGTAGCGTTAATCCTGCATTTTGAGGGTTATTCAAATTCTGAGCTGCCCCAGTTCTAAAAAAAGCATCCCATGTAAAATGCCATCCATCAACTGGTGGTACCCCTGTCAAAGTTAATGGAGCGCTCTGTAATATATATTCAGAAATACTACCACTACCTGGAGTAGCACAATCATATTGAGGATTTCCTCCTGGAACTTCTGTACACACTAATGAAAAATCATTACTCCCAACATTTGACAAAGGAATAATAGATAAGTTGGGATTATTCCAAACCTTAATCTGCATAGAAGTTGGTGGCGGTTGGAACTGATTACAATCTTGATATACCTTCACTTGAAAAATATACTCTCCTGTTCCCAAACAAGCCCAAGTTAATTCACCTCCAACAAGATGATTTGCTTGTGTCTGATTTGCAAATAAAAAACTAGCTGTTAGTATAATAAACAACTGTGTTTGTAGTATTATTTTCTTTATGTTTTTCACTGTATATCTAACGTAATATTATGCTAGAAGTTGTTTTTTATTGAGACTTTAAACTTAAATTAATTCTTTTACGCTCTTTATCGACATTTATTACTCTAGCATTTACCTGTTGCTGTAACGCAATTATGCTCGCAGGGTTACTAACATATTCATCTGCTAACTCTGAAATATGTATTAATCCATTTTCCTTAATTCCAATATCAACAAAAGCCCCAAAATTTGTTACATTATTAACAATCCCAGGTAAAACCATTCCTACCTCAATATCAGCTATAGAGCTGATTTTAGCAAAAGCAAATGCTTTTAATTTATTTCGAGGATCTCGATTTGGTTGTAATAACTCTTTTTTAATATCTGATAAAGTATGTGTCCCAATGTCTTTACTCTTATAGTTTTCCCAATCAATCGCATTGACAACACTAGCATTTCCTATTAGCTCTGAGATTGACGTTTTATTATCTTGAGCAATCAACTCTACCAATTCATAGTTCTCTGGATGCACTCCACTATTATCCAATGGATTATTTGCTTCTGCAATTCTTAAAAACCCTGAAGCTTGCTCAAACGCCTTTTTACCTAGTTTTGGAACATTAAGCAGTTCTTTTCTTGAGCTAAAACTCCCATTTTCAGAACGATATTTAATAATATTTTCGGCTAATTGAGGGCCTATTCCTGCAATATAAGCTAATAAATATTTACTAGCCGTATTAAGGTTTACCCCCACACTATTTACACAGTTCTCCACTGTATAGTCCAATTTCTGCTTTAGTTTGGTTTGATTTACATCGTGTTGATATTGACCTACTCCAATGCTTTTTGGATCTATTTTTACCAACTCAGCTAACGGATCTATCAAACGTCTACCAATAGAAACTCCTCCTCTTACAGTTACATCATAATTGGGGAATTCCTCTCTAGCTACTCTCGATGCCGAATAAACTGATGCACCTGCCTCATTAACTATATATATTGAGAGGTCATTTCGATAATGTATACCTTTTAAAAAACGTTCAGTTTCTCTGCTAGCAGTACCATTTCCTAGAGCTATTGCCTCTATTTTATATTGTTCAATTAGTGTAGCTACTTTCTTTTTTGAAGGAGCAACTTCTTTTTGAGGTGGATGAGGATAAATTGTTGCATTTGACAATAATTCTCCATTTTCGTTTAAACATACTAATTTACACCCCGACCTGAACCCAGGATCTATAGCTAAAATTCGTTTACCACCTAATGGAGCTTGTAATAATAACTGCTTCAAATTATTTGCAAAAACGACAATTGCTTCTTCATCGAATTTGGTTTTTAGCTCTTTTCTTACTTCTGCTTCTAAAGCTGTCTTAAAGTACTTTGAATAAGCTTTGGTTATTGCTTTTGACAAAACGGTATCTGGTTGGTTTGATTTAACAACATACCTTTCTATTATTTCAATAGCTTCAGTCTTTTCTGGAGAGATATTTACTTTAAGAATTCCTTCATCTTGGGCTCTATATATTGCCAAAAAACGATGAGATTTTAATCGATTTAAGCTTTCTTGATAATCAAAATAATCTCTAAACTTTCCTCCCTCTTCTTCTTTTCCTTTTACTAGTTTAGTTTTAAGCGTTGCTTTTCTCCAATATAGTCTCCTTAATTGTTGCTTAATATTAAGACGTTCACTAATCCACAAAGCAGCAATATCAATAACTCCTTCAACAACGTCATCCACACTAGTTATTACCTTATTCACATAACGTTCTGCTACTTGTTCTATATTCGTGCCATTTTGTGCCATTAGCATTTTAGCCAATGGTTCTAGCCCTTGTTCTATAGCTACATCTACTTTTGATTTACGCCTTGGTTTAAATGGAGCATAAATATCTTCTAAAGCTTGCAAATTCTCTGCCTTATCTAATTCACTTTGAACAATGTTTGTTAAAACATTTAGTTTTTGAAGTGAATTAATAATGGCTTCTTTTCTTGTGACAAATTGTTTTTTATCCGCTAAAAACGTTGCTATTTTTTCTAATTCAACATCAGTAACTCCTTCGGTAAAATCTTTCCTGTAACGAGCTATAAAGGGTAAAGTAGCCCCTTCATTGAGGAGTTGTTCTACTTTGCCTATTTGTATTTCTCGGATGTTTAATTCTTTAGCAAATTTGGCTGTATTCATATAATAATGCGTAAGACAAACAAAGATAATATCGAATTAGCTTTTAAATAAGCTTTCCTATATAATTTATTGAAAAATAATGGTTTTTAATTTTGATGCTGACGATAAAAAGTATCTTCTGCAGCAAGTTGCTTCCCAATATTTGTAGATATTGTGATATGGTTATTAGCTCCAGCAATATGTCGCTTTCCCATTCCATAACTTAAGTGAAAGCGTTTTACTTTAAACCCTATTCCCCAGGATAAACCTGCAGCTCCAGTCTTTGCTGACACTGTACTCATCGTCCTGACAAAATGATTATAGCCCGCTTGAACATGGAAATTTTCTGAAAGAATGAGTTCACCTCCTATTATGATATGTTGAATAAATTTCTTTCCAAACCCAGGCGCTTTATTTTCAATGATTTCTCCAGTTAATGGATCCGTTTCTACTGGAGCATTGTCATCATGGTACAACAAGTTAAATCGTTGTAAATTATGATATGTTAAAGAGAAACGAAAAGGAGCATGTGCCAATTTTTTAGAAACTGCAATCACTGCATTAAAAGGAAGTTCTTCTCTATTTGTCTTACGATATGACTTTAATTGGTATCCAATATTTTTAATGATCAATCCACTTGAAAACTCTTTTTCTTCATCATAATAACTAGCTCCTAAAGTAGTACTTATACCAAAAGAATTATACTGTTCATAAAAACTACCTAAAACATTGAAGTTAACTCCAAGCGCAAACTTTTCTGAAAGTGGTCTTCCATAGCTTAATCTTAAATCAACATCACTGGCAGTAAAACTCCCCCCAGTTAATATTCCTTCTGCATCAGCATACTCAAACTTTCCATAATTAGCATATAATAAACTAGCATTAAATGTTCCAACATTAGTGTAATGTTTAGTATAGGAAGAAAAACCAAAATTAGCACCTGCAAATTGGTTGGTATAATCCAAGACTAAATAACCATGCATTGAACGATTTAACAAGGCAGGGTTTTCTACACCTAAGGTTGGGTCATTATCTCTAATA
>JAUHZI010000267.1 GCA_030426105.1 Bacteroidia bacterium | reverse complement strand
AATTTGTGAAGCAATTTCAAAATTGCTTGACTTTAAATCGTCTTTAGAAATAACTAAATGTATGTCTTCGTTACTCTTTTCTGTATGAAGTTCTGGTGAAGCAATAAAACTAATGCTAATCAGAAGCATTGACAGAAATGAAAAAATTAATCTTGGTTTCATGGTCTTTATATTTGGTTTATGGTTTGATTGAATCCAAATATAAAGGTGGATTTATGGAGCAATGTAGTCTTGTGTATCTACAGGTATTTTTTTATAGTTTTTTGTAACTTTATGAAGGTTCTGCAATTGTAAAATTGCTTGTGATAACTTATTTTTGCTTATACCAAAAGACCATTTAATCATATGAGCAATTTACAAGAAACAGGGCACGTTTTTCCCATTCAACCTATTTCAAAATCTGAACTGGCTATTCAACAACGTTGTAGTGTTGGAACTATTCGAAATCGATTTAAAGAATTAGGAATTGATACAGGATATAAAAAATTATTAACTATTTTTCAACTGAAGGTTTATTATGAAACTTATGGTTTCCCTGGGGTAATGGCTAATATTGAATAAAAGAACTTTTCAACAACGTAAAAAAAGTACGAATAAATTATTTAACTATACATGTCAAAACCTTTTTTGATATGTATGCTTTGATTGATTGTAATAATTTTTATGCCTCTTGTGAACGTGTTTTCAGACCTGATCTAAATGGGAAACCTATTGCTATACTTTCTAATAATGATGGGTGTGTGATTGCTCGTAGTAATGAAGCAAAACCTTTCATACCAATGGGTGCTCCAGCATTTAAATTTAAGAAAGAATTTGAGCGTAACAACATACATGTGTTTTCGTCTAACTATGCTTTATATGGAGATTTAAGCAATCGTGTAATGGCTACACTCTCAAAATTTTCTCCTGAAGTTGAAGTTTACAGCATTGATGAAGCTTTTTTAAAGTTTGATGGTTTTGATTATTTTGATTTAAAGGAATATGGAGAAAAGATTCGAAAAATAGTAACTCGAAACACTGGAATACCTATTAGCATTGGCATTGCACCAACTAAAGCATTATCAAAAGTTGCAAATAAGATTGCTAAAAAGTTCTCAAAAAAGACAAATAGTGTCTATGTCATAGATAATGAAGATAAACGCATAAAAGCATTAAAATGGCTAAAGATTGATGATGTTTGGGGGATTGGAAGAAGGCATGCAAGGCGATTAAAATATCATGGAATACGAACAGCACATGACTTTACTTTACAATCAGATAACTGGACCCGAAAACAGTTTTCTGTTGTAGGTCTAAGGCTTAAGCGTGATTTGTCTGGAATCCCAACACTCAAATTAGATGAAGTGAAAACAAAAAAGAATATCGCAACTACTCGAACCTTTGATTACAACTATAGAGATTATGAGAAAGTTAGAGAACGTGTAGCTACATTTGCTGTTAGTTGTGCTGAAAAACTTCGTCAGCAATTTTCAAATTGCAATGCAATAATGGTATTTGTACACACCAATGAACATAGAAAAGATCTCGCTCAATATAGTAAGAGTATTGTTGTAAAATTACCATATCCTACTAATTCAAATATCGAGCTATCCAAATTTGCAATTAAAGGTTTGGAGCTGATATTTAAAAAGGGATATGACTACAAGAAAGCTGGTGTAATTGTAATGGATATTACTCCTGAACGTGAACAACAACTAGCCATGTTTAACAACTCCAATCCCAAGCATAAGGACCTGATGAAAACTATAGATCAATTGAATTTAACACTTGGTCAACAAAAGATAAAGTTAGCAAGTCAGGACCTTGATAGAACTTGGAAAATGAGACAAGAAAAATTGTCTCCAAGATATACAACTAGACTAGATGAAGTGATTACAGTTAAGGTTTAACTATTTTTCAAATAAAGGTTTAATATGAAACTTATGGCTTTCCTAGGGTAATAGCTAACATTGGGTAATTATTGTATTCTGTAATATATGTTATTTAAAATAAATATATTGTTATTATGAACAAATTCAAAAAATCATACCAAAATGAAAACTGGCATTTGTTTTCCAATTTTATAAAGAAAAGAGATAATTATAAATGCTTAAAATGTGGCAGAAATGAATCAGAAGTTGTTCTACAAACTCATCACACACGTTATGATCCTGGTCTAGAACCTTGGCAATATCCATTAAGTGATTGTATCACATTGTGCAAAGGATGCCATGCTAGAGAACATAATTTAGTAGAACCAACGAACGGGTGGACCTTAGTTTCATTAGATGATTTAGGTGATTTAATTGGCATATGCGAAAGAAAAGGGTGTGGCAATGAAATTAGGTATGAACATATTATTTATCACCCTCTTTGGGGGTATAAATCTGTTGGAAGTACTTGTGTGGAATATTTAACTCAAGAGGATCGATATTTAAGTGAAGATATATTAAAATTATTTAAAAGGATAAGTGATTTTGTTAATAACATTGATGTAGATTATGGACGAACAAAAAATAATAAATCATATTTGACTCTATTAAAATCTAGGAATTCTGGAAAATGGATGACTCCTGGAGGA
>JAUHZI010000266.1 GCA_030426105.1 Bacteroidia bacterium | reverse complement strand
TGACTTGTTCCGTTTCTAAACTTTATTAAAGAACGTTCGCGATCTCTTTGCTCCATTCCACCAGAAAAACAACTATGTGCTATTTTGTTCTTCGTTAAAAACTCGCTTACGTTGGCAATACTATCTTTTAAATTACAAAAAATAATTCCTTGTTGGTTTCCTATGTGATGTAATAACTCAACTAAGGTTTGATTTTTATTTTTTGATGGAGAAACAACCGTTTTTAAAGTTAATTTCTTTGGTTTCTTATCTGTTAAATAGTTTAATACAGTAGGATTGTTTAAACGTACAAAATCTGGAATTTCAGCTTCTTGAGTTGCTGAAGTTAAAATACGTTTGTTAATGTTAGGTAACTGATTAATAATTCCGCGCATTTCATACTCAAAGCCAACTTCTAGCGATTTATCAAACTCATCTAAAATTAAGGTTTTAATACTTTCTTTAGAAAAACGATCGTTAGCAAAATGATCAGAGATTCTACCAGGTGTGCCTATTAATATACTTGGTGTATGTTTTAGTTCTATCTTATCTTTTGCCATTGAACGACCACCATATACGGCATTCACTTTTAAACCTGTTCCCATTTCACGAATCACCTGTTCTATTTGAATAGCCAATTCTCTTGAGGGTACTAAAATTAAAACCTGAACCTCTTTATTATTAGGATCTATTAACTTTAATGTTGGTAATAAAAATCCTAATGTTTTACCTGTTCCTGTAGGTGATAATATTACTGTATTGGTTGTTTTATCAATAGTTGAAATGGCTTTTTGTTGCATTTCATTTAATTCATAGATATTTAGCTTTGCTAAAATATCTTCTTGTGTCTTAACTGTATTTACCATAATCTTTTTATATCTATGAATTTTATATTGATGGGCAAAGATAGGTAGTCTTACACAAGGAAAGATTAAGTATTTTAGAAATAAATAAAGCTTACTGAAATCAGTAAGCTTTATTTATCTCTTTTAATTATTTATAAACTACTTCACCACTTTAATCCATTCACCTTTCGTACGTGCAATGTAATCGTTATCATACATCGCTTCTACTTGTACTCCTGGCAAATAATACTCACCTAAATACGACGCATTTAACAATACTCGGAATGTTTTTGTCTCGTATTTTTTCAAGGTAAAATAGTTACTAATACTTGCATCTCTTATATCTGTATAATCTACTTTTGAAGACGTTGTATTGTTACCAAAATCAGTAAAACGAGTATTTACAATTTCCCATCCTGAAGGAATATATTGTGTTAATGCTACATTGTCAATCGTTTCACTCGTTGGATTCTTTACTGTAACTTCAGCTACAAAGTTGGTTCCTTGTGACAAGTTATCTGGAGTAATACGAGCTCCATCTTTTGTTTTATATGTAATAGTTGTTTCTAAATTCTTTTGGAATACTTTTTCTTCACCAACTGGTAAGATTCCTTTGTTTAGTACACGTACATATAAAACTCCATTATTTTTGTTTGTTATTTTTAATGAATTCTCCTTTTGGATAGCTATTAAATCTTTTGCTAACAACGATTTTGAAGTACTTGCTTCTCCTGAAGCCTTATTTAAAATATAGCTAGCACTAATTCCATTACTACCTCCATTTCTTAAAGCATATTGGCTCATTGCTAATAAACTATAAGCTGTAGTTTGTGTGCTCATCCAACGCTCACTCGATAGGTTTTCGGCAATTTCTTTTGCTAATTTTATTGATTTAGTTTCGTCGTCTAACAACATATAGGTTTCTAACGACATTGCTTTATTTCTCGTTTCAGACCCATAATTTGAATAATATCGCTTTGTATACGTATAACCTATTATTTCTTTTAAAATAGATTTAGCAATAGATTTTTTACCTATTAAAGCATACGCACTAGCTAATCTCATTTTTGCTTCATCTGAAACTCCCATTGATTCACGTAAACGGTTCATTGAAGCTAAATCAGGACTATTTGCTAAGCTTAACGTGTATAATCTATATGCTTGTGAAAGTGAGTTATTGTAATAACGTGAGCTATTTCTCCAATTACGTGCTTGTTGTTTTTGATACCCTACCCATTTTGATTTGAAACCTATAGGCAATACATATCCTTTCTTTTCAGCTTCAATCATAAAATGACCTGCATAAGATGTTCCCCAGCTATCTGCGGTACTATTTCCTTGCCAATATGAAAGTCCTCCATTAGACAATTGAAAATCTGATAATCGTTGAATTGTTGCTTTAATATTTCTTTCTGTAGAAGCTATTTTTTCTTTCGGTAATTCAAATATTTCTGGTAAAAACAATTGTGGAAATGCACTTGATGTGGTTTGCTCTACACAACCATGTGGATAACGAATTAAATACCCCAAACGTTTGGTAAAGTTCATTGGTGGCAATGTCGATAATTCTATTGTAGCCGCGTTAGTTCCTTTTGTACCAAAACTTGTAAAGTTGATTTCTCCTACTTCATTTGATTTTAATACTACGTCTTTTACCTCAGTAGTTACAGGATTTGGATTTAACACATCTATTTCTACTTCGTAAGATGCTTTTTCACTTCCTGAACTTGCGTCTATTTTTACTTTACCAATTCCT
>JAUHZI010000265.1 GCA_030426105.1 Bacteroidia bacterium | reverse complement strand
AATGCTTCTGGTATTGCTACAATTACAGAAATGGCTAGAGTACTCTTTCAAATGGATTTTCAACCAAAACGAACTATTGAGTTTATGGCATTTGCTGCTGAAGAAGTTGGTTTAAGAGGTTCAAAAGAGATTGCACAAGATTATAAAAATAGAAATGTTAATGTGTTATCGTACGTGCAATTTGATATGACAAATTATAAAGGATCACCTAAAGATGTCTACATTTCTGATGATAGTTATAACAGTAGTACTCTTAATGCTTTTTTAGCAAGTCTTATGGATCATTATAATGCTTCAGGAAGTCACCAGTTTACCTATGATTATACACGATGTAACTACGGTTGTTCTGATCATTATAGTTGGGCACAACAAGGATATGATGCAGCCTTCCCTTTTGAAGCATCGTTTAATGGTTCAAGTCCTTATATTCATACAGTAAATGATACATCTGACCGATTTCCGACTGCTAATGCTACGCATGCGGCAAAATTTGCTAAACTTGGTTTAGAGTACTTAATTGAGGTAGCTAAAAGTAAAGGAAGTGTTAGTGTACCAACTTATTGCGATTCAAAAGGAAATAATGTAAATGATGAATATATTCAGAATGTAACACTTGGGTCAATTAATAATAATTCAGGAGCGACAAATGGATATGAAGATTTTACTAATATTTCAACTGATATAGAGCAAGGAAGTTCCAATACAATAACTGTTACACCTAAATGGACAGGAACGGTTTATAAAGAAGGATATGCTGTTTGGATAGATTATAATCAGGATTCTGATTTTGAAGATAACGGAGAGCAAGTGTGGATTAAAAGTGCATCTACTGATAATTCAGTTAGTGGTAGCTTTACTGTACCTAATACTGCAAAATTAGGAGTAACAAGAATGAGAGTGTCTATGCGATACAATAATACTCCTTCTTCTTGTGGTTCATTTGATTATGGAGAGGTTGAAGATTATACTCTAAATATTATTGAAGGAGATGGAGGTACTAGCACAGATATTTGTGATGGTGTACCTCAATATGATTCTTCTAAAAACTATCAGGTTGGTGATAGAGTTGTTTATTTTAATGTTTTGTATGAGAGAACTTCAAGTGGATGGAATAATATTGGAAACTGTGGTAGTGCTAAAACCGATAATTTAAGTGTAAGGCAAGTTTTAGTAAATGATAAAGATGTAATTGTTTTTTCTCCTAACCCTATAGAAGGAAGTACTATAGTCTTACAAGTGAATAATGAGTTGTGGAAAAATAAAGAAGTTGCTATTTATAATGTAAATGGAAGGTTGTTGAAAAAAATAAAAATGAACTCTAGAAGTAATAATGTAGATGTTTCAAAGTTATCAGCAGGCATCTATTTTGTATCTTTAGATGATACGGGGAAAATGTATACTAAACAATTAGTTAAAAAGTAATTTTAAAAAGAGAATAAAAAAAGCCCAAGGTTTTTAAACCTTGGGCTTTTTTTATTTATTACTAACTTTAAAAAGCTAACACTTTATTTCACTTTTACAGTAATATCGTCTAACTCATAAGTTCCATCTTCTCCACTATTTCCGCTACCTGTATATTTAAAAGCAATATACGCAGTACCAGTATACCCAGATAAATCTATGTCACCAGAATTAACCCAGTTTTTATAGTATTCAGAATCATCAACAATAGTTGCAGGTAAAGTAATCCAGGTAGCAGATGCAATATTAGCTTCAGTTCCATCCCAGTCTGTAGAAATTAAAACCTCTAAATTACTTCCATCAGAAAAGCTATTTGATGTTTTGAAATTTAAAACTTCACTTTCTTGTGCATCAAGATCTAGTTGAGGAGTAATTAACCATGCAATTGTGCTAGCATCTCCCGAATTATAAGAACCTATTCTAGCTGAGTTTCCTAGAGAATAATTATCACTAAATACATTCCAATCTTGTGTTCCATCTTCTTGATAATTTGTCCATCCTTCAATCATAACACTACCATTAGGTTGATCCTCGAAGTTTTCTTCAAATAGAGGGTCGCATCGTTGATTTTCAAAGTTAATATCTGTAGGAGTATTTACAATTGCAACGAAATTTTCTGCTCTAAAGTCTTTTGTTAGTACAAAATTAATTGAACCTCTACCTTGTGGAACTAAGTTGGCTTTAAAACTAGCAAAAGTACTAGTTTGTAGGTTGATGCTGTTTCCTGATTCACACTCAGAAAAAGTTCTTAATCCGTCAAAATTATCATTTGGTTCACCAGAAAAAGTATTTCCTAATTGACTGCTGTCAAATTGAGCGCCTTCAACTGTAACAAATGTATTAATGTTGTCACCAGTGATTTCCTCAATTTTGATAATTGTTGGTACTAAATCCGCTTTAGTAGTTGAAGCAAAAACATGTTTTTCAACTCTAGGTTGAATTACTTCGTCTACTCTGTCGTCAATTAATTGACCAACAGTGTATTTACCAGCTACTCCGTTTTCTGGATCAATGTTTCTTTCACCATCATCATAAGTAATATTTACACCGCCATCATTTCCATTGATAAGGTGATTTGGATTTTTTGGATTGATCCAAAGGGCATGATGATCGGCATGAACATTCTCAGCACTAATAGAGGTGAA
>JAUHZI010000264.1 GCA_030426105.1 Bacteroidia bacterium | reverse complement strand
GTTCTTGCCATAGATGGCCAAGGATATTTTATGCACCATCTTCCGTCAACTTGATTTCCTTTTACTTCTTTTCCGTTTTCATCCATTAACGCTATTTGAATTCCTGGTAAAGGTAATGTTGCATAAGTTGGTTTTGTTGGAGTGATGTATGGTAATGGTGAAACCATTATCCCACCAGTTTCTGTTTGCCACCAAGTATCTACAATTGGGCTTTTCTTTTTACCTACATTATCGTTATACCAGTGCCACGCTTCTTCATTAATAGGCTCCCCAACCGTTCCTAAAACTTTTATTGAGGATAAATCGTGACTATCTACAAAATCCAAGTTTTCTTTTGCTAATGCTCTGATTGCTGTTGGTGCTGTATAAAATTGATTTATGTTGTGTTTTTCAACAATTTCCCAAAAACGACCAAAGTCAGGATAACTAGGAACACCTTCAAACATTACAGTTGTAGCTCCGTTTGCTAAGGGACCGTACACAATATAACTGTGCCCTGTAATCCAACCAATATCTGCTGTACACCAATACACATCGTTTTCTTTATAATTAAAAACATTTTTAAATGTATAAGCTGTGTACACCATATAACCTGCTGTGGTATGTAACATTCCTTTTGGACTTCCTGTTGAACCTGAAGTATATAAAATAAATAATGGATCTTCAGCGTCCATAATCTCTGGAACACAGTCTTGATAAGCTTCTTCTAGCAAAGGTTCTAACCACTTATCACGCCCTTCTTTTAACTTAATATCTGATTTAATTCTTTTGGCTACTAATACATTTTCTATGGTAGGACAATTTTCTAATGCCTCATCAACAATACTTTTTAAATCAATTGTTTTAGCTCCTCTATAAGAACCATCTGAGGTAATTACCATTTTTGCTTCGCAATCATTAACTCTAGTAGCCAATGCTGTTGACGAAAATCCTGCAAAAACAACCGAATGCACTGCTCCAATTCGAGCACAAGCTAAAACTGAAATAGCCAATTCTGGAATCATTGGTAAGTAGATGCAAACTCTATCTCCTTTTTTAATTCCATGGTCTTTTAACACATTAGCGAATTTACAAACACGCTTGTGTAATTCTTTATAAGATATATGTTCGGCTTCTTCATTTGGATTATTTGGTTCAAATAAAATGGCTGTTTTATCTCCTCTAATATGCAAATGACGATCTATACAGTTTTCTGTAATATTTAGTTTTGCTCCTTCAAACCATTTAAACTCAGTTTTCTCAAAATCATAGTCTAAAACGGTATCCCATTTTTTTCTCCAAACAAAGTGTTCTTCTGCTATTTCTTCCCAAAATAACTCTGGATTTCTTACGGACTTTCTATATACTTGAAAATATTCTTCTAGGTTTTTTACGTGGTAATTACTCATTCTTATACTTCTTTTATTTTAGCTTAAGCTACTAAAATAAATCATTTTTAATTGTTTATCAACTTATTAGTTCTTCTTCTTAAAACACATACTAATCTTCATCTTCTTGTTGCAATAATCGTGAATGTACGATAAAGCGAACTCCTAAAGGAATCTCTAATGAAAAACTTGATCCTCTTCCTTCAGTTATATCAATCGTTAAGTGCGTATGCTTCCAATATTCATATTGATCTTTATTCATATAAAAAGGAACTTCATCTAACACACCTAACAGAATATCACTTTCATCTAAATACATTTCATCTTTAGGAAAAATCATTGGAGACGAACCATCACAACACCCTCCACTTTGATGAAAAATCAATGCTCCATGCTGTTTTTTTAGTCTTTCAACTATTTCTTTTGCCGCTTCTGTTATTGCTACTCTTTGCATATTCTATTTTTAAATTATAAAATACTGGGCCTATATTAGCCCAGTATTTTCAAACAACTAAAAGAACCCTAACTTGTTTTTATCATACGATATCAACATGTTCTTAGTTTGACGATAGTGATCCATCATCATTAAGTGGGTTTCTCTACCAAATCCTGATTTTTTATACCCTCCAAATGGTGCATGTGCTGGATATGAGTGATAACAATTAACCCAAACTCTACCTGCTTTAATAGCTCTTGGAATTTGATATAACTGATGTGCATCACGCGTCCAAACTCCTGCCCCTAATCCGTACATCGTATCGTTTGCTATTTCTAGCGCTTCAGCTTCATCTTTGAATTTTGTTACACATACTACTGGACCAAAAATTTCTTCTTGAAATACACGCATTTTGTTATGTCCTTCTAAAATAGTTGGTTTAATATAGAATCCATTCGCTAGTTCTCCCTCTAATTTATTAGCTCCTCCCCCGCATAATACTTTCGCTCCTTCTTCTTTTCCTATATTAATATAGGCTTGTATTTTTTCATATTGATCGTTTGATGCTTGTGCACCTACCATCGTATTTACATCGTACGGACTATTTTGAACAATAGCTTTTGTTCTTGCTACTACTCGCTCCATAAACTTATCATAAATATCCTCTTGTACTAAGATACGCGAAGGGCAGGTACATACTTCTCCTTGATTAAAAGCAAACAACACTGCACCTTCAATTGCTTTATCTAAAAATGCATCATCTTCATCCATTACACTATTAAAGAAGATATTTGGAGACTTACCTC
>JAUHZI010000263.1 GCA_030426105.1 Bacteroidia bacterium | reverse complement strand
GTAGAAGGCTTACGTGGAAACGTAAATACACGTTTACAAAAGTTAGAAGATAACGATTGGAACGGAGCTATTTTTGCAGCGGCTGGACTAGAAAGAGTTGGTTTACGACCTAAAGGAGCAGTTAATTTAACGTGGATGATTCCAGCACCAGCTCAAGGTGCGATTATGATTACAGCTTTAGATAAAGATGAAGAAATCAAAGAGATTTGTGCAGAGTTAAATGACAAAGACACCGAGATTTGTACAGGTATAGAGCGTGAGTTCTTAAATCGTTTAGAAGGTGGATGTACAGCACCTATTGGAGCGTTAGCTTTTATAAATGAAAAAGAAGAAGAAATTAACTTTAAAGGAATTTTACTAAGTAGAGACGGTAAAAAGAAAATTGAAGTTAGTAAAAAAGTAAAAGTAGGAAAGCATAAATATGTAGCAAAAGATTGCGCTAATTATGTGATTGATAAAGGAGGGAAGTTAATTATGATGGAAGACGAAGGAATTGAAAAAGAGTTTTCAATCTATTCGACAAAAAAACTATCTGAAGCGCAAAAGAAATTATTACCAACACACATGAGTGTTCAGGATAGTGATTTTATCAAAATTCGTTTTAACAGAATTGCTCCTAAAGTAGTAAAAGAAGAAATAGAAAATGTAATTATTACAAGTAAAAATGGGGTAGAAGCACTTTTAAACTCTTTTACTTCAGATGAATTGCAATTTAAAAATATTTATTGTGTTGGAAGAAGAACTAAAAAGTTAATTGAACAACGCATTGGTAAAGTAACACACTCAGAAAGAAATGCTAAAAAACTATCTGAGTATTTATCAAAAGAATTAAAAGGACAAGAGGTAACTTACTTCTGTAGTAATTTACGATTAGATACGTTACCACTTATTCTTAAGGCGAACGATATTGTTGTAAACGAAGTCGAAGCTTATAAAACAATGTACAGTCCAGCAAAAGTTGATGAAAAAGTAAACGGAGTATTATTTTACAGTCCATCAACAGTTGAAAGCTACATGGAAAAAAATACTGCTGATAAAATAGCTTTTTGTATTGGAGATAGTACTGCTAATGAAGCAAAAAAACATTTTAAAGAAGTACAAATAGCAAAGATGCCAACCGTAGAAAGTGTACTAGAGTTGGTAAACCTTCACTTTGTAAAAGAATAAACTATGTTTAGAACACGCAGACTAAGAAAAACAGAAAATATCCGTCGTTTAGTTAGAGAAAACAAACTATCGGTAGATGATTTTATATACCCATTATTTATTGAAGAAGGAACAGGTATTGAAACAGAAATTCCTTCAATGCCAGGAATCAATCGTTATTCGTTAGATACCATTTCTAAAGAATTAGACGAAGTTGTAGCCTTAAAAATTCCAGCAGTTTTATTATTTGGAATCCCATCTAAAAAAGATGATGAAGGCACCGAAACTTGGAATGACAACGGAATTATGCAACAAGCAATCCGATTCATTAAAAAGAACTATCCAAGTTTGTATGTAATTACAGATGTATGTTTCTGTGAATACACCTCACATGGTCACTGTGGAGTTATAAACGATAACGATGTAGATAATGATGCTACCTTAGTAAACTTAGCAAAACAAACAGTTTCACATGCAAAAGCAGGGGCAGATATGGTAGCACCATCAGGAATGATGGACGGAGCAATCTCTATGATGCGTGAATCATTAGATAATACTGGTTTTGCGAACTTACCAATCATGGGATATTCTGTAAAATACGCATCAGGATTTTACGGTCCTTTTAGAGAAGCGGTAGATTCAGCACCATCATTTGGAGATAGAAGAACTTATCAAATGGATCCTTCTAATAGAGATGAAGGATTACGTGAGGCAACTTTTGATGATGAAGAAGGAGCAGATATTTTAATGGTAAAACCAGCTCTATCATATTTGGACATCATTAGAGATTTAAAAAATAATTTTGATAGACCAATCGCTTGCTATAATGTAAGTGGAGAATATTCTATGGTAAAAGCAGCCGCTGAAAAAGGATGGATTGATGGTGAAAAAGTAATGATGGAGAGCTTACTTTCTATGAAAAGAGCTGGAGCAGATATTATCATAACCTATTTTGCCAAAGAAGCTGCTAGAGTTTTAACGAGATAATTTAAAAATGGGTTTATCAACTAAAAACTCATAATTAACAACTAATAATTAGCGAAGAATGAGCTTTAAGAAATCACAAGAATTATATAACAAAGGATTAGAAAACTTAGTAGGAGCAGTAAATTCACCAGTACGTGCGTTTGCTTCTGTAGGAGGGAATCCTTTATTCATAAAAAAAGCGAAAGGAAGTAAGATTACTGATGTAGATAATAATTCATACATTGATTTAGTGTTGTCTTACGGTCCAATGATTTTAGGACACCGTCATAAAAAAGTAGAAAAAGCCATTAGAAAAGCTTTGAAAAAAGGATATTCTTTTGGAGCATCAACAAAAGGTGAAATTAAATTAGCAAAAATTGTTTGTGATGCTTTCCCGGGAATGGATAAAGTACGCTTTGTAAATTCTGGTACAGAGGCGGTATTAAGCGGAATTCGTTTAGCGAGAGCGTTTACAGGAAAAGATAAAATTATAAAGTTTGCAGGTTG
>JAUHZI010000098.1 GCA_030426105.1 Bacteroidia bacterium | reverse complement strand
GTTGTTAATCTTAACCACTTTGAACTCCATGTTTTTACCAACATATTGATCGTAATCTCTAATTGGTTTAACATCGATTTGTGAACCTGGTAAGAAAGCCTCAATTCCAAATACGTCAGCGATTAAACCACCTTTAGTTCTACACTTAACATATCCAGTAATGATTTCTCCTGTTTCTAACACTTCATTAACTCTAGTCCAAGCAGTTTGAACTCTAGCAGTCTTGTGAGAAACAACTAATTGACCTGTTTTATCTTCCATCGTTTCGATGTAAACTTCAACAGAATCACCAACTTTTAAATCTGGGTTATAACGGAATTCGTTTCTTGAAACGATACCTTCACTTTTGTACCCAATGTTAACAACAACTTCTCTATCAGTAATTTCAATTACAGATCCGTTAATAACTTGCTTCTCTTCGATTTGAGTTAAAGTTGCATCGTACTTCTTACTTAACTCTGAACGTTCTTCAGCAGAATAAATTTCTGAGTTTTCGTAAGCACTCCAATCAAAGTTTTCTAAAGTTACAGCTTCAGTTGCTGTTGTGTTTTTTTCTTCAGCCATTTGGCATTAAAAATTTGTATCTCAAACCCGGTAATCTGAGAGGTTTTTAACATCATTAATTATTGTACCGGCAATAATTTTATCTTTCAAAGGTTGCAAAGGTAGGGGAATTTTAATACAAATCCTAATCTAATATTGTAATAAGGTATTATTTGCGTATCACTTTAATAATATGATTCTCGCTATGTAATTTTTTTAAATCATTTTTACTAATTTCATATCGCCATTCCTGATAATTTTCAAGTTTATCAAGCGTCTCAATGTCAGACATCATTTTAGTGCTAAATAAGTTTTCAAGAATATATATAGTATCATCTGAAATTGAGTCAACTTTAAGTAAAGTATACTTTTTATCATCTGTATAATATATGTAAATGTCATTTAAGATTGGCTGCTCAATAAATATTTTATCATTCTCTTTATCTTGTTTAATGCTAACAGGCAAAATAAATACTAAATATAGAATAAAAGTAATCAAAATAAAAACGCCTGAATGATGCCATATTGGAACTTTAGATCTTTCCTCCAATGCTTTAGCTTCACACTTAAGGTTGTAAGGCATTTGAATATAATTTAACACTTCTCCACAATTTATACATTTCGACTTACTTGATTTCCCCAATGAAAACAAAGGAATTAAATACATCAAATGGAAATATTCACATTGAGATTGAATTTTTATTTCCCCACTTTTTTTGCAGTTATCACACCTACATAAAGAATCTATTGTTTTTATTCCTACTCTTCTAACCCCTACATTCATATTTACCCTAAAATCTTTCCAAAAAAATCTGTTACTGGTTTAGCTTTTAAATAATAATCCATTATAATATCTGGAAGGTTTTCTTCTAAAACAGTTTCAGGAGGTAATTCTGCAAAATAGTACCAATTTTTATTGAATAATAAATCTTGATTTTCTGCTATTGCTTTTAACTCTTTGGGTAAACGTTTAGCCTTTTGCCCTTGAATTTCACCATAAGCTTCTATAAAATCTTTAGCCTGAATCAGTTGTTCAAAGTTTTTTATATCGTTAGCTATAGCTGTTCTTACAGCTGCTACCTGTGCTGTAGTCAATTGATAAACTCCTCCATAAACTCGAACATATTCAGGTGTAAATTCAAAGTATAAGCCTGGAGTTGTTTTATCCTTTTTTCCATTTGGTGAAATAATTGCCGAACGGTTTATTTTATATGGGGATTTATCTTTTGAGAAACGAATATCTCTATTAATCCTAAAGATGGCATCTTTGGGTTGTATTGCTATACTTTTATCTATTTCGTTCATTCTTGATATCATTTCCTGAACAAATAGCTTAAAGGGATCTTTTATTGAAGTTTCGTATCTTTTTCGGTTCTCGTCAAACCAATCTTTATGATTATTGGATGCTAACTCTTTAAAAAACTCAATAAAATCGGGAGTAAACCATTTCATATTTTAAACCTTATCTTGTACATCTACAATATTAAACTCTACATTTGCTTCTACCATCTCTTGTTGTAATCCTTTAGGAAATTCTTCTTTGAGGATTCTTACAACTTCTTCGCAAACTGCTTGTTCTACTTTCTTTTTCTTCTTTACTTTTGAAAGCATAACATCGGCTAATAAACCTACCAATTCTCCTTTGTGTGCTTTAACAACTTCTTCTGGGTTGGTAACATCAATATCTATTGTAATTCGCATCATATGTTAAATACCAATTTATTTTGCAATAATACTGTTTTCAAAACAATCTATATAGTTTATATGCATCGAGTTATTAACTACAATGCTAAATCTTAAGTAACACAAGTCCAATAGGATTCACATTTTTGTTCATTATTTCAAAAAAAAATCCCGTTACATTTTACTGCAACGGGACTTTACAATTCATATAATGAAGTTTTATTCAGCTAAAACAATCACCTTATTATTTAAAACTTCTACTACACCACCTTTGACATCAAAAGTTTCTTCACCTTTTTCAGTAGTAATAACTACACTACCTTTTTGTAAAGTTGTAATAAAAGGAGCGTGATCATTTAATATACCGATTAAACCTGTAGATCCAGGAACAATAATGCTATCAGCAGTTCCTTTAAACAAGTTTTCATCTGGTGTTATTATTTCAACATTCATTTTAATTCGCTTTTAAAATTATTTAGTTTCAGCTAACATTTTCTCTCCAGCTTCTATTGCTTCTTCAATAGAACCTTTTAAGTTGAACGCTGATTCTGGATATTGATCAACTTCTCCATTCAAAATCATTTTAAATCCTTTGATTGTATCTTCAATAGGAACTAAAACTCCAGCTAAACCTGTAAACTGTTCTGCTACGTGGAAAGGCTGAGATAAGAAACGTTGAATTCTTCTAGCTCTATGTACAACTAATTTATCTTCTTCAGATAATTCATCCATACCTAAGATTGCAATAATATCTTGTAACTCTTTATATTGTTGTAAGATATTCTTAACAGCTTGAGCAGTATCGTAGTGATCGTTTCCTAAAATTTGTGGCGTTAAAATTCTTGAAGTTGAATCTAATGGGTCAACTGCAGGATAAATACCTAACTCAGCAATTTTACGAGACAATACTGTTGTAGCATCCAAGTGAGCAAATGTTGCTGCTGGTGCTGGATCCGTTAAATCATCCGCAGGTACATATACTGCTTGTACTGAAGTAATCGATCCTCTTTTAGTTGAAGTAATACGCTCTTGCATTGCTCCCATTTCAGAAGCTAATGTAGGTTGGTAACCTACGGCAGATGGCATACGTCCTAATAAGGCAGATACCTCAGAACCAGCTTGTGTAAAACGGAAAATGTTATCGATAAAGAAAAGGATATCTTTTCCTTGACCTTCTCCATCTCCATCACGGAAATACTCAGCAATAGTTAACCCTGATAATGCAACTCTAGCACGTGCACCTGGAGGTTCATTCATTTGTCCAAATACGAATGTTGCTTTAGAGTTCTCTAATTCTTTTTTATCAATAGCATTTAAGTCCCATCCACCTTCTTCCATCGATTTTTCGAAAGCTTCACCATACTTAATAATACCTGATTCAATCATCTCACGTAACAAATCGTTTCCTTCACGTGTACGCTCTCCTACACCAGCAAATACAGATAATCCATCATATCCTTTTGCAATATTGTTAATCAACTCCTGAATCAATACTGTTTTACCTACTCCAGCACCTCCAAACAATCCAATTTTACCTCCCTTTGCATAAGGCTCAATCAAATCAATTACTTTGATTCCTGTATATAATACTTCAGTAGAAGTTGATAAGTTCTCAAATTTAGGAGCTTCTTGATGTATACTTCTTGAAGCAGACTTGTCACAAGCACCAATACCATCGATAGCCTCTCCAATTACGTTAAATAATCTTCCTTTTACTTGATCTCCAATTGGCATTGAAATAGGAGCTCCTGTTCCAACAGCTTCCATTCCTCTATATACACCATCAGTAGAATCCATAGAAATTGTTCTAACAGAATCTTGACCAATATGTTGTTGACATTCTAATACTAATACTGTACCATCTTCTTTCTTGACTTCTACAGCATCTAAAATCTCTGGTAATTGACCAGCACCTTCAAAGTTAATATCGACTACAGGTCCAATCACCTGAGCTACTTTTCCTTTTATTTGTGACATGCTTTAATTATTTTTTAATAGCTATTGTTATAAATTTTGTGCAAAAGTAACACATTTTATTAGTTCTGCACGTTTTAATCAGACTATTTCTATTTATTTATAAACTTTCTATCGTTAATTTGTTTAAAACCCAAATCCCATAATTCTCAATAAATGTATAATACGGCTCTTAATCTTGATTAATAAAGCTTATTTTTTTCTGTAGAAATGCAACTTCTTAAAAAAAAAGTTGTTTTTTTCTGTAAAAAAATTACTTTTGCGCTCTGTAAACGTACAAACGAATAACAAAGTATTACAACATAAAAACAACTTATTATGTATTGGACATTAGAATTAGCATCATATTTAGAAGATGCACCTTGGCCAGCAGTTAAAGAAGAATTAATTGACTTTGCAATGAGAACAGGAGCTCCTTTGGAAGTTGTAGAAAACCTTTCAGCATTAGAAGATGAAGGTGAAACTTATGAAACAATCGAAGACATTTGGCCTGATTATCCTACAAAAGATGATTTCTTCTTTAATGAGGATGAGTATTAATGAAAAACTAAAAAAGCAGTGACTGAATCACTGCTTTTTTTATTTCAATTAATTGGTATACATCCTCAAATAAACGTTATTACCTTTTATAACCAAGCTACCATTAAGTAAAACTCCTTTACTAAATACATTACTATTATAATGGGCACAAAGTTGACTCGATACAGCTTCTTGATACTTTAACCATTTAAGGTTAATTGAACAATCATTAGAGTCTATCAAATCATTTACTATTGCTAACTTAAGTTTAGTCAACTCCTCCTTTTCAAAATATAAAATTGACTCCAGCTGATAATCTGTAGGTCCAGGGATTCTAGAATTTTCTTCACCTAACTTTTTATAAACCCAATCAACTTTTGTTGGTGAAAAATTTTCAAGGTTAATAACTTTAGATAATTGATCCAAATCGTGATTCACTTCTATTTCCTTCGAAACTTTTTGTTCTGAGTTGCAACCAACTAAAAACAATAGAACGATTAATTGAAGTAACTTATTCATTATCTCATTTTATTTTTCAGTTGTTTTACTCTTATTAAAGCATTTTTCTTTGAGGTATAGGTTTCTTTTTGGATCAATTTCCAAGCCTTATCTTGTTGTTGTAATTGCTTTGATAGACCATTGAAATCATCAGTAAATCCAATTTTTGTCTTTCGATTTTTCCTATTTACAAATACATATACAACCATCTAAATGCTATTCTATAAGATTGCATCTATAATTTTTTCTATAGTATACCCTTCTGCTTCGGCCATATAATTACGCACCAAACGATGTCTTAAAATCGGAACTGCTACTGCTTGAACATCTTCAATATCAGGAGAGTACTTCCCGTTTATTGCAGCATGACATTTAGCTGCTAAAATAAGGTTTTGTGAAGCTCTTGGTCCTGCCCCCCATGACACAAACTTTTTAATAACCTCTGGTGCTGAACTATCAGTTGCCCTAGTTTTTACACTTAATTTCACAGCGTATTCTAATACATTTTGTGAAACTGGTATTCTACGGATAAGGTCTTGAAAATAAATAATTTCTTCAGCATTAAGAATTGATGCTAGCTCCACCTTTTTATTAGATGTAGTTGCATCAACAATTGCCAATTCTTCTTCATAACTTGGATAATCTACCCAAACATTAAACATGAAACGGTCTAATTGAGCTTCTGGTAATGGATATGTCCCCTCCTGCTCTATTGGATTTTGTGTTGCCAATACAAAAAATGGTTTTGACAACTCAAACTTTTGCCCTGCTGTAGTAACCGATTTTTCTTGCATAGCTTCTAATAAAGCCGCCTGAGTTTTAGGAGGTGTTCTATTGATCTCATCTGCTAAGATTATATTAGCAAATAAAGGTCCTTTAATAAACTTAAATTGTTTTGTCTCATCTAAAATTTCAGAACCAATAATATCTGAAGGCATTAAATCTGGCGTAAATTGAATTCTATTAAAATCCAGTCCTAGTACATCAGCAATAGTATTCACTAATAATGTTTTTGCTAGTCCAGGCACACCAACTAATAAACAATGTCCTTTACTAAAAATAGAAATTAATACTTGTTTTATAACATCTTCTTGCCCTACAATTACTTTACTTATTTCACTATTTAAAGCTTTGTATTTCCCAACAAAAGCATCTAATCCTTCTACATCTGAATTGTACATAATTTACGCTTAATTTGTTTATATCTTAATGCTCTTTTGCAGCAGCAATATCATCTTTATTTGGTAGGAAAGTATAAAACCCAAAACCTACTGAAAAATACTGAGTTGGATTCCCTCCAGAACCTGCCGAAAATCCAGGTAATTTATTGACTCCTAAGTTATTCTCCGAAAAGCTAGCATTCATATAATTGTAATTTAGAGTCATACCTATCGATAATAAGTCACTTTGTGTTTGCAAATATACTCCGAACTTTGGCTCAAAATTTATACCAGAAGCTTTATAAGTATAACCTACTCCATTATACTCACTAGTTGTATTAAAGGTATTGTATCCAGCTTTTAATTCAACTTCAAAAAACAACTGTCTATTTTGTTGAAAGACTTTACTTACACTAACAAACGGATTAATAATTTTATGTGTACCATTTACTTTATCTGACGGAAAGGCATTGACATCTACATCCCAAAAGCCATATTTCATTCCAGCTCCAAATGCGAAATCATTTAACAAACGGTAATTGTATGAAAAATCTAAATCTGTAACTCCATTTAAGAAAGTTCTAAACATTTTATCTCCTGTAGGAGTTGGTAATTTAAAGTCAGCTTTTATTACTGAATGGTGTGGTGTCTTTCCTCCATGAGTTTTTTTCTTTTTCTTAGATCCTGAGGTATATTGCCCATAAGCAACCGAACCTACTAGAAAAGTAAGTATAAAAATAGTAAGTGTTTTAATTTTCATGGGGCTAATTTACAATAAAAAACTTTTTTGTAAGCTTTTGATAAGGAGTAATTAACTGATAAAAATATTCTCCATTAGGAATCTCTTTAGTATCAAAGTATACAGGGTGAATTCCTTCTTGAAAAGTTTCATCTTTTAGCACCGTTATGACTTGATCATTCTTATCAATGATCTGCAATAAAAGCTTTGTTTCCTCTTTTAACTCAAAACCAAACTGTATATCTCCTTTAGCATATGGATTCTTAAGATCATAAAGCGTAGCATAGTTGACTGTTGTTTTACGAATTTTGCCTAATCCAATATACGTTACAAACTTACGGTATGCAATAAACAATAAATATGCTGAAACCATTATGGACAAAGCCATAAGCACATCTGCCACCACATGACCTATTGGTCCACTCCTCCATAATTCTTTAAACATAATTTTTTACTTGTTTGATTTTAATGTTCGTTCTAAGTCTTTTTTTAAATTCGGCAGCAAATGTAAATCTTTTTTTAGAAGCTCCCCTTTATTCGATTGATTTAGTTCTGAGATAATTACTCCTGTATTGACAGCATCTGTCATCTTAATCGCTATTGTTTCTATTGGATCATCTATCCAAAGCTTTGCTATAGGTAGTATTGCCATTTGGCGAGCCATTTCTAATTGAGCTATTTCATGCAGTTTTTCAGCAACTTCTTTTGCTGCGAATGCTTGACTTAACTGTAACTGAAGAGTTGTATATTTTGTTTCAAATGTCCTGTATAACTTCAACAATGCATCTATAGTTATTACTTCGACTGTATCAAAAGTGAATTCTACTTCATTTAATTGAACTGCTTCTCCTCCTCGTAAAACACATTCTGCTTGATGCCAAAGCGCTACCTTTTCTGCTCTTTTAATATAAATTTTTGGGATTACAATTCGTTGAAATAATTCTTTTTTTAATTCGAATAATTTTAACTCTAGTACTTCCTGCCAGTCATTTTCATTGGCATCAAGATACAACAAGGCTTCACTTCTATTCATCCCTACAATTGACTTAAAAAATCGATTACATCTATATTGTCAGCATAATCCCAAAGTTGTGGAGTTTGTGCTTTTCCAAAAGGAATATCACTTTTTCCAACTACACACTGAATTTCTGACTGATTTTCTGTTAAAATTTGCTTTACATCTTCAAGGCTTTCATATTGCTCATAAAAAAGCATTCCGATTGGTGAATGTAAACTAGAATCTTCTTTCATCAACAGAAACCCATTCTCTACCATTTCATGTTGCTCCATTAAATATACAGCCTTATGATAATCATAATTATTAGCATATTTATTGTTTTCTGAGACATAATCATGTTGAAAAAACGCTCCAAAAACAGCATCCAAATTGTACCCTTTAGGCACAAATAACTTTGTTACATTTCTACACCCCAAACCATAATATAAGAACACATCATCAGCCAATTTAGCTAATTCTTCTTTAGTTTCTTCTCCAGTTAAAACAGCTACTGATGTTCTATTTTTACGTATAATATTAGGGTATTTACCAAAATATGTTTCAAAATAACGTGCAGTATTATTACTTCCTGTTGCAATTACAGCATCAAATCCTTCTAGTTTAAATGGAATAAATTCAATTGTATTTTCTACAGCTAAATCAAAGAAACCTAGTATTTTTATTATTGTTGGAATCAACACATTATCATCTGTAGATAACTTTGCTTTAACCTTCCCTCCCAATAAATAAACACAAAGTAAGTCATGAAACCCAACCATTGGTATATTTCCAGCCATAATAATGGCAACTGTTTTATTCAGCTCTTTTTCTATGGAATATTTAGAAATCCATAATTCTAAATTTTCTTTCGTTAATGCTTCTCCCCACGACTTAAAAGCAAATAAAACTTCCTTTTCAGTAAACCACCCGTTGTGATGTTTAACAGTTTTCGTTTTTTCTATTAACTTGGAATATTCCTCTTCTGTTATTCCAAGTTCAAAATCGACCCATGCTTTCTTGTTTCCAACTGCAGAAAGAATTTTTCCAAGTTGTACTAAACTATTTATTCTTTGAGACAAACTCATTCTAATCTTTATTCTTAATCGTTTACGACTTTACAAAGATACAAATTAACGGGAGTTAGTGAATGAACTCACCTTTAAACATCAAATTCATCATCTGGTTCTGGTAATTCTAGTGCTTTTACAGATTGAATCGCATTTCCTGCAATACCTTTTATTGAATTGTACATAAAATTAGTATTTAACACCACTTTTTCAATTTGCTTTTCTCTTCTCTTCCAATGTCCTTGCATAGATCGCTTTTCTTTTTCAAGATCAGCTTTCATTTGCGAAAAGCCTTCTACTATAGCTTCTATTTGCAACCTAAATTCATTTCCTGTTAAAAAATCATATAACATTGACATCTTATCTCCTTTATTTTCTTGAGTAGATACCGCCATTGATATTTGAACAATAGATTCTCTTAATACAGCACAAAGTCCCTTAAATTCTTCAAAAGAACAAATCCAAATTCCATCTTTCATTCCAAAACGAGGCATATCACTTGGCATAGTGTTCGTAACTAGAACACCTATATTAGCCCCTTTATCTCTGATATCATTTTTAAACTTTTCAATCCAAGTTGGTTGAAAATCCTTTGTTCTTTTACTTTCGTAATAAATTGAACCACAGTTCTGTTGTGTTCGTGTGTTTACAATTTGTAAACAGTCACCTCCTCTAGCTCCTTTCTTAACTTCAGTGATTGAATCCAAAGGAAAATTGGTCGCAAGAAATTCTTCAATTGCTAGCTCTTGGACCTCTCCCTGCATCTGCATTGATCCTTGTTCTTGCTTACGCTTCATTTCTTCAGTTAGTTTTTTTTGGTCCTCTAACTGTTTTTGAAGTTCTTTAAATTTTAGTTCATTTTTTTCTGCTTCAAGCTTGCGAATTTTTTCTTTTTCGAGTAACAATGTTTCATTAAGCTTTTTTTGAGCTTCAGCTTCTGTTGCTTCTTTTAACTCTGCTTTTTCTCGTTTAAGTTTTTCAATCTCTGCCTTTGTTCGATTCAATTCTTTTATTTGCTCAGACTTATCGTTGAGTTCCTTTTGCAAAGCTTTAAACTGCTCCGAATTCTCTTCTGAAAGCTTAGCTTTTAATTTATCTTCAATCGCCTTTCTTTCTTCTTTTATTTGTTTCTCTACTCTTTCTCTAAAAAGTTCATTTGCCTTTCTCTTTTGCGACTCAAATTTATCTCGTTCTTTTTCGAGCTTATCTTGATTTTCTTCAAATTTCTTTTTTTCATTCGCTAGCTGAGCATGATACTTTTGCTTAATTTCTTCTTCTAATTGGTGAGCTAAGATATCTTGAACATCAATTGATGTATGGCAATTGGGGCAGTTGATTTGATTTTGATTACTCATTTATATTGACTGTCAATGGTTATGAAAATGGAATTTGACTTAAATCCTAATTCCAAAGATACAAATATCATCCACCTGTTCCAAGTCACCTTTCCAATTGACTAAATATTCGTGTAAAATTCTTTTTTGTTCTTCCATTGATTTATTTTGAATGGCTAACAATATATTTTGAAAAGGTTTAGTCTTTAACTTTTTTCTTCTTTCCCCTCCAAACTGATCGATATAACCGTCAGAAAATAAATAAATTGCATCACCTTCTTCTAGGTTTACTAAATGTGTTGTAAATGAGGTTTGTCTGGAAAAAACTCCTATTGGTTGCTTATCAGGTTTATACTCTATTATTGTCCCATTTCTTACAACCCATAATGGTCGATAAGCACCTGCATATTCTAATATATTGCCTTTTAATGAACATAAAGCGATATCCATACCGTCTCTAACACTTTGTTCATTGTGTTC
The DNA here is from genome assembly GCA_030426105.1 of Bacteroidia bacterium. Classification (GTDB taxonomy): domain Bacteria; phylum Bacteroidota; class Bacteroidia; order Flavobacteriales_D; family Parvicellaceae; genus S010-51. The sequence continues at coordinate 2,046 of JAUHZI010000098.1, read as the reverse complement.
AAACTTCTGCGTTACAAACTCTCTTGTTTTATCTAAAATTTCACCTGGTTTAATCAACCCATATTCTTTTACAGAACGGTTTAAGCCATAATTACATACTACAGAGACCATCGCCGCTGAAACACCATGCCCAGTACAATCAGCAACTGCAAATAAGATTCTATCCCATTGTTTTTCAATCCAGTAAAAATCTCCTGCGACAATATCTTTAGGTTTATAATAAATAAAAGCTTCTTTAAAATTACTTTCTACTTCTTCTTTTTCTGGTAAAATCGCTTTTTGAATTTTTTTAGCATATGTAATGTTGTCTACAATTTCCTTATTTCGTTTTTGTAATACATTTCGCTGTGCATTCATTCTTGCAATGAAACCGTTCAGGTGATTAACGAAAAATGCTAAGATTAGGAAAAAACCAATAATCATTGTCACCAAAAGCACTACATTATTTAAAATATAGTTTGCATTCCCTGTAACAGATAAAGCTAATAATGAAACTAACAATATAACTAATTGGATAAAAGCATGTTTAAGGTTTACTATAAACCCTGTTAGAATAATAAAAAATATAGAGAAAGTAATATTTCTCAATAAAAGTTTCTCAAAGATCAAATCATGATATTCTGAGTTTAACGATAAAAATTGACCAATAACTATATTCCCAACCATTATCCATGATAGATACAAGAAAATTCTTTTACAGCTTTCTTCTCCTCTAAAAAAACTATAAATAAAGATGCCCATCAATAAAAAAATACCCACATAAAAATTGATTTTAAGCGGCAGTGTTAATTGTGAATAGTTAGTGAGTAAATTAATAATTAAACCAACAGTAGAAAAAGCCAAGGTTATAAAAAATATAACTTGCTTTCCCTTTTGATAGGTATAATTATTTTTGACTCTACTCCTAAACATAGAAGTTTAAGATAGAGATAATAAATAAGAAAAATTAACTTTTAAACATCTTTCACTTGAAATTCAGTGATAAAACAAGGTTTGAATCCGTTAAAAAACTGAAAAACCTCTATAAATCAAGTTCATCGTTATACATATCATCCAATTCACTATCATCAACAACATTCAATTCATTTTCAGTAGCTGCTACTACAGTCGCAACAGTAGCATCACCTGTAACATTTACCACTGTTCTCATCATATCCAATAAACGATCAATTGGAATAATAAATGCTACCCAAGCAGGATTTAAGCCTACTGAGCCTAAAACAATCATTAGCATTACTAAACCTGCACTTGGAACAGCAGCTGATCCAATTGAAGCTAAAGTAGCTGTTAAAACAATTGTCATTTGTTGACCAAATGATAAATCAATTAAGTGGATTTGTGCTAGGAAAATTGCCGCAACAGCTTGATACAAACTTGTTCCATCCATATTTACAGTTGCTCCTATTGGTAAAACAAAACTCGTCACTTCTTTTGACACTCCCACTCTATCTCTAACACACTCAATTGTAACTGGTAAGGTTGCAGCACTTGAACTAGTAGAAAAAGCTAAAAATTGAGCTGGACTAATTCTTTTAAAGAAACTTCCATATGATATTTTTTTACGAACTACTAGTTTTAACACAAAAGGATAGATTACAAAAATCATTAATGCTAACCCAAATGCAACGACTAAACTATAAACCCCCAATGTCGCAAATAATTCAAATAGTTTAGAAGGATCGTCTTTCGCTAATTCAGAAAACTTTCCTGCCAGCAATGCAAAAACAAAGAAAGGTGCAGCTTTCATAATAACATCAACCATCATTAAAAACACATCATTTAATCCTCCGATAACAGCATTTACAGGCTTTGCTGATTCAGCTGGAATTAGCAATAAAGCAACGCCAAAAAACACACCAAAAAAGATAACCTGAAGCATTAATTTGTTATTCGTTAAAGAAACAAAAATATTTGAAGGAACAATATCTACTAATGCTTGTAATGGGCCAGCTTTTTTAGTTTTACTAACTTCTGCTGCTTTCTTCTGCATACTTGCGTCATTAGAAAAAGCTTCACTTTTCTCTTTATACGATTCAGTAGCTTCTG
>JAUHZI010000097.1 GCA_030426105.1 Bacteroidia bacterium | reverse complement strand
TTAACGATTGTCATTTACTTTGACCATAAAAGCTTTGGTTATGGTGCCTACGAAACAAATATTGTTTACTATGAAAACATTCCTAAAAGTATAGAGCATGATGACTATTTAGCTTCAATAAATTTTAATTTCCCATACTCCTCCAACTTAATGATTAGTTGTCAAAACGAGACTTTATTAAATCATGAACTCACCTACTGGATAAGAATTATGGAACTATATTTACTCCCTTTTATCACTGATCACTATACAATTAACGCTATAAGTGAAACACTGAATAAGCATCAAATTCTTGAACAAAAAAGGAATGCTTTAGGTATCGATAAAATGAAAAGAAAACCAGCCTATAACTTTTACATTCCTAATACTAAAAAACATAGATTCAAATAGGACCTATAGCAACAAGTTCTAGATCAAAATAGCTAATCTTAAAAGAACATGGTCAAAAAAAAGCCATGATAATAAAATCATGACTTTTATAAACTATTCTAATTTATTATTGGAACTTTCTTCTAAATCCAATAGCTTTTGTTTTTGTCGAAAGCATGTACTGGTAATCTTCTTCGTCTTTCTTTCCTTTAAATTTAGTCTTATCCTTTTTCGTTTCTTCAATTACAGTATTAAAATCTGTATTGGTAGAATAAGCCTGCATTAAACCTCGTTTATAATTGAAATAATAGAAGTTGTTCTCATCTAACTGGAGGTATATACTTATTTCATCTCCAGTCTTTCTTTTATGAATAACCACCTTACCTTCTAACTGTTTAAAGACTTGTTTCTTTAACAAGTTGGCTACGCCAATTTTACCTTTAGAAACATAAGCATTTTGAGAAGGATCCCATGAAAAATCAACATTAGCTAAATATAAAGGAACATTTAAATCATCTGGCATTTTCTTAATTTTTCCATGAATACTTAAATCAGAAATTGCTTTATCAGATTTTACCAACCCTACAGTTTCTCTTAACGATTGCTCATACATTGCGTTATTTAAATCTACAGGTTCTATATCAGGATACTCAACAATATGCTTCGCCATTTTATCCAATGCATCAGCATTAAATGGGAAATTAAAAGCAATAGCTGACTTCACATCTATTTTCTTAGTAGCTGGATTATAATTAATTTGACCTACAGGAGTCATCTTAAATTGGCTTAAGTTTACACCAAAATCAAACTTTCCACTACCTTCCATCTCACAGCTTTCAGTATTCAAAGCTATAAAGTTTCCAGGTAAAGTTTTTTCCTTTAATTTTTCGGTATTTGAGATTTGATATTCTTTTGCTTTTTCATCGTATTTCAAGAACCCACTAGCTGTAATAACATCAACATGGGATTTTTTCACTTTATTCGATAAAAATGTTGAATATATACCTATTGAATCACTGTTCATTACTAAACCAGCTCCAATACTATTTCCACTGTTATCAGTCATTTCCTCTTGAATAGGAATCATAACATCTTCAGGGTCAATTGGCGCTTCGAAGCTCATCCAGTTTTTATCAATAGCACATTCATGGTTAATTCTAGTTTCACCTTTAAAGTTTAGTGGTTTCAATGAAGCTAACATCTCTACTTCTCCATTAAATTCAAAATGAGGACTCATAAAAAATTTAACCTTATTATCTACCTTACCTTTTCCAGTTGTTTGGAAAGTAGTATCAGGTTGTATTTTGTCCATATAAATTTTCTGAACCTTTTTATTAATATCAATATAATCATAATACCCTGAGGCTTTGTATGCTTTTAACGCTAAAATTTCTACAGTTGCATCAGATATATTATGATACTTAGTTACATAGTTTGCTAAGATTTTAGCTTTCTCCAATTTATCCATTTTCGCTTTCTTACGAATAACTACTTCTCCACTATCAGGGAATATTCTAGCATCTGCCACTGTAATATAATCAACATTAGAACATACTAATTTTTTCTTTTTGATATCATATCTAGCCTTGGATGAAGCAAAATTTAACGAATCTTGTTTAGGATTGGTTGAATAGAAGTTTGACTCTGTAATATCTAAATCACTATCAATCGATATGTTTTGTTTCTTCTTTTTCTCGAGTTCAATTCCATTCTCATCCATTAACCATATAAACTTATCCATGTAACATAAATACTGTGTTTCTGGGAATTCTATATTTGAGTTTCCTGAATTTGAACTAAATTCTGCCCTACGCGCATCAAAATCTACATGCCCACTTACATTCTCTGTCTTAATAGCCATCTCTCCTTCTAATTCGGATCGAATTTTAAACGCAGAAGTATCGGCATCAATTACACGTTGTTTGTATTTATAATTATAGGAGAACATTACTCCATTACCAAAATACATAAAACCATTCCCTCTCATCCCTTCTGGGGTAAGTGACAATCTACCTTCTAAAGTTGCTTCTCCATCTTTTAAAAACTCTAAATCACTATCTATGCTATAAGCATATAAAACCTTATTTTTTGGAATATATGTAATACCACAATCTTTTCCATTAACTACAGGGGTTTCAGGGTTTGATGCCTGCTGCTTATTATGGTATTTTTGTGCAACTGCTGTCAATGAATCTGGTAAGAATGTAATTTCATTAGATTCTGCATGTGAAGTTAGGAAGTCAATTTCTCCACTACCTTGCAAACCTTTATTACTCAATCTAATCTCATTATCATAATTGGCTTTATCTCCATAAATTCCATACCCTCCCTTTGGTGTACTTCTGACAAACCCTAATGAGTTATCTTTTTGAATTTTTAATTTTTCATCAAACTTTGGAAAAATTCCTGCAGACAGAAACTCACCATCAAATTCAACACCAATACGAGAGAAATTATCCAAACTATCCATAGAAAATGGTTCTAGAACAAATTTGAAATTATCTCTATTATACGCACCTCTTTGAATTTTCTTTTTATCGTAGAATACAAATGTTTTCTTCGTACAGTTAATTTTTGGATAATCCGTTATAGTTGTGTCAATACCTGACTTATTATTTGCATCATCAATCAATACTTCACCTCTCACTCCTTCAATAATAGATCCTAACCTTAATTGTGGAGGTCCATTTTTACTTCTATTAAAGACACGTAAACGCATAGAGTCACATTCCAAAAGTTCTACTTTAAAATCATCATAAGAAAACTTATAAAGGTTCCCAAAATACTCTGTCCTTCCTGCATTCAGAATCCCACTAAACTCCATATCTCTGTTTTTCTTTACAATTACAGACTTATTATCTGGATATACCTTTGTAAATTGAGCTTGACTTAGCGTAAACTTCTTAACTCCATTGATTTTTAAATCCTTAGAAGTTAAATTTAGTATTGCATTTATTTTAGCTTGTGAAGCGATTACAATCGCATCATAATCAGCTTTCTTTTTTCTAGCATCAATATAATGGTAAAGTTTATCTTTTACATATATTTTTTCTCGCTCTTTATCATAGGTTAAGAACCCCATTGTTGTAAGCTTAAACAAATCAATTTCAGCCGATTGTTTTGTTTTTCCTAAGTAAGTTGCAAGTCCAGCTAATTCTAACTCTTTGGATGCTACTTTCTGGGCATACCTCTTGACCTTAACCAGAGGATTCTCTCCTCCACCTGTTAAACGCTCGTAAACATTTCTATCAAAATAATCGAAAGAGTTAAAATAGGCTGAACTATCTGAACTCCCAAATAATGCTCCAAAACTCATAACAGGATCTCCAACTTTCCAATACAATGCTTCAAAAAACATCTCAAATTGATGATAACTATTATAGAATGGTGATAGACCTAAACCTTGTCCTCCACGAATTAAGGTTAATTTTTGATCCTTATCTGTATATTTAAATTCTAACCCAGGATGGGTAATCGAATCTTTTTCAATATAAAAACTAACACTTGCTTTTTCTGAACTAATTTCATTAGCATTAATCACAAAGTTTAAAGCTTCAGATTTACAAAACTCTTTTCCATCTTTGAAAAAAATAAGTCGAGCTAGATTGTCAATTGTTCCAGCACCTTGTATATTCTGTCCTGTTAAAGAGAACCCTCCATCATAATTTATTGATGGGAAGATATCTTTAATCAATAATCGCTTACTATAAGACTCAAATTTAGGGTATGCAACTTTACTAGCACCTCTGTTAGCTAAAACTTTTTCATATAATTTTCCTTTAAGTGGCTGATCAAAATAGTTACTATAAAAATCAACAGAATCGACTGTAAAACCAGCACTTTTCATTCCTATTTCATAATCATTTAATACTGCGTAAACAGTATCTTTAGGTAAAGCAGCTCTCTCCCATGTTAGTTTACCTCCTACTCCTATCCACTTTGATGTAACAGGGTAAAAAGTTCCTTTAGTTTTATATAAAACACTACTGTCTCTTTTAGAATAACATTTTAAGTCCATTTCATCAAAAACGATATATGGATCTTTATCATAAACAAAATGATAATTACTATTACTTGCTCTCCATACTGTTGACGACGAACTATAAATAGTGTTATTTTGGAACAACTCCTTACTTGTCTTAATATAAGACTGCATTTTCTTTTTATTTCGCCCTTCTAATACCTTATTTAGAGTCTCATGCCATTTCTTAAACTGTTCTGAAGTTTTCCCAGACTGTTTAAAATACATAATTGCATCCAAATAGTTTGAGAAGTCAGGGAAAGGTTTTAGTTTCTTAGCAATAATTGTATTCGATGTCGCATATACTTCTGCACGCTGATTAGGAGTAAAATTACCTCCATACCACGATTCCTCAAATTCCTTTAAAAAGTCTTTTGACTTAACTTTGGAAATACTATTTAAATAAGAGGAAACCTCTTTATAAAACTTTACTGAATCAGAACTGAATGTTTGTCCATAACTTGTAAAAACTAACAAGCCTAATGCTAGTACAAAAAATATTTTCATTTTCATTTTATCCTTTATTATTTTGTGAATAGGGCCATTGTCCAATTATTCTTCACTTCTATTTTCTCAAAAATTAAACCATTCTCTTCTGCAGACGCTTTAATCGTAGGAACATCTGTTTCATAAAACCCGCTAAATAAAATCTTACCTCCTTCATTTAAACAAGTAGCATAAGTTCCCATATCATTCAATAAGATGTTACGATTGATATTTGCCAAAATAATATCAAAACTCTTATTTTCTAACAGTTTAGCATCTCCATGCAAAACAGTCATTCCATTAACAGCATTTAAATTATTATTCTCTTTTGTATTTTCAAAAGCCCATTCCTCAATATCTATTGCTTCTATAGGGTAAGCTCCTAGTTGATGTGCTATGATTGCCAAAACACCTGTTCCACAGCCCATATCTAAAAGACGCTTTCCTTTTAAGTCTATATTAAATAATTCGTTTGATATCAAAAAGGTTGTTTCATGATGACCAGTACCAAAAGACATTTGAGGTGAAATTATAATATCATACTCAACAGCAGATTTTTCATGAAAAGGTGCACGAATAATGCAACGATTATTGACTACAATAGGATCGAAATTACTTTCCCATACTGCATTCCAATTTTGTTGTGCTATCTTTTCTGTTACAATTTTAATTTCTTGATTTGGAAGCCCTTCAACCATTAATCCTTTTACCATCTCTTCCTTAAAGTCAGGTGCTGGAATATAGGCTTCTAAACCATTATCCATTTCTTCAAAAGATTCGAAAGGTAACTCACCTAATTCTGCATATAAAATTTCCCTAGCAGGAAGTACAGGGCTGAGTTCGAAACTTACTTTAATATAATCCATATTTAATTTTACTTCGTAACAAAAATAGAGAATCTCTATTTAGAGCATTCTCTATTTTGGCAATAGATACCAACAAAAAAACTATTTTAGCAAGGGTTTTCAACAAATCAGACTCTTTTACATACCCAAATATAAATTCATTAAAAAATCAATAGTTTGCTATTTTATCCAATTTCAGCGAAATTTTATAGATTATCGAGCTTTTTTCATTTTATTTAGTCTATTTCGGGTGTAAATGTTATTTTTGGTGACTTGAAAATAATTGTCGCCATATTAAACTATAATGGTAAAAAGTGGCTTAAAAAGTTTTTACCTACCGTTGTTTCCAAAAGTAAGGAAGCCGAAATTGTTGTTATTGACAATGCATCTACTGATGACTCTGTCGTTTTTCTTAAAAAGTTTTTCCCAAGTATAAAACTTGTAATTAACAAAGAAAATTATGGTTTTGCTGGTGGTTATAATGAAGGGTTAAAAAACTTAAATGCTGATTATTTTATTCTTTTAAACTCTGATGTTGAGGTTACTGATAACTGGATAATGCCAGTCATTAACAAGCTAGAACATGATGAAAATATTGTTGCTGCCCAACCTAAGGTCTTAGCGTACAATAACAAAAGTAATTTTGAACATGCTGGTGCTGCTGGAGGAATGATGGATAAATATGGATACCCTTTTTGTAGAGGTCGTATTTTTAATCATACTGAAGAAGACAATGGACAATTTGGAGATAGCACTGAAATATTTTGGGCTACTGGTGCTTGTCTTTTTATTCGAGCTAACGCTTTTAAGGCCCTTGATGGATTCGATGCCGATTATTTTGCGCATATGGAAGAGATAGATTTATGCTGGCGTATAAAAAACACTGGTAAGAAAATTATTTACATTCCAGATAGCACTGTTTATCACGTAGGTGGAGGAACATTAGATTATATGAGTCCTTTTAAGACCTATCTTAACTTTAGAAATAGCCTTTACACCTTACACAAAAACTATGATGGTTTCTTATTAGGAGTTATTTTTATAAGACTTGTACTAGATGGAATTGCAGGTGTTAAATTTTTGTTTGGAGGTGAGTTTAAAAATATTTGGAGTATCATTAAATCTCATTTCCATTATTACAGGCATATACCTAAACTCAACAAGCAAAGAAAAGCTTTACCTAAGAAGAAGTACCAATCTTTAAAGGGTGTATACAATAAAAGTATCGTTTGGCAATTCTTTGTGCTAAAAAAACAAAACTATTCGGATTTATAACGTACGGTTACTTTCCTTTCGAATATAAAAATAATGACTATGTCAAAAGACAAAAGAAAACCTTTATTAATTGAAGCGATTATTCCAATCGTAATTTTAATCCTATTATTATTCACCTCTGTAAAACTCAATTTGGAAGGGGGAAATCAAATGGGGTTAATTATCGCTACGGTAGTAGCTGGTCTCATTGGATACCGCTTAAATTATAAATGGAAAGAGATGCTAGAAGGTATGAGTTCCGCCATTGGAACAGCTATGCCTGCCATTATGATCTTATTATTAATAGGAGCTTTAGCTGGCACATGGTTGATTAGTGGAATTGTACCAACCTTGATTTATTATGGTCTACATATTTTAAACCCCACCTACTTCCTAGTTGCAGCCTGTATTATTAGTGCCATTGTTTCCCTTGCTACTGGTAGTTCATGGAGTACAATTGCAACTGTCGGTGTAGCAATGTTTGGTATTGGTACAGCTCTAGAAATTCCTGCTGGATTATCAGCTGGAGCGATTATATCTGGAGCCTATTTTGGAGATAAGATGTCCCCAATGAGTGATACTACAAACTTAGCTCCTGCGGTAGCAGGTACTGACCTAATTACACATATTCGCTATATGCTATGGACTACTGTTCCTTCTATTGTAATTACACTTATTATCTTTTTAATTATTGGTTTTTTCTTTGATGCTGAAGCCTCTACTTCCGATATTGATAGTATTTTGAAAACAATTGAAAGTAAATTCAATATTACTCCAGCCCTGTTTATTGTTCCTGTTGTTGTTATTTTTATGATTATAAAAAAAATAGATGCCATTCCATCTATTCTTACTGGAGCACTTTTAGGAGGTATATTCGCGATTATTTTTCAACCGGAAATCATTCAAGACTTGGGGGCTAATCCAGATTTAGAAGCGACATCTTTTGCCGAATCTTCCTATAGAGCTGTTATAAACGCTTTAACGATTGAAACTAATATTGTTACCGATAACGAAATGGTTAACGAACTTTTCTCAACCAAAGGTATGTATGGTATGTTATATACGATTTGGTTAATTGTATGCGCCATGAGTTTTGGTGGTATGATGGAGAAACTAGGTTTATTAAAAGTTATCACAGAAGCAATGATCTCTAAAAAGAAAACTGGAAAAGGCTCACTTATTCTTACTACAACTGCTACATGTATCGGTTTTAACATTACAACTTCTGATCAATATTTAGCGATTGTAGTTCCTGGGAAAATGTTTGCTAAGGTTTATAAAGATCGTGGTTTAGCTCCTCAAAATTTAAGTCGAACATTAGAGGATAGTGGTACAGTTACTTCTGTACTAGTTCCATGGAATACCTGTGGAATGGCACAATCAAGTGTACTAGGGATAGCAACTGGAGAATATTTTTTCTATTGTTTCTTTAATATTTTAAGTCCTATTATGACAGTAGCTTATGGTTATTTAGGAATTAAAATTGCCAAAATTAAATAGGTTTGAGGTTCAAGATTCAAGGCTTTAAGACTTGAATTTTACTTTACATTATGCAGGGTATGGAAAGCTTATCTCTATTCTCTATTTAAATTTATCATAAAAAAATCCCGTTAAGTATGTACCTAACGGGATTTTATGTTTTGTTTTAAGATATAATCTTAATATCTGTAGTGTTCTGGTTTATATGGTCCTTCTACAGTAACTCCAATGTACTCTGCTTGATCTTGAGATAATACATCTAACTCAACACCAATTTTAGCTAAGTGTAATTTTGCTACTTTTTCATCTAAATGTTTAGGCAACATATAAACTTGGTTTTCATAGTTTTCACTATTATTCCACAACTCTAATTGAGCTAACGTTTGGTTTGTAAATGAGTTACTCATTACAAATGAAGGATGACCTGTTGCACATCCTAAGTTTACTAAACGTCCCTCAGCTAATAAGATAATATCGTTTCCATTGACGTTATACATATCTACTTGTGGCTTAACAGTAACCTTAGAAGAACCATGGTTGTTATCTAACCAAGCAACATCAATTTCATTATCAAAATGTCCAATATTACAAACGATAGTTTTGTCTTTCATCATTTCAAAATGCTTTCCAACAATAATATCTTTGTTTCCTGTTGTTGTAACAACAATATCAGCTTCTTTAATTGCGTTATCCATTTTCTTAACAGCAAAACCATCCATTGCAGCTTGTAAAGCACAAATTGGATCGATTTCAGTAACAATAACTCTTGCTCCTGCTCCTGCCAATGAAGCTGCAGAACCTTTACCTACATCACCATAACCAGCAACTACTGCTACTTTTCCAGCTAACATAACATCTGTAGCTCTTCTAATAGAATCTACTAATGATTCTTTACATCCATATTTGTTATCAAATTTAGATTTTGTTACAGAATCATTAACGTTAATCGCTGGCATTGTTAAAGTACCATTTTTAACTCTTTCATATAATCTATGAACTCCTGTTGTAGTTTCCTCAGATAACCCTTTAATCGCTTCAACTAATTCAGGATAATCATCTAACACCATATTTGTTAAATCACCACCATCATCTAAAATCATATTTAAAGGCTTTCCTCCTTCAAATGCAAATAACGTTTGCTCAATACACCAGTTAAACTCTTCCTCAGTCATACCTTTCCATGCATATACAGGTATTCCAGCAGCAGCAATAGCAGCAGCAGCTTGATCCTGAGTTGAGAAAATGTTACAAGAAGACCAAGTTACCTCAGCTCCTAATTCAACTAAAGTTTCAATTAAAACAGCAGTTTGAATTGTCATATGTAAACATCCAGCAATTCTAGCTCCTTTTAATGGCTTAGAATCTCCATACTCTTCTCTTAAAGACATTAAACCTGGCATCTCAGCTTCTGCTAATTTAATTTCTTTTCTCCCCCAATCAGCAAGACTAATGTCTTTTACTTTGTAAGGTAATTTTTCTGTATTTGTCATTTTTGTGTTTTTAAAAACTTTTTTTTTATCGTTGCAAATGTACAACATAGCTTTATTAAAATCAAAAATGTAATCTAAATTAACGTTTATTGGATAATTTCGGTGATGAAATAATATGATAATTAGATAATGAGATAATTAGATAATTAGATAATTAGATAATGAGATGATGAGATGATGAGATGATGAGATGATGAGCTAATGTGATGATGAGATTATATAATAAGGTATTAAAAAAGAAAATAATTATAAATCTTCAATCAGGAATGATTCCATTCACAAATACTAGTGTAAAGCTGTAGAAAAACAATAGTATCTTAATTTCTTTATTCTTTCAATATTGAATCTAAATATAAAAATCAATTATTCAAGATGATAACATACATACCCTTCGACAACAAATCGAATAAATCCATGATATCTTTATTCTTAAGACGTACACATCCATGTGATGCAGGCATTCCTATCAAGCCTTCTTCAGCTGTCCCATGAATATAAATATGCCTATCATAAGAATCTAGTTTACCACCTTTATTCACACCTCTTTCTAATCCTTCTATAGTGATTATCCTTGTGGTAATTATATCTTTATTAATCGGGACTGGTCTATACTCTATTTCTGCCACCTCCCCAGTGAAACGTTTATGTTTTAAAATTCCATTTTCAGGTACATCCTCCCCATATTTTCCATTTACTTTGTGTAAACCAACTGGAGTCATTTCACTTCCTTCTACTGAGCCTGCGCCATGTTTTGATGTAGATACCTTATACACTTTTAAAAGTTCACCTCCACGAAATAAATACAGCTCTTGACGCTTTACTCCTACGTAAATAAAGTCTGTAAACTTCCTATTGGGATATTTAATTGATAAATAATCCTTCAAAAACTCTTCTGTACCCCTGTTTATTGCAGGTTGAACTTCCTCATTGATGACCTGAGACCAATGTTTAAAAGAAAGAGTAAGCAAGAAAAAAAGAAGAAAAATCCTTATTATCATACAAAGTAGTGTACTGCAAATATATAAAAAAGTTATACTTTTATTTGTTTAAACACACTTCACAAACTCCCTTCATTTGAAAATCAAACGAATTTATCTCATGATTGGGGATGTTTATTTTTGGAATTTCAACTTCTTCAATACAGTAAGTTTCGTTACAACTCTCACAAAAAAAATGAATATGCTCTAAATGATGATGGTGTTCACCTTCTGAGCAAGTAGATGTACATAAAGCTATCCGCTTTGGTTGTCCAGCTATAACTATTTCATGAATAACTCCCTTATCTTCGAAAGTTTTAATTGTTCTATATAGAGTAATTCGGTCAAATTTACCTAACTGCTTTTCTATCTCCTCTACAGTCAAAGGTTTCTTTTCCGCTAAAAGAATCTCTAGCACCTTCAAACGAAAGGCTGTCTCCCTTATGTTTTTTGACTTTAATAAATTTTTACTCATAACTTGCAACATTGTTGCATTAAAAATACATATATTTGCAACACAGTTTCAAAGATAACTCATTTTTAATGAAATTATTTACTTTAATAATTACTTTATTTAGTGGCTTTCTAATTTTCGGACAAACAACAGTTTGCACAATCGTTGATCAGGAATCTCAAGTTGGCATATCTAAATCTTCCATCTACTTTATCAATTTAAACCTTACTTTAGTTGCTAATGAGAACGGGGTTGTTGAAATAGATTCTAATATTGAATTACCTCAAGAAACTGAAATAAAAGCATTAGGTTATAAAGGTAAACTTGTAACGTTAACAACTAATACAACGAAAATTGAGCTTGAAGAATTACATTATCACTTGGAAGAAGTAATTGTTTCGGTTCCTAATAGCCAGCTTCAACGTCAACATATGATTAATGTTGAAAGCAGAAAAATGGAACAGATAAGCTATATCCCTTCATCTGATATAATTCAGCAAATCAGTAATATTCCTGGTGTCGAAACTACTGGAAATGGAGCTGGTATTAGCAAGCCAACAATCAGAGGGCTTTCTGGAAGTAGAATAGTTACTTTATTGAATGGACTTAGAATTGAAAATCAACAATGGGGAGCTGATCATGGAACAGGAATTACCAATATTGGGATAAAAGGTGTAGAAGTAATTAAAGGACCTGCCTCTTTACTATATGGTTCTGATGCTTTAGGGGGAATTATTTACTTTACAGATCAGGATTATAGTATTAAACCAGAAAGTTATATCAAAAGTTCTTTTGAATCAAATAGCTTAGGACTCAACTCTGAGATAGGGACTAAATTCTCTCTTAAAAATCTTCGTGTTAATGTTTTTGGAAGCCAAAGTTCTCAAGCAGACTATCAAATACCTTCTGGTGATTTTGTTAAAAATGCAAGGTTCAGTAATTACAATTTTAAAACAGCATTAGGCTACCAAAAGAAAAACTATACCATTAATTTAAAATATAATTACCTAAGCGGAAGAGTTGGAATCCCAGGTCACACACACAGTGCTAATGCAACATTAAGTGACTTTTTAACAACAACACAAAGTAGAGAAAGAACAGTACCTGCACAAGTAATCAATAACCACTATTTATTATTAGATAATAAATTCTATTTTGATAAAAGTACTTTAAACATTAAGGTAGGACATGTTATCAATCATCTACAAGAGTTTGATGAAAAAGTAACCTTCCCTGCCATTAATTTATTACTTAATACAACAAATTATAATTTACAATATAGTATTCCATATAAAAAATCGTCCTTAGTCATTGGTACTCAAGGAATGTTACAAAGTAATAGTAATGAAAGAGCTAGTGAACAGATTATTCCTGATGCTACCTCTTTTGAAAATGGTTTATTTGCTTTATACAATCGTACGTTTAACCAAATAGAATTTCAAGCTGGAGCTCGATATGACTTTAAACACCTTGAGTTAAACAATGATTTCAAAGGAACTGAAAATGGTACTCAAAAACAGTTTAACAGTGTTAATTATTCGGCTGGACTTTCGTATGAAAATAAAGGAAGTAGGTATCGTCTAAATTTATCAAGTGGCTATAGAGCGCCTAATACTTCTGAATTGTATTCAAACGGTGTACATCATGCGGCACTTCGATATGAACTAGGGAATACGAGTATAAAATCTGAACAAGCTAAT
>JAUHZI010000262.1 GCA_030426105.1 Bacteroidia bacterium | reverse complement strand
GTATTTTAGAAGAACGCAAGCAATTAGCACAACATAAAATAAATAATGTTATTGAATACGCCTCTGAGGAATCTAAGTGTAGAAGTGTACTACTATTAAACTACTTTAATGACAAAACAGCCCAACCTTGTGGAAAATGTGATGTTTGTCTTTCTAAAAAAGAGCCTGTAAACTTATCTAACTCTGAATTTAAAGTAATAGAGCAACTGATTTACTCCAATTTAAAAGCATCCTCAATTTCTCCAAAGGAATTAATCAACCAACTCAAAAGCAATGCTAATAAAGATGAAATACTATTTGTTGTTAGATGGCTTATAGACAATGATAAAATTTCATTCAACGATAACAACGAACTCTCTCTATGTAATTAAGCGTATTCAGCTAACTCCATCCAACGCATTGTTTTTTCATCTAGCTCTTCCATCAAAGCAGTTAAACGTTCAGAAACTTGAGTCATTTTCTCATATGCTAAGTTTGGATTATTTAGCTCACTAGATAAAGTCTCCTTTTCTGTTTCCAAAGCTTCTATATCTTTTTCCAACTGATCAAACTCCCGCTGCTCTTTATAACTTAGCTTTATTTTGTTTCGTTTAGGCTCTTCGATTTTTTCTAGTTTCTTCTTTTCTGAGTCTCTTTGATTTTGCTCATGTTGCAGCTTTTTTTCTTCTTGTGCTTTTAGTTTTTGAAACTCTCGATAATTAGCATAACTCCCAATCACATCATCAATAGTTCCATCTCCATTTAACACAAATAAATGATCAACTATTTTATCCATAAAATAACGATCATGCGACACTACGATTAAACATCCTTGAAATTCAGAAAGATAATCTTCTAATACTTGTAAAGTAAAAATATCTAAATCATTTGTAGGTTCATCTAGAATCAAGAAATTAGGGTTTTTCATCAAGATCGTTAATAAGTATAACCTTTTTTGTTCTCCTCCACTTAAGGTATGTACATATTGAAAATGTGTTTGAGAAGGAAATAAAAAACGTTCTAACAATTGAATTGCTGTAATCTTTTTTCCTCCAGCTAAAGGTAAGTACTCAGCAATATCTCTAATTACTTCAATTACACGCTTATCTTCCTTAAGTTGTAAACCTTTTTGATTATAATAACCGATAACAACTGTTTCTCCTAAAACTACTTTCCCTGAATCAACATTTTCAATACCATTAATGATATTTAAAAGTGTAGACTTTCCTGCTCCATTAGCACCGACTAAACCAACCTTTTCTCCTCGTTTGAAATTATAATCGAATTTATCTAAAATAACTTTATCCCCAAATGCTTTAGAAACCTTATGTAGCTCAAGTATTTTAGTACCCAATCGCTCCATCTTCACATTAATTGCAACCTTTTTCTCTTCAAAATTTTGTTTAGCCTTGGCTTTAGTCACATAGAAATCACTGATCCTAGCTTTAGATTTTGTTCCCCTTGCCTTAGGCTGCCTTCTCATCCACTCCAGCTCTTTCCTTAATAGATTTTTTGCCTTACCTACTTCTGCTTCTGCAATCTGATACCTTTCAGCTCTCTTCTCTAAATAATAAGAATAGCTTCCTTTATAGCGAAATAAACTCCCTCTATCAATTTCCAATATTTCATCGCAAACACGTTCTAGAAAATAACGATCATGCGTAACCATAAAAAGTGAAATTTTAGCTGTAGATAGATAATTCTCCAACCACTCAATCATATCTAGGTCTAGGTGATTGGTAGGCTCATCTAGAATTAACAAATCTGGATCTTCAATAATTACCTTTGCTAGAGACAATCTTCTTTTTTGTCCTCCAGAAAGCAAAGCAACCTTTTCATTCATATTATTTAAACGCAACTTAGAAAGTACCTCCTGTATATTACTCTCTTTATTCCATGCATCCAATTCGGTTACTCTATCAAAAGCTTCTTGAAGCCTTTCACTCTCTTCTGGATTTTCTAAACATTTTGAATACGCTTTAATTGCTAACAAAGCTTCATTTTCAGTTTCGAAAACAGTTTCAAAAACAGTTAAACTTTCATCATAACTCGACTCTTGTTGCAAATACCCCACATTGATTCCTTTTCTATAAACGATTCTACCACTATCAGGCACATCTTTATTTGTTAAACAGTTTAACAAACTCGTTTTTCCACTCCCATTTTTTGCTACCAATGCAATTTTTTGCCCTTGATCTACTCCAAACGAAATGTCTGTAAACAATGACTTTTCGCCATAATTTTTCGATAAATTTTCAACAGAAAGGTAATTCATAATTTAAAGCTTTACTATTTCAAACCAAAAAGCCCTTAACAACGAGTGCTAAGGGCTCTTAAATCAAACAAAGGAAAAATAGAATTACTTCTTATTTCCAAAATATTTTTTCTCCTTAATACGAGCAGATTTACCTCTTAGCTCTCTTAAGTAAAAAATTCTAGCTCTTCTTACAGCTCCATGCTTAGTAACTTTAATTCCATCAATAAAAGGAGAGTTTACAGGAAAAATTCTTTCTACAGCTGTATTTCCAGATACTTTACGTACAGTAAAAGTTTCTGAAGCACCACTATTTCTTCTTTGTAAAACCACACCTTGGAAAGACTGGATTCTCTCTTTGTCTCCCTCTTTAATTTTATAATCAACAATAACTGTATCTCCTGCTTTAAAATCAGGC
>JAUHZI010000096.1 GCA_030426105.1 Bacteroidia bacterium | reverse complement strand
TCTAGCTTTTGATATTTTATAGTATGGATATTTACATTGATAAAGCTAATTTACTTTCCTTTATTAAAAGCAAGGACAATCCGCTCTTCGAGGATTGCAATAAATTACTCAAAAAACAACTAAATGTTTTTTTTAATTTTCCTAAGGAAGAATTAAAGAGTAGTAAATTATTAATGCAGTGGGTCACAACGCTCAGTCAGGGCTGTAATCCAGATACAGTCATTGAATTTGACTATAAAGAACCAAAAAGACCACTAAAGTCAAATTCTTCCATTGGGTTTTGCGAAAAAAAATTATCAGCAGTGTATTTACTGGAAGATGAAGAAACAGCAAAATTTAAAAATTCGGGTTGTGTGATTGTTGGTGAGGTGGGAGAAGAAATCGAGGTATTTAATAAGTTATTTGTTGGGCAAAATGATTATGGGTTTGAAAAGAAACTAAGAATCAATGGGCCTGCATTTAAGAATTGGACAGATTTAGAACTTTACGCCTTGCCTCTAACAGATATAATAATCGTAGATCCTTATATAGCATCAGACGCGAGTTTGTTTTCAAGTAATTTAGTAATGGTTTTAAAAACCTTAGCCTTAAAATCAAACTCAAAGGTTAATGTTGTTATTTACACAAATAGAGCTCAATGCGTTTCTTACGATCAGATTAGTCCGGTGGTGAGGAAGGCAATAAAGGAAGTAACAGGAGTAAAACCTAAATTCACTTTGGTTACTTACAGAGATCAACGCGGTCAGGATAGTAAAGCAGAGCATGATCGTACAGTATTAATGAATTATTACAGAATTTACTCTGGTGATACATTAAATTATTATGATAGTACAGGAAATATGATTACTAAAGGAAGAGAATTGAGTTTTTCAAGTTTAGCTAGCTATGACAATTTTAATTTGTCTAGAGAGTTAATTCGAGATTTACAAAAGCATATAGACTTTTTTAAGGTGAATGATAACGGTATAGAAGGAGATAAAGTGTCTAATTTTTTAAACTTTAATTAAGTGTGCGTGTGCAGTGCACACATCAATCATAGATTTGTATTATACAAAAAGAAAACACTAAATGAGCAACATTATTAACAAAGTAGACGTAGGTTTTATATGGCGTATCACAGATGATGTCTTGCGAGATGCCTTTAAGAAAAATGAAATAGGCGACGTACTATTACCTTTTGTGGTCATCCGCAGGCTAGATTGTATGCTAGAAGACGTCAACGATAAAGTAAGGAAAAGCTACAACGATTTTAAAGTCAAAGTAAGCGAAGACAAGCTAGATCCTATCTTAAAAAAAGCCTCTGGTGGTTTAACCTACTACAACACCTCAAAGCACACGCTAAATTCACTTAAAGACGAACCGCAATACATTGAGATTAACTTTAATAATTACCTCAATGGGTTTAACCCAGAAGTGCGTGATATTTTAGAGAGCTTTCAGTTTGATAAGATTATAGCTAGACTCGTTAAAAACCGTTTGCTTTACGAAATGATTGATGCCATATGCAAAATAGACTTGCATCAAGATAAGATAGATAATCACTCTATGGGTTATGTCTTTGAAGAGTTAATCCGTATCTCTAACGAGCAATCTAACGAAACAGCAGGAGAGCACTTTACACCTCGAGATGTGATTGCATTAATGAATACCATCATCTTTACACCAGAAAAGGATGAGCTATGTAAACCAGGTATTATCCGTACAATTTTCGATCCTGCTTGTGGTACAGGTGGCATGGTAAATCTTGGAAAAAACTATATTTTAGATGAGCTCTGTAGAGACAGTAATCACAAACCAACCATACTAACCTATGGCCAAGAGTTAAACGAGCAATCTTGTGCCATTGCAAAATCAGAGGCACTGATTTCAGGTGAAAACCCACGCGATGTAAAACACGGTAACTCGTTTACGGATGACCAATTTCAAGGCAGTCATTTTCACTATATGATGGCCAATCCACCATATGGAGTTACCTGGAAAAAAGACAAAAACTTTATAGAAAATGAAGCTTTAAATCCAGCAGGTCGTTTTTACGCAGGTACACCACGGACAAGTGATGGGCAATTGTTGTTCTTACAACATATGATTTCTAAAATGGATAAAACTAATGGTTCTCGTATAGGTGTTGTTACCAATGGTTCACCACTATTTACGGGAGATGCAGGTAGTGGTGAAAGCGACATACGCAAATGGATTATAGAAAACGATTGGCTAGAATGCATCATCGCTTTACCAAAAGATTTGTTTTACAACACAGGTATTAATACCTACATCTGGTTTTTAACTAATAAAAAGGCCGAAAACCGCAAAGGGAAAGTACAACTAATTAATGGAAATGCCACTGAAGTTGTTGGCACCAATGCCAAAGGCAAGGAAGAAACCGAGCATATTTTTGCTCGCTCTAATAAAAAAAGTCTAGGGAACAAACGTAACGAACTTACCGAAGCTCATATTGAGGCCTTATTAGAATTGTACACCAATTTTGAAGAAAACGAGCATTGCAAAATCTTTGATAACGACGATTTTGGCTACTTCCAAATTACGGTAGAGCAACCATTGTATAAGGATGGTAAAATGGTAATGAGCAAGGGCAATCCCAAGCCAGACACAAAGAAACGTGATAAAGAAAATATACCTTTAAGCCAGGATATAGAAACCTATTTTGATAACGAAGTCTTGCCACACGTACCAGATGCCTGGATTAATTACGATAAAACGCGTATTGGCTACGAAATTAACTTTACCAAGTATTTCTACAACTATACACCTTTACGACCTGCAAGCGAAATTAAAACCGAGATTATAACCTTAGAGAATGACATTGCTAACCTATTAAAAAAATTGATTAGCTAATGGAAAAAGCATACGAGACATATAAGGATAGTGGAGTAGAATGGATTGGTAAAATTCCTGAGAGTTGGAAGAGCGTCAGTTTAAAGTGGATTAGCAATATTACTAAAGGAAGAAAACCTAAAGTTGATTATGATGAAAGTTGTGAAAATCTATTGCCATATTTGTCAATGGAATTTTTAAGAAATAAAACTTCAAACCCTACTTATGCATCAATAGATGAAAAAGGATTAGTGTTTGTAGATGATGGGGATATTCTCATATTATGGGATGGTTCTAAAGCAGGTGAAATTGTGAAAGCTAAAAAAGGTGCACTTTCATCAACTATGGCAAAAATTGACTTAACAGATTCTGATTTTGAGTCAACTTATCTTAATTATTTATTACAACTAGGTGAAAAACATATTCAAGAGAATACAATTGGTATGGGTATTCCTCACGTTAGTGGTGATGTTTTAAAAGGCTTAAAAATGTTATTGCCACCAAAACAAGAACAAACCCAAATAGCCGCTTATCTCGATTACCATACCCAGTTAATAGACACCTTAATTAGCAAAAAAGAAAGCCTTATACAAAAACTACAAGAGCAACGACAAGCCATTATTAATGAAGCGGTAACCAAAGGATTAAACAAAAATGTAGCCTTAAAAGACAGTGGTATTGAGTGGTTGGGTAACATTCCAGAGCATTGGGAGGTTACTTCAATAAAAAATATTTTAGATATTCCTATTACAGATGGACCTCATACGACACCAAAGTTATATGACGAAGGTATTCCTTTTATTTCAGCTGAATCTATAAGAAATAATGAAATTGATTTTAATAGAAAGAGGGGTTATATTTCTGAAGAAGATTATGAATTGTTTTCCAAAAAATATACTCCAAAAATTAATGACATTTATATGGTTAAATCTGGAGCGACAACAGGAAATATTGGTATTGTTAAAACAGAAGAAAAGTTTACTATATGGTCACCTTTAGCTGTTTTTAGGGCAAAGGGTGAAAAAGTTTTTTATGAGTATTTATTTTATTACTTACAATCAAGTTTATTCAAATATCAAGTGGAGTTAAATTGGAGTTTCGGAACGCAACAGAATATTGGTATGGGCGTTTTATCTAATTTAAAAATTTCTTATCCATCAGTTGCAGAGCAACAAAACACTATTTCATTTATTAAAAATTCTGCTTTAAAAATTGAAATTAGCATAGAAAAAATTCAAACTTCTATCCAAAAACTCAAAGCGTATCGTCAGTCTTTAATTAGTGAAGCAGTGACCGGTAAAATAGATGTTAGGGATTGGGAACCTAAAACTAATTAAATGAAAATTGAGTTTAAAGAAAATGTTAGAGAAGATATCAAGAAATCAGTTAATTCTGCGATTAGTTTGTTAGATGATATAAAAGTGCAAGGCTCAAATAGATTTGATGATATAACTATTTGTATTACTTCCGATGATGATTTTTTGTGTGAAATTATTTTTAATCAGCTTATACGAATTAGTCAAAAAACAATTGATATTATAAGGGCTTTAAGTATTGCTCATTTATCCTTTTATGATATTTATTGCAAAGGCGTTAATCCTGAAGGACAGAACATTGAATTAAAGGATTCAAAATGGGATGATTCAAAAACAATGTTGACTTGGGCCACTGACAATCTTAAACAAAGTACTTTTACAGAGTTACCGATTTGCAAAAGAGAAATTGAAACTTCTGAGTTTGTTGATGCTTTTAAATATTCTCTGTTGTTTTTTGTTTCACATGAACTCTTTCATTCTGTAAATAATGGGAAGTTCGAACAACCAATTGAAGAGGAAAGACAATGTGATTTTGATGCAACGTTGTTCTTAATGAACTCATTTAGTGATAATGATTATTTACTAAAAGCAAAAGGTGTTGCGTTAGGTTTAATGTTGTTAAATGTATATGGTATTCATAGTGATGATTTTGATGGTTATAAACACCCTTTTACTTATAATAGAATCATTGATAATTTATCATTGATTTTTGGACCAGAAAATGATAAAATATGGGGATTTGTTGTTGCACTATTTGCACTTCATTTAACTGAAAGAGGAATTAAGCAACCAACAAAAAAGTTCGAGAATTTTTATGAATGTATAATAGGGTATAAGGAAATTTTAGAATCTTCAATAACAAAGAATTAGTTATGGCATCAGGCACTAAAGAATTACATTTCGAAGAACATATAGAGAATTACCTAGTTAATAAGGTTAATGAATATCATGTAGTATCACCAGATTTGTATAACAAAGATTTATGCGTTATACCAACCGATGTTATTGCTTTTATAAAGGCAACTCAACCTAAGAAATATGAGGCCTTAAAAAAGCAATATGGAGAGGCATTAGATACTAAAATAGTTGAAAATGTTTCTAAAAATATTACTAAGAATAAAACACTCGACGTACTTCGTAATGGTATAAAGGATAGAGGTCAAAAACTAGGTTTAGTTTATTTTAAGCCTGCGAACAATAAAACACCAGAGCACGAAGAAGCATATGCTAAAAACCGTTTAACCATTGTACGTCAATTAAAATATTCTAATAGAAATAACAATGAGATTGATATTGTACTATTCATTAATGGTATTCCTGTAGTTACAGCAGAATTAAAAAACACATTAACAAATCAAAGGCATCATAATGCTATAAAGCAATATATGCAAGATCGAAATCCTAAGGGAGAACCGTTCTTGGAGTTTAAGCGATGCTTAGTTCATTTTGCTGTTGGCACAGAGAAAGTATTTATGACCACTGAACTAAAAGGTAAATCGACATACTTCTTGCCTTTTAATAAAGGTTTAATAAATGAAAACCCAAACGGATTTGCAGTGGCATATCTTTGGGAAGATGTCTGGAGAAAGAATTCCTTGATGGATTTGGTTCAAAACTTTATAAGTGTTCAAACGGATAAAGAGAAAGTATATAATCCAAAAACCAGAAAATTAGAAGAGAAAAAGTCTACTAAGTTATTGTTTCCTCGTTTTCATCAAAGAAGAGCCGTACATCGTATTTTAAATGCCTTAAAAACTGACGGAACAGGTAAGAACTATTTGATACAACATTCTGCTGGATCTGGTAAATCAAATACCATAACTTGGTTAGCCTATCGATTGGCAAATTTTTATCAGAATTATACAGATTCTAAAGCGTTATATGACTCTATAATCGTAGTTACGGATAGACGCGTATTAAATAAACAAATACAAAACAATATTCGTCAATTAGATAATACACCAGGTGTAGTAGCTTATTTAGATGAGAAAACTACGTCCCAAGATTTAAAAGATGCCATTGAAGCTAAAAAGCGAATTATAATAACGACTATACAGAAATTTCCAATAATATCAGACGTTGTAGGTCATTATGCAGACAGGAATTATGCGGTTTTAATAGATGAGGCGCACAGTTCTCAATCTGGTGAATCATCAAGGCATATGAGAAAAGCACTAAGTTTAGAAAAGGCAGCAGAGGAAGAAGAAGATGTTAAAACAGTTGATGAAATTATTGCAGATGAGATTTCAAAAAAAGGTCAGCAACCCAATATTTCACAGTTTGCGTTTACGGCAACACCAAAACCTAAGACCTTAGAGCTATTCGGTACTAAAATTAATGGTAATATTGAGCCTTTTGACGAGTACACCATGGAGGAGGCTATTAAAGAAGGCTTCATCAAGGATGTTCTTAAAAACTATATGTCTTTTAAACGTTACTACAAACTGGTAAAACGCACAGAAATAGAAGATAAAGAGTACGAAAAGAAAAAAACAGTCCGTGTTTTAGGGAATTATGTGGATCTACAGGACCATGCTATTGAAAAGAAAGCACGCATAATGATAGAACATTTTGCAAGTCAAACACAAAACGAAATTCAGGGTCAGGCAAGGGCAATGCTAGTGACTAAATCGCGATTGCATGCAGTACGTTTTAAACGTAAGTTTGATGAAATAATGAGTGAAATGAAATTGCCTTATAAAGCATTAGTCGCATTCTCAGGTACAGTTCACGATGAAGAAACTGGTCAGGATTATACAGAATCCAGTATGAATGAGCTTGGAGGTAGAGTAAGTATTCCAGAAGCTCTTAAATTACCTGAAAATCGAATATTAATTGTGGCTAACAAATATCAGACAGGTTTTGATGAGCCTCTATTGCACACCATGTTTGTTGACAAAAGTTTAGGTGGAGCAAATACGGTACAAACCTTATCGCGATTAAATAGAAATCGTAGAGGTAAGGATTCTACTATGGTTTTAGATTTTGTGAATGATCCAGATAAAGTGCGAGCAGATTTTCAGCATTTCTATGGTAAGAACTTTATGGATGAAGAGAATGAAACAGATCCAAATAGTTTATATGACGTCCTGAACATAATAGAAGGGCAAAATATGTATTATGATAGTGAAGTAGAAGATTTTGCGAAAATATTTTTCTCAAAGAAGGATGACTTTGAAAAACTACAACCGATTTTAAATACTATATCAACCAGATTTGATGAAGAGCTTGAAGAGGAAGATAAGTTAGTCTTTAAAAATGCTGTGAAATCATTCACCAAAATATATCGATTTTTAAGTCAAATCATAACATTTACAGATGTTGAACTAGAGAAAAAGTATGTTTTTCTAACAGCCTTGTTGAAGAAACTACCTTACGTGCAAAGTAATTTGCCACTAGATGTTGTTAATGATATTGAGTTAGACAGTTATAAAATACAACATAAATTTACTGCCGATTTGGAGTTAGAATCTGGTGATAGCGAAGTCGAAGGAATGAAGCCAGGAGGATCAGGTCAACTAAAGGAAGATGAATTGGATTTCTTAACAAAAATTATCAAAGTTCTTAATGATACATTTGGGTTGGAGCTTACAGATGAAGATAAAGTTGATTTTAATAGAGTAAAGAAGAATCTTTATGATAACGAGGAATTGATGGCTTATTTTAATAAGCAAAACTCTAAAAATAACATTAGAGATAAGTTTGATGAAGTTGTTGATAGTGAATTTTTAAACTTTATAAATACGAAGCTAGATTTTTATAACAAAATGACTGATGAAAAGGCAAATACGCTTTTTAAATCGATGATGTTTAAAGAGTTTTATGATCGGGAAGTAAGGGGTATTGGTAAGTAGAATAATAATTATGAATGCAAAGAATGTTTTTGAAATTGTAATGGCCTTGGGTAAAAACGAACAATTTCTATTATTAAAAATGCTTAAAAAACATATTGAAACAAATGAGGAGGTAAAGAAAAAAAAGCCAATTTCTGAAAATGAAATTGACAGTTATCTCTTAAAACATGTCTTTAATATTTCATTATGATAGGTTCTTTAATTCGTTGAGCTTAATTATTAAAAGAACTGCCAACTTTATAGCTTCGGAATAGAGCCTTCTTATAATACTAAACAAATGTTGAAGTTGTTTGTGGCAAAGACGATATATAAAAAATGAATGTAAAAGTTATAAGTTGTACGTTTCAAGAATTATTAAATACTTGTCACGATAATATTCCAAGTTCAGATATTTGCGGACAATTATGTATTCCAGAATACCAGAGACCTTATGTTTGGTCAGAAAAACAAATAGATAGGCTTCTGGATGATTTTATCGAGTATAATGAATCAAAAGACATTGATAAGGCGCTATTCTACTTAGGTAGTATTATTATACATCAAAAAAAAGATAAGTTAAATATAATTGATGGGCAACAACGAATTACTACCATGTTGTTAATTCAGGCCTTAATTAATGAAGAGTTAAACACAGGAGTAAAATATACTTCCCCCGTTAGTATTAAAAATATAAAAAGAAACTACAGCTATTTAAAGAGTGTTAAATCAAAGGACATCTTTAAGTATGCTGACTCTAACATTCTTAATGAAATTGATTTAAATTCTGTTAATATTACATTGGTGGTTACCAGCACAGAAGATCTCGCATATACTTTTTTTGAAACTCAAAACACAGGAGGAGTTAGACTGAGTGGATCGGATATTATAAAGGCTCATCATTTAAGGGCTATTAGTTCAAAAAAAATTATTGATTACCAGGCAAGGAAATGGGAAGGTATAGAGAATAAGATTATTGAAGAAATAGTTCAAAATTTAACAAAAATCCGCTTTTGGGACAATAGAAATTGGAGGCTATTTCCATTTTATCGTGATTCAAAAGGCATAAAAGAGGTTTTAATAGAGGAATTTACTGAGAGGACTAAATCCCATGGTGATGATATTTCATTTTACTATAGCGCAGTAATTAATAAGGGTGATAGGTTGATGCAAATGCATGAAAGCCATATAAAACAATTAAAACAACCTTTGTCTGACGGTAATAATACCTTAGATTACATCAGTGATTATGTAAATCTGCACCAAGTATTGTTTAGTAAAACAGAAAAAGATCACAGGGTGAGTGATGCATTTTATAAGTTTAATGATGAGCTTATGCATGGTCAAAATGGAACTTTGTTCTTAAAGGAATTACTAGAGATTTGTATAGTTGCCTATGTCAGCAGATTTGGATTTTTTAGACTTTATGAATCCAGCCTTTGGATGTATAGGTTCATTTACTCATTAAGAGTCTCTTTTGGTCGCAATGTTAGGGAAGACAGTATATTTAAGTTTGTTTATGAGAATCAGTTAATTGATAATATCTTAGAGGTATATACGGTTGACGAATTGTTATTCTTTTTAAAGAAATTTAAATACCAATTTAATACTGAAAATACAGGAATTGGCCAATCTAAGGATAAACATCTTTGTACCCTAAAACAGTACTTTAATACTTTTGAAGGTATAGGTTATTATGAAGAGAATCCCAAAGATTTCGATAAAACATTGATAAGTGCTATAGTACTAAAACTAAAAGAAGGACATTATTATGAATAATAAAAGGTTTCATACTTCTGTTGTTAATCTAGAAAAGCTTCAGTCATATCAGTTTGTTGTTCCAACATATCAGAGACCTTATGTTTGGGGAGATGAACAATTAAACAAGCTACTTTGGGATTTTTATAAGTCGTTTTTACATGATAGAGAAAGTAATTATTTTGTAGGAACTATATTAACTAAAGAAAACGGATCGGTAGCTGAATTGATTGACGGTCAGCAACGATTTACGACTTTATGGTTGACAGCTTTCGTATTTTCGATAAAAAAGAGCAATTCGGTTATTGAAAATTTTTTGACTAATGAAAAAGGGTTTTTAAAATTAGATTTTGAAATAAGAACAGAAGTTCATGATTATTTTGATAGTTTATTGAAGGAAGATGAAGGGAGTAAGAGAAACGTAATTGAAAGTGACATTATCGTAAAATTCCCTTATTTAAAAAATATTGCAAATGCATTAGTTACAATTAATGGTATCATTGAATCTATAGATGAGCAAGATCTATTGGGCTTTGGCGATTATATCTACCGAAAGGTTCAGTTTATAAAAAATGCAACCCCATCAAAGATTGATCTTAATAAGTTGTTTTCAACTATAAACAGTGCTGGTATTCAATTGGAACAAACCGATATTATAAAAGCAAACTTACTGAAGAGAATAGATAAAAAGGTAATGTACGGTAAGATATGGGAGGCTTGTGAGAATATGAATAATTTTTTTGAACGAAATGTTCGAAGCTCATTTCCTAATACTGATTGGAAGTCGGTTAATCTGAAAAATTACACAGAATTCGATGAAGATGTGTTTTTATACGAAGATTTAAGCCATACCACGGATGGTGAAGAAATCATATTTAGTATTGATGATATTGATAAGATTTGTGATGGGGAATATCAAGAGAGTAAAAAGGATACCTTTAAAGAGGATAGAGTTTCAGAAGAAGTATATTGTCGATCTATTATAAACTTTGGGCAATTATTATTACATACTTATAGGCTGCATTTGAGGTATGAAGGTAAAACTGATTTTGAAGGTACTTTTCATGTTAATCGTTTAATTGAGGTGTTTGAAACTCTAGAAAATGTCGAAGACACAAAAGAGATTGAACGATTCTTTTTATTGCTATGGGAAGTGAGATTAACTTTTGATAAACACATTATTAAATGGATTACTGACGTTGATACTAAAATAGAGCATTTAGAATTAATGAATATCAATAAAAATTCTGATAATTATTATACTAGAACTAAGTATGAAAGTTCTGAAATGCTTATGCTGCAATCTGTATTATATTTTACAGGAGATTATTTGAGGCAATTTTGGTTAACACCTTATCTAGGGTACTTAATAGATAGCGAGCACGACTTCGATGGAAATTCCAAACATTGTCTTGAAGTATTAGAGAACTATGATAATCAACTATCGTTGTGCACAAAAATAACTGATAAGGAGGCTTCGTTAGAATTATTATCCAATGATTTGAATGTTGATTTCGACATTTTTACCTATTTAAACAAGCCAAATGGTACAAAATATAAGCATTACTGGTTTCAAAAATTGGAATATATTTTGTGGAAAAATTGGAAATTTGATGAGACCGATGAGTTTAAAAGTTACAGAATTACCTCAAGAAATTCAATAGAACATATTTATCCTCAAAACCCTGAAAATATTATAAAGAACCCGGTAATAGAACATGAATACTTGCATTCATTTGGTAATTTGGTTCTATTAAGTGTTGCTCAAAATTCAGAGTATAGTAATAAATCCGTTGATGAAAAAAGAAGTAGGTTTAAGGGAAAAAACACATATGATTCTTTAAAATCATATTACATTTTTAATGAATATGGTGAATCATGGACTGAAACTGAAATAGAAGTGCACAAAAATGAAATGGTTACATTAATAAAACAGCACTATTGTCTTGCATAAATTTTTACTGTCTTCCTACCCATGGTTTTAATTCCTGACGCAATTGATGCTCCAGCTGAGTTAAAAGAAACTGTTTTATTTCTTTAGGACATGATTTAACTTCATCGGGAAGATTCCAATAGGAGTATTTAATGTTGTTGGGGTTGAATTTTTTTCTTCCATTTAGTTTTAGACTGTAGGTTGAAATTTTGTCATTATGATTAATATGCTCATTTAGTCGCTTTCCTAAGTTTTCAGATTTTCCAATGTAAAAAGGATACCACCTTTCCTTATCAATCGGAATATAGTGATTGAATCTTCTTTTTATAACCTTTGGATATTTGTCATAGTTAAATTGTATCCAATCTTCACAAAGACTTTCATATGTATAAACTTTAGATGGTTTTATATAAAAAATATAAATCCCATATTTATTTTTTAGACTTTCATATCTAAAGTTGCTTATCGGAAGTTGATGGTTTTGGAAATGGTTCTGGATACACTTCGTCGTATGATTATTATCAATAATAATTTTCGTTTCTGCCCAAAGTTTTTCAAATTTTTTTAAGAATGATACAATATCTGTCATTAAAAGTTTTTATTTAATACAATTTAAAGAAATTAGTCGTATCTGGTTTATTGTTCTAATCCTCTTCGTTATTTAAGCTGTCATTTTTCTAAATATATGAGGAGTGGATTTTTTCAAACCGATAATAAGTATTTGAGCTAATAATTTACGACTATAATTTTAAAATTCTGTAAGAATATGGCTTAATATCTAGCAATTTCAAAATAGTGATGAAAAGATGCTTTTGGATTTTATGGAATTAAGATTGTGGTTTCTGGCGAACGAGAATGGAGAAATCAAGAGACTAATGTACAGAATAATTCAATGTACGATATTCAGTAATAATTAAGGTGGTATAGTTTCGTATCTATTAATTTGAAAGTTTGGTGATAATAAAAAACCCTTGACTTTTAAGTCAAGGGTTTTTTTATCCTTACTACTGTTTAATTATTCTAAAAATTCCGGTACGGTTTTCATCATCATAAATTTTGATTAAGTATGGTCCTGATTCTAGATTACCTAAATTAATTGAACTATGGTAGGATTTTTGTTCTAGAACTTTCTTACCGATCATATCATATACTTCTATTTTAGATAATGTTAAACTTGTATTCTGATTAGTAATATTAACTAGGCTTGAAGTGGGGTTCGGGTATAATATAATACTCTCACTTATGCTCAAGTCATTTAAACTTAATGTCGATTGATAAACCTGAATCACAAATGTATCAGTGAATGTGCCTTGGTCTGAGGTTATAGTTAATGTAAATTCAACACTCATTGTTGGTGCATCAGGAGATACCAGAATGTCAAAATCAGGACTGTCATCAATAGTACCACCAGCGATATCACCATATGAACGATCATCATCTGTAATTGTGA
>JAUHZI010000095.1 GCA_030426105.1 Bacteroidia bacterium | reverse complement strand
ATATTCTTGTGGAAGAACATTCGATGTATATAGTTAATCATACAGGATTTTATGCTTATCATAATGGAGGAAAGATGTTTTATTCTTCTTATACAGAAACGAAGGATAAATTTTGGTGTACTAGTTTATTAAATGATAAAAATAAAATATGGGTTGGAACGAATAAAGGGATGTTGGTTTATAAAAAAAAGGAAAAGACAATAGCTTCGGTTGAGAGTAATTCGTTGTATTCATCTGTCATTACATGCCTAGAACGATTAAATAAAACTACTTTTCTTATAGGAACTAAAAGCAAAGGTGTATTAATTGTAAAAAATGAAAAGATAAATCAAATATTAAATGATAGTGCAGGTCTACCAAGTAATTTAATTCGAACTATTCACGTTGATAATAAAGGAGTAATTTGGGTGGGGACAACCAAAGGAATTTCTAAAGTTGTTTTGAAGCCCAATCATAAAGCAGAAGTTTATAATTTATCAAAAAAGCACGGTTTAATATCAGAAGAAATAACGAGTATAAAATCGATAAGGGATACACTTTATGTTGGAACTTCAAAAGGACTGTTGACGATAAATAGAAGGGAGGTAAAGATTAATAGGTTGCATCCCTCTCTCTATATTAAAAAAGTTTTGATTAATTCAATAGAGCTATCTAAAGATCGTTTGAATCAGTTAACTCATGAAGAAAACAATATTTCAATAAAATATGAAGGGGTAAACTACAGAAGTCAAGGAGAGGTTAATTATCAATACCGCTTGTTGGGAGAAGGAGTAGATACCAATTGGGTAGAAACTCAATCGCGTTTGGCAAGGTACCCCTTATTGCCCTCAGGAACTTATTCCTTTGAAGTCAAAGCAAAAAATGAAGATGGTTTTTGGAGTAAGGTTCAACAAGTTTCTTTTATAATTAACCCACCTTTCTGGAAAACATGGTGGTTTATTCTTTTAATACTTTTATTCTTTGGGAGTATTGTTTTCTTAATTGTCTATACTTATTTCAAGCGTAGAGAAAAAGACCTAATGCAAAAACAAGAAAAGATAGCAGTTGAAAAAAAGTTAGTGGAATTAGAATTAAAAGCGTTACGGTCACAGATGAACCCTCATTTTATCTTTAATATTCTAAATTCAATTCAACATTTTATGTTAAATAATAACTTCAAAGAAACAAATCGTTATTTAACACAATTTGCCAAATTAATAAGAACCGTTTTAAATGTTTCTGAGAAAAAATATGTATCAATAGGGGAAGAGTTGGATATGCTAAGATTATATATGAACCTTGAAAAAATGCGTTTTGAAAATGGATTTGATTATGAAATAACTGTTGATGAAGAAATAGATGAAGATTATGATGAAATCCCATCGATGTTGATTCAACCTTATGTAGAGAATGCAATATGGCATGGTTTAATGAATAAAAAAACAAAAGGAAAAATAATAATCAACCTCTCTTTAAAAGAAAATTATTTTTTTTGTATTGTAGAAGATAATGGAGTAGGTATAAAAGAAGCACAAAAAATCAAACTAAAAAGGAAAAATGTGAAACATAAATCTGTAGGAATGCGTATCACTAGAGATAGGTTAGATTTAATTAATGAGTATGATGGGGTGAATATATCAACAAAAGATTTAAATGATATTGACCCAAATAAAACGGGAACAAGAGTAAAAATACAAATAAAGCTTTAAACGATTAGTAAGAATATGATAGGAGGAGTTATTATTGATGATGAAACAAAATCAAGAGAAGTATTAAAATTTTTATTAAAAGAACTAGAAAAAGACGTTGTAATTATTGGAGAGGCTAACTCTGTTAAATCTGGGGTAGAAATAATAGAAGAGTTAAACCCTCAGGTTGTCTTTTTAGATGTAGAAATGTTGGATGGGACAGGCTTTAATTTGTTGGAAGAGCTCTCAAATGTTGATTTCAAATTAATCTTTATCACAGCATATGATAGTTATGCTATTCAAGCGTTTAAATACAGCGCTGTAGATTATATTTTAAAACCCATCGATACAGATGAATTAGAAAATGCAGTAGAAAGAGCAATTCAATTGATTGAAGATGAAATTTCAAATGATTTTCAAATAAAAGCTCTGTTGAATAATATCACTCACGATAGCAAAAAACAAATTGCCGTATCAAGCGCTAATAAGATTAATATTATCAATGAGGAAGATATTGTTTGTTTAATCGCTGATGGAAATTATACAAATGTAATTGTAGCGAACCAAAATAAAATTGTAGCAACTAAGCCGTTAAAGTATTTCAATAGCGTTTTTGATAATCAAAAAGACTTTTTTAGAATAAGTAAATCATGTATTGTCAACAAAAGATATATCTCTGCTTTCAATAAATCGACAAGCTCAATTGAGTTGCAAAACAAAATGGAACTCGAAGTTTCAAGACGAAGAAAGAAAGACTTTATTCAAGAACTTAACCTAATATAATTGTCGTTATTAGGTCAGGTAGTTTAAGGAAGCGTATTTTACGCTTTAACTATTGAAAATTTCATGAATATTGTGTTTGATTTTAGCTGAAATACCATCAGTATCTAAGTCGTTAGCATCTTTTCCAAATGGGTCTTCTATTTCTTCTGCTAAGACCTCCATACTGACTAGAATATAAAACATAAAGATTGCAATTAAAGCAGTATAATAGCCAAAGTTAGTAATAAATCCTAGAGGAAGAGTTGATACATAAATAAAAATAAACTTCTTTAAAAATAAGCTGTAAGAATATGGAATAGGGGTGTTTTTTATACGCTCGCAAGCACCCAGTATATCGGAAAACGTTTTTAGATTAATGTCAAAACTTAAAAATTCCTCTTGTGTAATCTCTCCATTACTCTTTAGTTCATGAAACTTTTTATATAGTCCATTAATAATATAGTTTGGATGGTGTTCTAATTGCTTTAAGTCTTCTTTTTCTTGCTCAGTTAAACGGAGTTCATCCAATTGTTTATTGTTTCTTAAATGCTCTTTAAATGAATAAGAAAAATTACTAATCATTCGCTCAAAATATTGGCGGGCTTCTTGGTTAGTGATAATAGAGTTAATTTTTATGGATAAATTTCTAGAGTTATTAATCAATTCCCCCCATTTCTTACGTCCTTCCCACCACCTGTCATATGCTGTGTTGGTTCTAAAAACAAGCAAAAGAGACAATACAAAACCTACTAATGAATATACAGAAACTAAATCTTTAAAAATTTTATGGTTGGTTAAATAGTTCATTTCAACATAAGTTAGAATAGTCGTTAGAATTCCAACTACAATTAACTCTTTCCATAGAATACTTAAGGTATCGCTTTTGTGAAACTGAAAGATGTGTTTAAACCAAAGTTTAGGGTTGTATTTTATCATATTAGTTTTGTAAGGTTGTTTAAAATTGGTGTTAAAATAAAAATTATATACTAAAAAAGGACAACATGAAAAGATGTTGTCCTTTTTAAACAAATTTGTGCACTGTTATTTTAATAACTTATCAATAGCAATATGTAAATTGTCTCCTCTCAGATTCTTTCCAATGATAACACCGTTTTCATCAATAAGGTAACTCATAGGTATTGAGTTTACGCTATAAATTTTAGCGGCTTCACTACTCCAAAATAATAAGTCAGACACATGATTGTCCCATATTAATCCGTCTTGAGCAATGGCATTTACCCAATTAGCTTTATTTCTATCCAAAGAAACGCTAAATACTTCAAAACCTTTAGCAGATTTGAATTTTACTTTATTGTATTTGTTGTAGGCACTTACCACATTAGGGTTCTCTCTTCTACAAGGTCCACACCATGAAGCCCAAAAGTCAATAAGAACAATTTTACCCTTTAAATCAGAAAGCTTTCTGATTTTTCCATTGGGATCTTTAAAAGCTAATTCAGGTGCTGTATCTCCTATGTTAAGTCCAATTTTTATTGCAGTATCCTCTTTTGCTTTCCTCCATTTTGGAGGCCAAGGAAAAGCAAAACTACCTAAAGTCAAGAGAGCGATTATTGCTATAATGCTTATTTTTTTCATCAATTTTTTAGTTTAAGTTGTTTTAATAATTGTAATCTTTATCAAAGACTATTCCAATTATTTAGTCAGCAATATAAGCAATTCCTTACTAAATTCTTCTAATATCAGCTCCCAAATTATTTAAACGTAATTCAATATCCTCATACCCTCTGTCAATTTGCTCAATATTTCTGATGACACTAGTCCCTTCAGCAGATAATGCAGCAATCAGAAGAGAAACCCCTGCTCTAATATCTGGAGAGGTCATATTAATCCCCCTTAAAGCAGTTGAACGATTTAAACCAATGACATTTGCTCTATGTGGGTCACATAAGATTATCTGAGCACCCATATCAATCAATTTATCTGTGAAGAATAAACGACTCTCAAACATTTTTTGGTGAATCAAAACACTTCCTTTCGCTTGTGTTGCAACAACTAGAATAATACTCAAAAGGTCAGGAGTAAAACCTGGCCATGGAGCATCAGCAATGGTCATTACTGATCCATCGATAAATGTTTCAATTTCATAGTTCTCTTGAGATGGGATGTAAATGTCATCTCCTCTACGTTCTAGCTTAATTCCTAACCTTTTAAAAACATCAGGGATTTGCCCTAAGTTATCATACGAAACATTTTTAATGGTAATCTCAGATTGTGTCATCGCAGCTAGTCCTATGAAACTTCCAATCTCAATCATATCAGGAAGAATTCTATGTTCACAACCTTTCAATTCTTTCACACCTTCTATCGTCAATAGATTAGAACCTACACCTTTGATTTTAGCTCCCATGCTGTTTAACATTTTGCATAGTTGCTGTAAATAAGGCTCACAAGCAGCATTATAAATCGTTGTTGTACCCTCTGCCATTACAGCTGTCATCACGATATTGGCAGTTCCAGTTACAGAAGCTTCATCCAACAACATATAGGTTCCTTTAAGCTGTTTTGCTTCAGCTTTGAAGAAGTTTGTTTTACTATCGTAATTAAATTCGGCACCTAACTTTTGAAAACCTAAGAAGTGTGTATCTAACCTTCTTCTTCCAATTTTGTCACCCCCTGGTTTAGGAATGTACCCCTTTCCAAAACGAGCCAAAAGTGGTCCGACAATCATAATAGAACCTCTTAATCCTCCTCCTTTCTCTTTAAATTCTTCTGTCAACATATAGTCAACATCAATTTCATCAGCTTGAAAGCTATATTTTCCTTTGTCTAGTTTTTCAACCTTTACACCTAGAGCCTGTAAAAGGTTAATCAGCTTATTAACATCAATGATGTCAGGCAAATTACTAATGATGACTTTTTCAGGAGTTAACAAAACGGCATTTAAAACTTGTAATGCCTCATTTTTTGCTCCTTGAGGAGTAATTTCTCCTTTTAATTTATTTCCTCCGTGTATTTCAAAAGATCCCATAGTTGATGTGTTTACTTTCTTCTGTAGTTAGATTTGTTCTTTTTGTTTCGCTTGCGATTATTGTTGTTGGTATTAATAGGGTTGCTTATGTTGTAGTTTTTCTTAAAGTGACTCAAAATTTCTTTTGTGTCAGTCAATTCCTCAGGACTAATTGTTAATTGTCCTTTAGAGTATTCTTCTAAATGCCTTACAATTACTTCGTCGTTTACGGTGTTTCTGTTCCAAAGTAGATAAGAGGTTTTTAGAAGGTTAGCAATTCGCTTAATCAAAAATGTTTTTTCTTCTCCATCCTCCAGTTTTACAGCAGCTGCTATTAAGTCTTCCATAATAGCTCCATAATGTCCATATTTAATTTTTCGATGAGGATATGGAATCTTCTCTGGCTTTTTTTCAAAAAAATCAGCAGAAGGCTTAGGGTAAGGGGAATCAACATCCAATTGGAAATTAGACATTATAAACAAATGATCCCACAATTTATGATCATAGTCCTCCACATCTTTTAGTTGAGGATTAACTTGCCCCATGACTGTAATAATCGCCTTAGCACATTTATTTCTTTCTTCCTTATCAGCAATGGTTAAACAGTGGTTAATCATGTTCTGAACGTTTCTTCCATACTCAGGAATGGCCATTAGAGGACGTTCAGTATTATATTCTAGTGAAGTGATATTATCCATATTAAAATTATAATCTCACCAAAGATAACAAAACAAGAATAGGAATGATAATTCTCCTTTTAAAACAATTAACGCTCTTTTGTTACTTTCGTTGCATTTCATGTATAAAGGATTTACTATTTTTGTTGTATAAATAAAAAAAGGAATATGTTACAAAAGAGACTATATAGTATATTCAAACATAAATGTCCTCGTTGTCATCAAGGTGAGTTTTTTGAATCAAACAACCCTTACAACCTTAAAAAAGCAGGAAATATTAGAGAGTCTTGTTCACATTGTGGCTTAAAGTATTCTCCTGAATTAGGTTTTTATTATGGGGCAATGTATGTCTCTTATGCACTTGGTATAGCTATGTTTGTAGCAGTTTGGGTGGCATTGTTAGTTTTATATCCTTCATACACACCAATGTTATTAATTTCTTTATTATTTGTTTCGTTAATTATTTTAGGACCTTATCTTTATGCTTTATCTAAAATAATTTGGGCCAATTTATTTTTTCACTATGAAGAAAAGTATGCTCAAAAAAAAATAAAGCAAACAAATGATACTACAGAAATTAAAGGATAATTACGGTTTTCTTTTTGAAGAACCCCTAATAGAAGAGATTGCAGAAGTTGGTTTTCACCAATGTATGAAACGTGGTGAAAAATTAATGGAATATGGTAGTTACATCAAGAACATGCCATTGTTGCTAGATGGTTCTATTAAAATTGTTAGAGAAGATGAAGATGGAGGTGAATTGTTACTTTATTTTATAGAAAAAGGGGACACTTGTGCTTTTTCGCTTACATGCTGTATGGGGAATAAGAAAAGTGAAATCAAGGCAGTAGTAGTTGAAGATGCTGAAATTATTCTCATTCCCGTTCAAAAAATGGAGGAGTGGTTATGCAAATATCAAACGTGGAAAAATTTTGTGTTTGAAAGCTATAATATGCGTTTAGAAGAAATGTTACAAACAATAGACACATTGGCATTTATGAAAATGGATGAGCGTTTGTATAAATTTCTAA
The DNA here is from genome assembly GCA_030426105.1 of Bacteroidia bacterium. Taxonomy (GTDB): domain Bacteria; phylum Bacteroidota; class Bacteroidia; order Flavobacteriales_D; family Parvicellaceae; genus S010-51. The sequence continues at coordinate 6,100 of JAUHZI010000095.1, read as the reverse complement.
CAGACAAAGTCAAGTTAATTGGATCAACTACAATAGAAAATACACACCAAGAAATAGCCTATAATTTACACACTTCAAGAGTAGTTGTATCGCGTTTACTAAAAAAACTGGAAAAAGAAGGTAAAATAAAATTGTATCGAAATAAAATTGAAGTCCTTGACTTTTAAAAGAATTAAGGTTTGCTTGTAATAGAGTAACTATTGTTACTTCACAAAAAAAATAGCTTAAATATATTTGCTTTCATGAGGTTTTTGAATGATTGGTGAATAAAAAGTATTCAAAAGATAACTTCATCGACGTTAAAGGAATTCAACAAAAAGCAATTTGTAAAAGCATGAGTTTATTAAAAAAATATCTTCCCATCTTAACTTGGTTACCTAACTATACAAGAAAAGATTTTTTTGCCGATTTACCAGCTGGGTTGACAGTGGGAGTAATGCTTATACCTCAAGGGATTGCATATGCTCTAATTGCAAAGTTGCCTCCTATCTATGGACTCTACGCAGCTTTATTACCACAAATTGTTTATGCGATTTTCGGAACATCTCGTCAATTAGCAGTAGGGCCAGTAGCTATGGATTCTTTAATTGTAGCAGCTGGAATAACAGCCATTGCAAATGTCCCAGAAGAACAGTACATTTTTATGGCTATTGCACTAGCTTTTATGATGGGGACTATTCAGTTTCTTTTAGGGGTATTTCGATTAGGTTTTTTAGTAAGTTTTCTTTCTCGACCAGTAATTAGTGGTTTTACCTCAGCAGCAGCAATAATAATAGGGCTCAATCAGTTTAAACATTTATTTGGAACAGAAATAGAACGGAGCAATCAAATACATGTGTTGTTGTATAATACCCTTCAAAAAGTCACAGAAATAAACCTTCCAACATTTCTTATCGGTATAATAACAATTGTCTTAATCGTAACGATTAAAAAGATCAATAAAAAAATACCAACAGCTTTAGTTGTCGTAGTTCTAGGAATTATAGTCGTTCAATTTTTTGGATTAGATGCATATGGTGTAAAAATAGTGAAGGATATACCAGAAGGATTACCAAAATTTAGTATTCCAACTATAGATATGAAGTTTTTCTCCGAGCTATTTACGTTATCTGCAACATTAGCATTAATTGCTTTTATGGAAGCAATATCAGTAGCAAAAGCTGTTGAGGAACGTCATGATGATTACAAGGTAGATGCTAATCAAGAGTTAATCGCTTTAGGTTTAGGAAATATTGTAGGAGCGATGTTCCAATCTTATCCAACTACTGGTGGTTTTTCGAGAACAGCAGTCAACGATGAATCAGGGGCTAAGACCAATATGGCAGCGGTTATTTCAGCCGCTGTTGTGGCATTAACCCTATTGTTTTTAACACCTTTATTTTATTATTTGCCTAAAAGTGTTTTAGCTGCAATTATAATAGTAGCGGTCTATGGTTTAATCGATTTCAAATATCCAAAAGAGCTTTGGAAATATAAAAAAGATGACTTATTGATGTTGATAACAACATTTGTAGTAACGCTAACAATTGGGATAAAAGAGGGCATCTTAATGGGAGTGTTGTTGTCTTTAGTGCTACTGATTTATCGTAGTGCAAGACCACATATAGCCCAATGCGAACAAATAGAAGGGACAAATTATTATAAAAATATTAATCGATTTGAAAATATAAATCAGAATCCTGAGGTGCTAATTGTCCGATTAGATGGACAGCTGTATTTTGCAAATATTGAATATTTTAAAGATCAATTATTCAAAATGATAGCTGCCAAAGGCAATGACCTGAAAATTATAGTATGGAATGCTGAAGCTGTTAATCATATTGATTCAAGTGCGGTATTGATGCTTCGAAATTTGATAGCAGAATTAAGAGCTAAAAACCTTCTGTTTGCTGTTGCAGGAGCTAATGGTCCAGTCCGAGATATTCTCTTTAAAAGTGGTCTAGCAGAAGATATTACAAAAGAACTCATGTTTGCAGAAGTTCAAAAAGCCCTAGAGTGTATAGAATCTGATACACATGCTGATTTACAAAAAAAATGTAAGCAAATTGCTTTGCAACGTAATTAAAAGGAATAATCTTTGTTAAAGTTACTTTTCAAAATAAAAAAGTAAATTAATGAAGATACTTATACTATGCTTATCGATGTGTTTTGCCTTGGGATATTATGCCCAAGAACTAGAAATAGAATTAGCAGAAATAAAGAAAATAGATCAGTTATTAGATTCTGCTTCAAGAAACACAATGAAAAACCCTCAACTTGCTGTTGATATAGCAGAGGGTATCAAACCACAAGTATTAAGTAATGATAGAATAGATCGTTTAGGATCTTGTTATAGAATTCTTGGGTCTGCAAATATCTATTTAGGAGATTATCCAGCTTCAAGGAAAAACTATGCACAAGCATTAAATATTGCGCTACAGCAAAAAGATACTATAAATATAATTCTAGGATACAGTGGGGTAGGACTGAGTTATTTACAAGAGAAAAATTATTCGAAAGTCGATTCCGTGTTTAATATTGTTTTACCAATAGCCCAAGAAAGCCAAAATAACAACCAGATTCTACGTATTTTGGAAGTTTTAGGGATAAATAATTTTTACCAGCATAAATTTGTTGCAGCAATAAAAAAATATAATGAAGCTATAGCTATAGCGGTTCAAGATGGAGATTCAAGTCACTTCTCCAGAATATACCTCAACTTGGGAAATGTTTATGTAAAAGCCAATCAACTTGATTTAGCAGCAGAAACACTTATAAAAGGGAAAAACATCGCAGAGCAAGAAAAAGAATCTTATTATAAAGCACATTATTACTCCTGTTTAGGTGAACTTTATCGTCTTCAAAAATTAGATGAATTGTCTACTCAATATTATGTAATGGCAATTGATACATTTATTGTCTGTCAGAATCCATCTGGTGTAGCAAATGCTAGTATAAGCTTAGCAATAGCATTAGAAGAATCTGGAGAATATCAAGAATCAAAGTATTATCTTCAAAAAGCATATCAATATGCCAATAAAATAAACTCGTCAGAAATCTTGGCTTATTGCTATATTTTAAAAGGAAAATTAGCGTTAAATGATGAACAATATAGCCAAGCTTTATTAGCATTAGACTCCGCTCAGGTTTATGCAGACCAAATAGAGGAAATAAGCATAGAAAAAGATTGGTATGAAGTGAAGTATCAAGTATTTGAACGACAAAAAAAATATAAAGAATCCTTTGAAACATATCAAAAATATCAAAAAGTTAAAGACAGTTTGGCAAGTATTGAAAATGCCTCAAAAATAGAAGCAATCGGGTTAAAAAAGTCATTGGAAGTTTTGGCTAAAGAAAAGGAGTTGCAAGGTCAAAAGCTGCTACTAACAAAACAAAGAGAAAAGGGTTATAAAGTTCAATTGTTACTCAGTATAACAATATTTGTATTAGCGATTATCTTATTAATAGGTTTGTTTTTCTACCGAGTAGTAAGGCTAAAAAAAGCCAAAGAAATTGCTCAAAAAAATGAGACGCTAGAAAAATTAAATAATGAATTAATTGCACTACAGCTAAAAGAAACAGAAGCGGCAAAAAAAGAGTTGGAAACAGAAGTGAATGAAAAGAATAATCGAATAAAGTCATTAGTACATTCAATTAATGAGAAGAATGTCTTATTAGATGACCTTTCCAAAGAAGCTATTTTTTCAGAGAAAAAAGGAGTGTTAAAAAAGTTAAAGAGAATCATTGACTCAGAAGAGGAACGAGCTTTTTTTAATGAAGAAATTAATCAAATGAATGTCAAGTTTCATCAAAAACTAAAAGCTAAATATCCGCAACTGTCGGATAATGACTTAAAACTATCTTCAATGTTAAAAATGGGGTTAAGCTCCAAAGAAATGGCCACTTTGTTATCTATATCTAGCTCTAGTGTGGATGTTGCAAGATCAAGATTACGAAAAAAAATGGAGATTTCTAAAGAGGAGAATATTACAGCTTTCTTAAATGCTATTTAGTTGTTTTCTAGTCTTTTGTGTGCCCTTGTTAAGAAGATGTATAGATTAATTATATACTATGTATAGCCCCAAAAATTGGAGCGTAAACAAGTGTGAGGTTCTTTTGTGGTAAGAATTTTAAAAACACAAATCATGAAACAAATTATTTTTTATTCGGCACTATTATTAGGAAGCTTTATGACTTCATGTGCTAAAGAGTATACATGCGACTGTGAGATTGAGCATAAAGAATCAGCAGTTGGTTATAGTTATAGCTATTCATTTAATAATAGTCAAACGATTAAGTCTAAAGAAAAAAATGCAACAGCCGCATGTGGAGATTTAGATTATAAAGAAACAACTTCAAATAATGGGGTTAATTACGAAATTATACAAGAGTGTGAGCTGAAGTAAATAAGACAACTATAACTTAATCATGACGAATATGAAAAAAATATTATTACCAATTTTAACCATGTTTGCTTTTCAAACATGGGCACAAACCAACTTAAATTTTGAAACATGGTCTGGAAATGAACCTCAAGGTTGGTTCTCTTCTAATTCGTTGACCTCTTCCAATGGAGGAGCTCAAACTGTATTTAGAGAAACATCAAATCCTATTGAAGGAAACTCTTCATTGAAACTCGTAACAGGGGCTTGTCCAGATTGCCCAGATTTTTTACCCAACCAGACATTTGGGTTGATAGATTGTTCTCTTCCGAACCCATTTGGAGGTACAGTGGAACTTACTAGCCTTCAAGAATCAGGAGTTCCATATACACTTAGACCTTTATCTGTAGATTTTAAATATAAGTCGATTCCTCAAAATGGAGATGCTGCTGGGTTTCATATGGAGTTAACAAGGTATAATCCTGTTTCAGGTGAGTCTGAAACAGTTGGAGAAGCGTATTTTGAAACTAATTCAACAGTTAATAATTGGACACAGATTAATGTTCCTATGGTATATTACTCTAATTTAACTCCAGATACTATGAATATTTTCATTGCTTCGAGTATAGGGTCTATAATGGATTGTAGCTCAAGTATGTTTATACCAGGTATGCCATCGCCATACAACGATTGGGGACTACCTTACCCACAAACAGGAAGCGAGTTTCATATAGACGAAATTGTAATTAACTTACCATCATGTGCTAGTTTATCAGCGACAACTTCTGGAACAAATGAGACCTCTTTTGGCGCTGCAGATGGAACGGCTGCTGTAAATGTAACAGGTGGAACAGCTCCATATACATACCTATGGAATACTTTAGAGACAACATCTTCAATCGCTAACTTAGCTCCTGGAGCATATTTTGTAACAGTAACTGATGCTAATCAGTGTCAAAAAACGGTAAGTTATGTTGTCTCTCCTGCTGGATGTAATATCAACGTTTCTATGTCAGGAAATAATTCATCAACTAGTTCTATACATTCTGGAAATGGTTCAGTTACGGCAACGGTTTCAGGAGGAAATGGACCTTATGAATTTGTATGGAACAATGGCACAGAAGAAGTCCAAACGTCAACTTCATCGATCAATAGTTTGCCTGTAGGAAGCTATGCGGTATTAGTTGTTGAACAAAATAACCCTAACTGCGCTGTTTGGGGACATTATACTGTTTTAGGGCCTGGAGGAGCGACTTCGATAAAAGAAGACGTTTTAGAGTTATTTACTGTTTATCCTAATCCAGCAAAAGATTTTTTGAAGGTAAATATCACTGAACAAGGACTAGTGGAATATAGAATTATAGATACCTTTGGAAAAGTACATAAAAGTGGACAAATTCTTAATTCTGAAGAATATATCAGTCTTGAAAAATTAAAAACAGGAACTTATCTTGTCGAGATGAATATTAAGGGGCATTTAAGTTCAAAAGTCTTAATAATAGAGTAAAAAATGACAAAAAATAATATCTTATTTATTTTACTTTGGTTAACATCTCAAGTTTATGCTTGGGATGTTCCTTCATTAAGTTCTCCTAACAATAATTCAACAAACATACATACTGGTGTATTAATGAATTGGAGTGCTGTTGCCAATTCTGAAGGTTATATTTTAGAGTTAGATGCAAACTCTAACCTTAGCAGCCCTCTACTTCAAACAGTATCAAAAACCTATATTTCAT
>JAUHZI010000094.1 GCA_030426105.1 Bacteroidia bacterium | reverse complement strand
TTGAGCAATTTAGGCTTGGCTTATGCTCACCCTCTAAAAAAAGGTGCTTTTGCTATACAGTGGAGTAATTTTGGGTATTCTTTATATCAAGAAAACAAGATTGGTTTAGCCTACGCTTTACAGCTCAGCGAGAAACTTTCTGGAGGAATCCAACTAGACTACTTAAGCACTAGACTAGGTGGTATATACGGTTCAAACAGTGCTTTTGCTGCCGAAATAGGCTTACAAGCAAAATTAACTCAGAAGTTAATTCTAGGTGCTCATGTTTACAATCCAACTAGAACTAAATTAAATGATTTCAATAATGAAGCTATTTCAACAATCATGCGCTTAGGTTTAGGATACCAACTCTCTGAAAAAGTAAACATTGTTGTTGAAACAGAAAAAGATGTAGATCATATGGCTGCACTTAAAACAGGTATAGAATATAATGCTAATGACAAGCTCTACTTTAGAGGAGGAATATCTACAGGTCCAACTTTGGGGGCATTTGGGTTTGGTCTAAATCTTGACCAATACCAATTAAACATTGCCACATCATACCACCAAACTTTAGGGTTTTCGCCAGAAATATCATTCACCTATCAATTCAAGCAAAAATAAGTGCTACGTTATTTCCTTTCATACCATTTTGTTGCGCTATTGTTTTTTTTAATTGGCTACAGTAGTTATGCCCAAAAAAATGAGCTAAGTAATAAAGCTCAAAAAAACGCAATTATTGAACGAAGTGTAGAGACTATAGCTGAAAACCTAGAAGATGAAGATATTGATTTTACAACACTTTTTGATTTATTAAGCGCTTATTATGAAACTCCAATAAATCTTAATGGTAAAAATATCAAAGATGATTTAATGCAAACGCGACTACTAACTGAATTCCAAGTTAATGCTGTAATAAAGCATGTTGAAAAAAATGGAATTCTAATGTCTATTTATGAGCTACAATCGGTTGAAGGTTTTGATGTACAAACTATTCGTAAAATTATGCCTTTTGTTACAGTTAATACCGAACTATACTCTCCGCATACCAATTTTAAAGACTTAATGGAAAATGCCAGCAATACTATTTTCTTACGTTATTCAAGGGTTTTGGAGGAACAAAAAGGATATCGAGATGTTACTGATCAAGAATGGCTAGATAGTGAGAATACAAAATACCTTGGAAGCCAAGATAAATTATACATGCGTTATCGCTTTAAATACTTGAATAATGTAAGTATTGGTGTAACTATGGAGAAAGATGCAGGAGAGTCCTTTTTAGGGAATGAACGTGCCACAGAGCTCTTTGGAATTCAACAGAATAAAGGGTTTGATTATTATTCGGCTCATTTCTATCTGAAAAACATTGGAAAAGTTAAAGGGCTAGCAATTGGTGATTATCATATGCAAATTGGGCAAGGTTTAACCTTTTGGAGTGGATTAGCATTCGGAAAAACAGTTGATGTTATGAGTTTCAAAAGGAATGCTCAAGGTATTCGACCTTATGCTTCAGTTGATGAAAACAACTTTCTAAGAGGAGCTGCTCTAACTTTTGCCCCAATAAAAAACATTGAAATAACAGCCTTCGGTTCACGAAAAAACATTGATGCTAACCTCCTAGAAAACTCAGATACTACACTACAAGGACTAGATGCGATAAGTACCTTTACCTCTTTTCAAGCAACAGGAAACCACAATACTATAGGAACACTAAACGACAAAGATTTGCTTCAAGAAACTTACATTGGAGGAAATATCAAGTTTGTTAACAACAGCCTAAAGGTTGGTGTTACTGGTGTACACTCTAACTATAATGGAAACCTAGAACGAAATTTAGTTCCATACAGTCAATTTCAGTTTAATAGCAATCAGAACAATGTTATGGGAGCTGATTATAGTTATATCTATAAAAACTTTAATATTTATGGTGAACTTTCTAGAAGTGAGAATGGAGGAACTGCAATGTTGCATGGTGTTCTAGCTTCTTTAGACCCAAAACTTTCTGCTTCTATTCTCTATCGAAACTATGGAAGAGATTACCAATCAATCAGAAGCATGGCTTTTGCTGAAAGCAGCACTAACGTTAACGAGAAAGGGGTTATTATTGGCTTGGAGGCAAAACCCAATTTAAAATGGACGATCAACGCTTATATGGATCAGTTTGAGTTTCCTTGGATGCGCTACTTAACAGATAAGCCTAATACCTTTGGTTACGATGGTCTATTACAAGCCAAATATAAACACTCTAAAAAAATTGAGTTATATGGTCGAATTAGAAACCGAGTAAAACCTAAAAACACTGAAGAAGATGTAAATGACATTACACCAGTTGTTTCTGAAAAAATGTGGAATTATCGTTTCAATGTCAATTATAAAATATCTGAAACTATTCAATTAAAAAATAGAGTTGAATTCCGTACGTATAAACGAGGAAACAGCCCACAAGAGAATGGTTATCTAATTTATCAAGATATTGCTTACAAACCGCTCTCTAGTCCATTTTCTTTCACTTTTAGATATGCTTTATTTGATATGGATTCTTATGACGCTAGAATATACGCATATGAAAGCAATGTATTATATGCATACTCTATTCCAGCTTACTACAATAGAGGAACAAGGGTTCAACTCACTACCCGTTATAGAATTAGAAAAGGAATAGATGTTTGGCTACGTTGGGCACAATGGTATTATAATGATGTAGAAACAATTGGAACAGCTTTAGAAGAAATCAACGGAAACACTAAAACTCAAGTAACCGCTCAGGTTAGATTTAAATTTTAATTGAGGGTTAAGCCCTTGCTAAAACAAGAAGAATATAGGTAACATAAGTTCCTAACAACAATACTCCTTTTAGTCTTCCTATTCTTTTACCAATAAATAAAATTGGCAACATTGCTAATGCTATTCCTACCACCCAAAACATATCAAAAGATAACACAGACTGTTCAACAGATATAGGTGTTACCATACTTGTTACTCCTAAAACAGCCATAATATTAAAAAGGTTAGAACCTATTAAGTTCCCAACTGAGATATCCGTTTGTTTTCGATAGGCTGCAACTGTAGACGCAACTAATTCAGGAGCAGAAGTTCCAAAAGCCACAACAGTAACACCTATAACCCTATCGCTTAGCTCAAAATATTTAGCAATTGTAACTGCTCCGCTTACAAACCATTCTGACCCAAAATACAAGCCCAAAAGTCCAGCTAGCAGCAATCCTATTCCTACTATAGTAGAACCTTTAGTTTCCAGTTCTTCATCTTCAACTTTTTTATTTTCTTTTCTAGATTGCCGAATCAATAAAAAAGTAAATGTGACTAAAATCGAAAACAATACCGCCCCTTCCCACCAAACAATTTGATTGTCTAATGAAAACAAAACAAACAATATGGTAGCCAACAACATCATTGGCCAATCAACTATTTTTGTTTGGCGTTCTGCAATAATTGGAAAAATAAGTACCGTAATCGACAATACTAATGCCAAGTTTGCAATATTCGATCCCACAACATTTCCAATTGAAATTGAAGGGTTTCCATCAAGAGCTGCTTGTAAACTAACTAATAACTCTGGTGCAGAAGTTCCGAATGAGACAATTGTCATTCCTATTACTAAAGGCGAAATTTTAAAGTTGTTAGCTATGGTTACTGCCCCTTTAACTAACAATTCACCACCAGCAACCAAAATAGCCAGCCCAAGAAATAAAAATAAAATCCCCATATTAATCTTCTATTTTAATGTCTTTTAGTGGCTTTTCTATTTCAGATAAATTGGAAGAAACCGATTTTTTGGTTTCATCAAATGTTTTTTTTACAGATTGTTCTATACCTTGAAAATCTCCTGCAGAGTCTTTAACTGAATCTTTTATTTCTCTTTGAATATCCTGTGTAGCATCTTTTACTTGTCTAATTGTGCGCCCCAAAGTTCTTGCTATTTTGGGAATACTATCGGCACCAAAAAAGATTAGGATAAACAGTAAAATTACTATAACCTCCCCTGTACTTATACTATCTAAGAATAAAAGCTTCATCGAAATACAAAGATATAAAAAAAGCCTTTTCAGTTTTCCTGAAAAGGCTTATTAAGTAAATTAAAGTGTCTTCTTTTATTTATCTTCTGTTTTTTTAGGCATTAACGACCCTTTGCTTAAATCAATTACAGAAGGCGTTGCGATAAAGATTGAAGAATAAGTACCAACAACTACACCTATCATTAATGCAAATGAGAAACCTTTAATAGATTCTCCTCCAAAAATGAAGATAACCAACAATACAAGGAATGTTGTTAACGATGTATTCAATGTTCTACTCAATGTACTGTTTAATGCTTTATTAATCACAGCATTTTGTTCGTCTCTTCTATGCAACTTAATATACTCACGAATTCTATCGAATACAACTACGGTATCGTTAATTGAATAACCAACTACTGTAAGAATTGCCGCTATAAATGCTTGATCAATTTGCATTGAGAATGGCATAATTTTGTACAAGATTGAGAATAATCCAAGTACAACTAAAACATCATGGAACATAGCTATCAAAGCACCTATACCAAATGTCATTCTATTAAATCTAAATGCAATGTATGCAAAGATTACAATTAACGAGAAAATAATTGCCATAAATGACCCTAAGATTAACTCATCTGAAATCTGAGCATTTACAGAACGTTGCTGGATAACTTTATATGTATTAGAAACATCTTTTCCTGCTTCTGACTCAGCCATATACCCAGCATCAACAAACCCTAAGTTCATCACAGAATCAACTTTCTTTGTTGCATCTTTAGAAACATCAGTATACAAATACTTTGTTGTTAATTCTAATGTATACTCATTGTTGATTGTTTTAACATCAGGTTTAACTGCTAAATCTCCTTCTACAGAGAACTTCTCTACTGCAGCAGTAATTGCATCTTGGCTAGGAGCAGCTCCACTGAATTCAACTCTATAAACTCTTCCTCCTGTAAACTCTACACTCTTATCTAAACCAATAGATAATAAAGAAACAGCACCTAACACAACTACAGCGATAGACACTAAGTAAAACTTCTTTCTTTTACCAACGAAGTCTACATTCATGTTCGCAAACATATTTTCTGAGAAACTTCTAGAGAAAGTTACATTTGAATTTCTATCAATTAAGTATGAGAAAATTAAACGTGTTAATAAAATTGAAGAGAATAAAGATGTAAACACCCCTACAATTAAGGTTGTTGCAAACCCTTGAATTGGACCTGTTCCAAAATATGCTAAAACTACAGCAGTTAATAATGACGTTATGTTCGCATCTATAATTGCTGAATAAGCATGCTTATAACCATCTTTGATTGCAAGTTTTACTCCTTTTCCTTCTCTTAACTCTTCTCTAATACGTTCAAAGATTAATACGTTAGCATCAACCGACATCCCTAACGTTAATACTAAACCTGCAATACCTGGTAATGTCAATTGTGCTCCTAAAGAAGCTAAAGCACCTAATAAGAAGAAAATATTTGCTATTAAAGCGATACTCGCTACAACACCTGCTTTTCCATAGTATGCAATCATGTATAATAAAACTAAGATTAATGCAGCAATAAACGACCACATTCCCGCTTTAATGTTAGCCTCTCCTAAAGTAGGTCCTACAACAGCTTCATCAACAATTTTAGCTGGAGTATCATAAGAACCTGCCACCAATACTGTTGCTAAATCTTGTGCTTCAGGAATTGTAAAATCTCCTGAAATTTGAGTATTACCATTTGGAATTGGGCCATTAATTACTGGTGCTGAATACACCTCATCATCTAAAACGATTGCTGTAATTCTTCCAACATTATTTGTTGTAATATCTTTCCATTTAGATGCCCCAAAACCAGTCATACCTACATTAACTACAACTTTTTTAGATTGTTGATCGTAATCTTGAGCAGCATTACTAATATCATCTCCATTCAACAAAGCTTTACCATCAGCGGTATTACTTTCTAAAGCATATAATGTATGTCCTTTCCCTTCATTGTTTGAGTTAGACCATCTAAAGAAAACCCCTTCAAATAATCCATTAGCAGCCTCACTGTTTAACATCAAATTAATTTTTGCTGTATCAACAGACTTAGCTGTCCCAACATATGATGTCACTGCTCCAGGGTTTACATTTTGTAATAAACTGAATAATGGACCACTAATTAAATCATTATTTTCGGCAACTGCTGTTGTATCAACAGTTTCATCATCTAATTCTAATCCAGCAATATCTGTAGTATCAACAACAGTAGAATCTGGAGTACCAGTTGTATCAGGTGTAACTGCTGCAAGCTCTGCTTCACTCTCTAAATCTTCAATATCGAAAGCTGTTTCAGCGGCATCAGCTTTAGCTTCACTTTTTAGTGATTCATTCAACTGAATTAATGAAGAACTAATGTTTTGTGTATTTCCTAACCAAAACCCTAACTCTGCTCTAGATTGTAATAATCTACGAACACGCTCTTTATCTTTAGCACCTGGCAATTCTATATGTAGACGACCAGAAATAGGTTGCTTTTGAATACTTGGTTGAGATACTCCAAAACGGTTGATTCTTGTTTCGATAATCTTTTCAGTATTGTCAATAGCCTCTTCTGCTAAAACTCTCAATTTAGCAATCATCTGAGCATTTGTGTTCTCCAGTGAGAAATTTTCTTTGTCACCTACACTAAAGAAAGTCATTTGATCATTAGCATATTCACTAGCGTTATAAGCTGCTTCGAATAACCCAATAAAGTCATCACTTTTCCCCTCTCCAAACTCTTTTAATGCTTGCTCGTAAGATGTTCTAAAAGCTGGCTTCAATGAATGACCTGCTTTGTTTAAAACTAATTCTTCAATTGAGATTTCAAGTGTTACACTCATACCTCCTTGCAAATCCAATCCTGTTCCTAGCTTTTGGTCATTACATTGTCTGTAAGTCAAACCAAAAACAGGGTAAATTGGATCATCTGCATGCTCAGAAACATACGAAGTTTCGAAATAAGTCTTCGCCGTTTGAGCAGTTTTCTCATCGACATTACCATCAACACCTCTTACAGATAAGGTATCTCTTCCCAACACTACAAACTCATCTCCTGAGTTCATAACATTGTCCCACTCTGTCTTGGCGTGCTTTACTGCTTTGTTTTCCAATCCTTTTGTTACCCAAGAAAAAGATAACTGATAAAGACATGCAACTGTCAGTAAAATAGTAAAAGTCCAAATGGCTCCTCTGTTTTGCATTTATTTTATTTTTAATTTATAATCTATTCTTTGTTAATCTTATGGCTTTTTGTAAGGCTTAAAACAACTGTTCCCCTACTTCATTCCATGTCATTTTTCAACAAACTAAAAACAGTTTATCGAAAACAAGGTTGCAAATATAGAATTTCAAACAATTTTAAACAACATTTTTTGAGAAACAATCAAAAAAACATAAAGTTCTTCTCTCGTTTGGCTTTTATAATTCGTATCTTCGATAGATAAATAATACCAAGTCATGTTAAAATTCTCTATCCTCAGCGTACTCGTTTATTTTTTTACGCTAAAATACCATGGTCAATATATTGATTTCAACAGGGTAGATTCTATCCCCGTTAAACACAACAGTATATTACTCCAACACCCTTGGGTTGGAGGGCTAAATGCTGTTCAATTTTCGACCATAGACCTCAACAACGACAATATTGAAGACTTGTTTCTCTTTGACAGGACAGGGGATAAAGTGCTAACATTTATTAAGAATGGTTCGAACTACGTTTATGCTCCAGAGTATGAAAGTCACTTTCCTCAATTGCAATCTTGGGTCTTGTTGAGAGATTATAATTGTGATGGTAAAAAAGATATTTTCTCTTATGTTTCTGGTGGTATTGGATTATGGGTTAACAACTCAACAAATGACAGTTTGATTTTTGAAAAGATTACAACTCCTTACATCTATTCTTCTCAATATAATTCGACTACTAATCTTTTTGTAAGTAAAGTAGACATTCCTGATATTAATGATATTGATGGCGATGGTGATTTAGATGTCTTGACTTTTGGTGTATTAGGTTCTAGAATTGAATATCATAAAAACCTTAGAGCAGAAATGGGCTATCACTGTGACTCTTTGATTTATGAACTGAAGAACAGTTGTTGGGGACATTTTTTAGAAACAGGAACCAATACTAACACTTGTATTTTATTAGACACTTGTTCGGCTAATTCCAATGTAGATGTACCTGAAAAAGACCAACTAAAACATGCTGGATCTACGATTCTAAGTCTAGATTTAAATAACGACAATGTAAGAGACATCTTATTGGGGGATGTAAGCTTTCACAATATTGTTGCTTTAACTAATGACAACTCAGGAATTAACATGAACACTTCCATGGTTGCTCAGGACACTGCATACCCCAGCTATAACACACCTATAGACTTGGCTATTTTTCCCGCGACATTCTATGAAGATGTAGATAATGACAATATCAAAGATTTAATTGTAAGCCCTAATATTCAGGATGACTCCGAAAACACAAACAGCGTGTGGTTATATAAAAACATTGGAACGAACAATCAGCCTAACTTTAGCTTTATTGAATCAAATTTTATTCAGAAAGAGGTAATTGAATACGGTCGTTCAGCATACCCTGTTTTATTTGACTATAATAATGACGGGGTATTGGATTTATTTGTCAGTAGTTTTGGAAAGTTCGATGCTAATCTTCCTCATCTATATGCTTCAAAAATTGCCTTGTATGAGAACATTGGAACTTCAGCAAGCCCTTCTTTCAACCTCATCGATGATGATCTAGGAAATTTTTCTGCATTAGGTCTAGAACGAGCTCTTTATCCTACTTTCGCCGATATTGACGGAGATACAGATATTGATGTATTTTTAGGAAATTACGATGGAAAAATTAACTTCATTGAAAATACTAGTAATAATCCAAACACAATGACTTTTTCCAACACACCATTTGCTGTACTAGATGACAACAATGCAGCAATAGATGTAGGAGCTAGCTCCAAGCCTTTTTTATATGACATTGACTCTGATGGTGATTATGATTTAATTATCGGAGAAGAACGAGGGAACCTTAATTATTATGAAAACGTTGGGGATGCATCATCGCATTCGTATCGTTTACAATCTGAAACATTTGGAGGCGTTGAAACTAGTGAATGGTGGACCACTATAGGGAACAGTATTCCATACTTATATAGAGATACGAATAATAAGACTATCTTATTCGTTGGTTCAGAACGAGGGGACGTTTTTCATTACGACAGTATTGATAACAATCTGAATGGCAATTTTAATGGTTTAGATACTATTAAAACCATAAACAGGGGCCCAAATGCTGCCCCAGCTTTTGGACAACTAAACAATGACTCCCATCTGGATTTAATTATTGGTAACGAAAGAGGCGGTTTAAGTTTTTACTACGGAAAAACAGGATCAGCTCCAACAACTAGCATAAAAGAGTTTACTTTTAATTGGACTGTATATCCCAACCCTTTTAAAAACGAAATTTTCATTAAGGCTCCATACACAAATGCAACTTATATAATCACAGACATTTCTGGTAAAGAAATTCTAAGCGGAATTTTAAACAACAACTCTATCTCAACAGGGAATATTAGTAAGGGAATTTATTTAATCACTTTAATGACTCCTCAAGGTCAGTACACTAAAAAAGTTATCAAGCATTAGAAATGAATCGTCCAATTGTTATATTTGATGGTGACTGTGCTTTTTGCAACAAGTCTGTTATGCTTATCTTGAAAAAAGACAAAACAAAGACAATCGAAGTATGCTCTAATCAAAGTGAAAAAGGGAAATCCCTTATTAAAGCACACAATATTTCAGCAGACACAAATTCGACCATTATATACATACATGAGGACAATGTTTATTATAAATCAACTGCTGCATTAACCATTAGCAAAAAGCTGAAAGGGCTCTATCCTTTATTATATGGTTTTATGATTGTTCCTAGATTTATTCGTGACGGAGTTTATGACTTTATTGCTAAGCATCGAAAAAAGATTCTCAAAAACAATTATAGCTGCGAATTTGTTGAAGATGAAACAATAAGAAAACGAATTTATTTTTAAAACATTTACTTTGGAAACAATACTAAAAATTACGAATCTCAATAAGAAGTTTGGAGCAGTCCATGCAGTAAACAACCTTTCTTTAGAAATAAAAAAGGGAAACATTTATGGTATTCTAGGTCCAAATGGAAGTGGAAAATCGACAACATTGGGAATTATTTTAAATGTAGTCAATAAAACCTCTGGAGAATTCACTTGGTTTGATGGAAGTGTATCTACACACGACGCTTTAAAGAAAGTCGGAGCAATTATCGAACGCCCCAACTTTTACCCTTATATGACTGCTATTCAAAATTTAGAACTTGTTTGTAAAATTAAAAACATACCCACTTCTAAAATTGAAGAAAAACTGAAAGCTGTTCATTTGTACGAGAGAAGAAATAGTACATTTCAAACTTATTCTTTAGGTATGAAGCAAAGATTAGCTATTGCTTCAGCACTTTTGAATGATCCTGAAATACTAATATTAGATGAACCAACTAATGGTCTAGACCCACAAGGAATACATGAAATAAGGGAAATCATAAAAAAAATCGCAAACCAAGGCACAACAATTTTATTTGCCTCCCACTTATTGGACGAAGTCGAAAAAATCTGTAACCATGTTATTGTTATTAGAAATGGTATAAAATTGTATGACGGCAGAGTGGATGAAATTACCAACTCCTTTGGTGTATTAGAATTAAAAACAGATCTAAATGCAGATTTATTAACACATATTCTCCCAACGATTCAAGGAATTGAATCATTTCAAGAAGAAAATGGATTAATCATAGCAAAACTTAATGCGCCTATAGCAGCAGGTGACTTTAACAAACAGTTAATGGAAAATGGGATAACGCTTTCACATTTAGTGAAGCGAAAACCTAATTTAGAACAACAGTTTTTAACCCTAACGAAGTAAATACAAATGATTCGATTATTAAGCATAGAGTTTTTTAAACTAAGACACAACAGAGCCAGTAAAGTCCTTACTATATTTTACTTTGGTCTATTAACTTCTATAGCACTTGTTACGGCAATAAAGGTTGAAGCTGGACCAGTTAGCTTTAAGTTAGCTGATCAAGGAATTTTTGAATTTCCTTTTATATGGCATTTCAATACTTATGTTGCTGCTCTATTCAAGTTCTTTTTACTTTTTGTTATTGTTTCCATGGTAGCTAATGAATATGCTAATAAGACACTAAAACAAAACTTAATTGATGGCTTAAGCAAAAAAGAATATATCCTTTCTAAATTTTATATGGTTATTGCCATGTCTTTGGCTTCAACCGTTTTTGTTTTTATCGTTTCTTTAACCCTAGGCTTAATCTATTCCACTAACAAAGGTATTGACGTTATTTTTACTGATTGGGAATATTTTGTTGGTTTTTTTGTAAAATTGGTAAGTTTTTTCTCTTTAGGACTCTTTATGGGGATTTGGATTAAACGTTCTGCTTTTGCTATTGGCGGGTTATTCATCTTTTATATTCTAGAAGGGCTTTCAACATGGATTCTAGGCTTTTTCATTTCAAAAGATTTAAACGAAATGATTCAATCTGTACTGCCTTTTAACTCGAGTGAACTTCTAATTCCACAACCTTTTAAGCGTATGGATGCCATTCAAGACATCTCTAATCAATTGGGAGGGATGCCTGAACAGGACTATAGTGTCCCTCTATTTAACCTTTTTATTTCATTGTTGTGGACTGCTATTTTTATTTATGGGGCTTATACGCTAATTAAAAAGAGAGATTTGTAAATTTTAAGCTTCTTTTTTTACAACGTAAATAAATTACGTTGCTTAGTCATAAGTTTGTAGTGTAATCATTAAAACAAAGCACTATGAACGCTATAAACACATTGAACAACTCAGCTTTTTACGATGCAATAGAAATCTCTCATCTAGTTTATGAAAAAGGAGATGATGGCTTAATGATGGCTTGTAAAATTCAAAAAAACAGCAAAGAATATTATACTAATATTTCTATAAGCTTCTCACAATTCAATCAGATTATTTCAAAACTATTACAAAAAGGGATAGACATATACGATGATCTTTCTATCCACTTATTTCAGTCAAACAGGGCTGTTTCTGAAGTTAATCTATCAAGCATTAATGGTGCACATGTAACTTTAAATAACTTTTCACTAATGAGCAATGCTGCCTAAATCTTTTCTATTAATTAAAACAACTGTTATGAGACATTTAAAAATCCAACCTCAACAACCTCAACTTCCTAATTTAGGTATAATAACCCACATTAGCGAATTAAGTAAACATGATATGATTTATATTTATCATCACCTAAAAATTGGCTCAGAGTTATTTTTAGAAAGCGATAAAGCAAGACTTTGGGATAAAAATGCCGTAGCCGTTTTTTATAAAGGGTTTAAAATTGGTTATGTTTCAGACAATACTAGTGGGTTAATTTGTAAACAATTAGACAAAGGTCTAACTATTCTAGCTAAAGTTAAGACACTTTACAAACAAAAATATATGCCTTTAGATGGGCTTGACATTGAGGTCTTTATTTCTTAATTTAGATTAACATCATACCCCCTCAATAGTTTTACATTTGCTTTATGAAAACACAAAAAATCATCTATTACATCTCAACAGGGTTGCTATCATTAATGCTAGTAGGTTCATCTGCAATGTATTTTTTCAAGAATGAAGATGTTTCACAGTTATTTACAACATTTGGATATCCAACATATCTTATTTATCCATTGGCAATTGCAAAATTATCTGCAGTAATTGTACTTTGGACAAAGTTAAAAACATTGAAAGAGTGGGCATACTCTGCTCTATTCTTTGAATTTATCCTTGCTTTTTTTGCACACTTTATGATTGGAGATGGAGAACAAACTGGAGCTTTGATTGCTACAGTATTATTATTTACTTCTTATTTTACATCAAAAGCAATTCAAACAAAAGCTTAAACCCAAAAAAGGGCTGTAATAAAAATATTACAGCCCTTTTTTGATTTGAAAGTTAATTCGCTATTTAACTACAAATTTAATTGTTTGATTATTTGATTTTATTTGCACAAAATACACCCCTGAATTAAGGTTTATTTCTACTTGTTTTGTGTTATTAAACTCCATAACCTTTGCTCCTAACAAATTGACAACAACACCTGAAGTAATCGCATTAAAATTAATAACTCCATTACTCACAGGATTAGGATATAATTTTACTAAACCTTTCTCCAACTCATTGATAGCTGTTGATGACGAACAATCAGCAGTATTAGAAGCTCCAGGAGTTGCGTAAACCTGAACTCCGTTGATTATTAGTCCGCTCACCATATTCGTAGATGTATACCAGTAAGTAGAGTCATTATTATCCTCATT
>JAUHZI010000093.1 GCA_030426105.1 Bacteroidia bacterium | reverse complement strand
CAAACTTATGATCATATTTATTATGAGTATAAGATGAAAACAAATGCAGGACATTACATTTCATCTTCAAATAATTATATCATGGCTTATGCTCCTTTACTTGAGAAAAATGTTGTTAAGGTTGGGTATCAACTGAAGCGTAAAGAGCGTTTTTTTAACTTCTTTCATAAGAAAATAATTACAAAAAATGCCGCTAATATAGCTGAGGTTAGAACAACAGAGCATATTAGTTGTTCTTCTAAGCCATCAAGTGTAGTATTGGATGTATTTTTCTATGGTTTTGATAAGTTTACTAGAGCTATAAAAGTTATTGTTAGAAAGCTGTTTAATGTTGTAACTTTTCAAGAATCGCCAACAAATCAAGATGTTGTATTAAAAATGAAGAGACATAATGACTTTAGAGAAGGGGTAGAGTTCTTGAAAGATAAAGGTGTTTTGAATAAAACTGTTACAGCTGAAAGTATTCCTAACAGTATGATAGGAAGAGTTATGACATTAACTTTTTTCTTTAAGAGTGTGGAAAAAGATAAGGTAGACCTTAGATAGATAATTTAAATCGAATACCTTCAATAAGTCTTAATAAATTATCTTTTGAATTCACCCAAAAATTTGTTTCCCATTGTCTAGGGTGTGTTAACATGCAAATTACATCTGATTTACCAATTTCACTAAAAATATTGTTAGGACTATAATACTTAGGATAAGGTTTGTCGCTAATATAGGCATCAAAACTATCATGCAAGTCAGCATCATAGGCTTCACACTGCAATTTCGTTTTAGCTCTAACCTCAGGGTCTTTTGTAATTTCGTTATTAATTAAACCAAGTTTTCTATTTACGAAATCGCCATGACTTGCAACGGTGCTAAATTTATAACCTAACTGTTTTTCTAATTGTTGTGAGTTTTGTACGAACTCTTCTTTAATCGCGTCGAGATGCACTAGCGCTTTTTCTTTAGTAGTAAGCTTATGCTTTTTACAATAACTAGCAATTTCTTCAAAATGATAGCTTGCTTCACTACCAAAAGCCTCGATCTCCTTCATTAATTTAGGAGTGATCGTTGATAGCCTAAAATAATAGGTTGTTTGAACATTGTGTTTCTTTTCAATTTCGAACATTTTTTTTGTGGTTCGAAGATCAGTATCTATATCATGACGATGGATAAAATACCTCTTATCCGCTAATTGACCTTTGGTTAAGGCTTCATAATAATCCCTTAAAGTGATGTGGGTATAGCCTTCAGAAATTGCTGTAGTAATAATTTTCTCGTATTCTTTTAATCGAGAAGGCATTAAATAATCAGCATATATTCGGTTGTATAATGACTTTATTATCCCCATTTCCATTTTACTTTGTAGGGTTCGAAACCTAGTTTTGTTTTAAATTTTTGAAGTCCTTCGGTAGCTCCAAAAAAAGTATCATACATGATATACTGATACCCCTCAGATAGATAATCAGTATACATCAGTTGAGTAAGCTCAATAAGCATAAAATACATAACACCATTATTTAAGTGTTGTTTATGCCCCAATAATACAGCAATCAGAGAAAATTCACCAAAAAAACCTATATCTGAATAAGCAACTAATTTTTGGTCTTTATCAAATATTCCAAAATATTTAAAAGCTGGTTCAATGAGATATTGCTTTTGTTTTATACGGTATTTTTCTGACATCTCTTGCCCTTGACGTTCTTTTGCAGAAGTATTAATTTCAAAAATTTCATCGAGATAATCATTTTTGTCAATCTCCTTAAATGTATACCCATTTTTAATAGCTTTTCTTCTATAGTAGGCCGCTGAATTTTTACCGTTAATTGAACTGACATAAGCATCAAAGTTTTCATGTTTTTGTAAATCAATTAAGGCAACACCCTGTGTCTTGTTTTTAAAGATAATTGTTCGATGTCGTTTATTAAATAATTGGTATACTCTTTTATAAGTCGCAATGTTATTGTCGGAAAAATTACTAAAATGAATCACCTTTTTAGGGAGGTTTCTCAATTGCTTTAAAACTTCTAATTTGTCCATCTTATAACGATTTATATAATTTTAGTAATTCTTTTTCTTGATTTTCCCAACTGTAGATGCTTTTAGCAGCTTTTAAGTTATTAGAAAGTTGTTCTAAATCAAAACCAGAGGTCTTTTCTATTGCTTGATGAATGTTAGAAATTGAATCAGCATCTAAAATAACTCCAATTTCATGTTGAGCAACAACTTTGGACATTTCAGGCAAGTTGGATACCATTAGAGGTATTTCAGCCATGATATATTCAAACATTTTGTTGGGGAGACAATAATAATAACTTAAACAAGTGTTCTCAATTGTAGAAATCCCAATGTCAGCTGAAGAAGTATAGTTCAGCAAAACTGAAGGTGATACAGCTTCATGGAAGAAAATATTTTCATATTTGTTGGCAATGTTTTGAGTGTATTCTTCTAGTTCACCATAGCCCATTATTACCAAATTGTACTTTTTATCTGAAATTGTTTCAAAAGCTTCTAATATAAGTTCTAGTCCTCTTCCTCTACTCAAACTCCCTTGATATAAAAAGATAATAGCATCTTTACTAAGGTTAAAACGCTCTCTAAAAATATTATGT
Organism: Bacteroidia bacterium; assembly: GCA_030426105.1. Lineage (GTDB taxonomy): Bacteria > Bacteroidota > Bacteroidia > Flavobacteriales_D > Parvicellaceae > S010-51. The sequence continues at coordinate 10,821 of JAUHZI010000093.1, read as the reverse complement.
TTTTCATCAGTAGTTTGCCTATAGGGAGGACAGTTTAGAACAAGATGAGGTTTTTCAATAAAGGGGTAAAGCTTAACATATTCATCAGCTATTGAATCACTAACTGTAATGACTTTATCTGCCAATTTGATTAGTCGTTTTTCAAAAAAGTACATAACTTTTTTTGAGCGCTCTGAAAGGTGGTTCATCTCAGTTTCATACTCATGAGCATCATATACTATTTTAACAGATTTGTTATAGAACTTTTTAATTATATAGGCAATTGGCATGGTGTTTAGATCATGACAATGTAAAATATCTGATGTCTTGGCCTCAGAAACGGCTTGTTTGATGTATTTAAAGTAAGCACTAATCTTTTGAAGTGTAGAAGCTTTCTTTCTATTTAAAAAGCTAACTCTTTTAACAGGAATAGAACTAATTACTTCAGTGTTTTTTATGCCTTCATCTCCATGGGCAATAACAGTAATTGCATATCCTGCATTTTGCAAAGAAATCGCTTCCTTTAAAACTCTACTGTCATTTGTGAAATTATTAAAAACTAAACTTGATATGGATTTCTTTGCTTTCATTTATTGTTTAGCAGTGTTTACTTGTTTAGGTTGCTGATTTGACAAAAATAAGAGACTTAGAAAGATAATTAGCCCCCATCCTCCAGAAAAAAGTAAAGTTGTAAGAGAGCTTGAACTTAAAATGAGTATAGAATATAGATTAATAGCCAGTTTTAATTCAAAATTACCTTTAAATAGAAGCTCAACAATATTGAATAAAAAAGCCAACATAACCCCAGATAAAATTAACCCATAAGTTCCAAAATAAGCATATTCATACATAAAGCTAGCTGCATTCATCGTTCCTTTCAATTCTGCCTTATCTTTTTTTACCAATAAATACATTTCCTTACCATAGTCTTTATGCTCTATGTTTTTTAATTTGGTGATGAAACTGTAGCCATTGATTCCTTGGTAAGGCAAGTGTTCAGGTATGTTTTCAAACCAAGTGGAAATCATTTTTCCAGGGGTAATGATAACCCTATTTTTTAACCCTATTAAAACACGTGTTAATTTACTAGGAGGAACTTCTTTTGGTGGACTTACAATTTCAGTTTTAGGAGGTGGGGGAGCAGGAGCACTTTTATTTGACTTTATCTGTGGGTTAGCAATAAAAGTTAAAGCGATAATAATAGAAATCACAATCGAAAAGCTTAGAGCTAAATTAATAAATTTTCTATTGATTAAGCTGAAGACAATAATTGGAAGAAATATGGTAAGAATATAGCTCTTTTGCATCAGTGCAAAACCGTAAAAAGAGGCAAGGCAAAGTAGTATAATATAGAGCCATTTTCTTTTTTCAAAATATAAAATAAGAATAGAAAAAGGTAGGATGGAATGGATTAAGAAACTGCTAATATAATTAAACAATTGACCATTACGTTCGGCTATGTTTGCCCTGACTAAAGCTATCGCATCACCATCACTTAATAGACTTGCTTCTAGTGCAGGGACGCCCTTTAATTGTATGAAGTGTAATATAATTAAGGTGGTTGAGACTATAAAAAGATGTTTGCCAGAAATTATATCTCTTACTTGATTTAACCTTCGAAACTTAGGGATTGAAATTTTGGTTGTAAAATGATTAAAGCCAAAATAACTTACTCCTAGTGTAATATAAAATAAGAATAAAGGTAGGAGGTAAGTCGTTCCAGATGTAGCAACTACGCCAAACAACAAAAAAGCAAATAATATACTATATATCGCAAGTAATGTATGGCGCTTTAAAATTAAAATCATTTAAAAAAATTGAAGTGCAAATATAATAGTTTTTATACTAATAGTGATTTTTCGTAGTTTTTAACTGCCATAAAGATGAGTATCCCATATATTGTATATGAAATAACGTTGATAAGCATAAAGGCAGTGATAAAATCGAATAATTCGACATCACTATAAAAATATAAAGAGCAAATAAGGAGGAAATGAGTAATCTTCCATATACTATTGATTTTAATTTTTTCTAAAGCGATAAAAACTACTGATAGAGGAGTTGTAATAAAATCAAGGCAGAAATAGAAAATTAAAACTTGGGAGATTTGAGCAGCAGTTTTCCATTTGTTTCCAAAGGCAATGTCAAAAATGGGCACACTGAAAAAGTAGATGATGATTGTTCCTATAAGAGAAGCGCTCAGTAGGAATAACGCAATGTTTTTAATAATTTTTTTGATGCTCTCATTGTTTTGTCTTTTTTCAGCTACTTTTTGGAGTAGAACTTGAGAAATAGAAACTGATATAAGCGCTAGTGGTATTGCTAATACCATACGACTTAGACCAAACTGACCAGCAATTTTATCAGAAAAAAATGCGGTTATCATAATTACAGGTAAATTGGAGCTCAAAGTATTCAAAAGGGTAGGAAGCAAATCATAAAAAGGGAAATCTTTATAGCTTTTGAACTCTGATTTGATAGCTTGAAAAGAGATGTCTTTTAAACGAAAAGAGGTGCTTTTTAATTGTATTAAGTTACTTATAAGGTTAATAAAATCACCTATAATTACACCTAAAATCAAACCATTTGAACTGATGCTTTTACCAATAACTTGTGTAGCCGTTTCTCCTGTTCTTCTTGAAAACTTATTTAATGCTATCGCTTTGAATTTCTTCTTTCTAGTAAGCCAAAAGGTAATTGATGTATAAGAGCCAATCAAAAAAATACTAAGTGGGATATATTTGAGCCAAGGTGAAAATGATATTGGTAAATTGAAAAAAGCTAAAATGCTTTCCCCAAAAAATAAGAAAATAACAAGAACAACAATAGATAAAGTAAATGAACTAAGTAGTGAACCTGCTAATAAGTTTGTTGCTGATTTTTCATGTTTAGGAATGACAATAGTTTTGGCATAGTTTAGATGCACAAAAGATGCTAAGATGGCAACAAAACTCATGTATAAATCTAAACGACCTGTTTCAGCATCTGTATATGCACGCCTAATATATGGTTGAGCTAGAATTGGAATAAGCTGAGCAACAACTGTTCCCATTATTAGAATGGAAGAGTTCTTGATAAAATCAGATTTAAATAGCTGTTTTAAAATTGACATGCGCCAGCAAAAATACGAATTTAAGTTTTAGAAAGCTGATAATACCAACTTAATAAGTAAAGGTATAATAAAGATTGAGGTATAGAAAAAGCAAGCAGTGCAGTAGTAATTGAATTTGAATAGGATGCTGCTAGATAAAAAGATGTTGCACTTATTGTCATACCAATCAAATTAATTAAAAAGGATTTTTGTTGCTTTTTATAAATTAATGGGACAGAAGAAATAGGAGATGATATCAAGCCTAAAGCAATTGGAATGATGAGGTATCTTGCATATATACCGACTTTATACCAGTTCTCTCCCAAATACCATCCAAACAGTTGTGGTCCAAAAGCAAAAATACATAGAACTATTGGCACAGCTACAATTAAAGCAATCAAGATCGATTTTTTGATATGCTGAACTGTGTTTTTCTTCTGTTGAAAAGCAACGTTTGCCTCTGCATAAAAAACTTGACCTATAGCACTGCCAATAAATCGAGTAGGAGCTTTTAGGTATTTCATCATAATAACATAGATACCTGTCGTCGCTATCCCAAAATGATGTGTAATTATAATTAAAATGATAAATTCTGAGAATAAAATATCTGAAAAAGCATGTAAACTATTAATTAAAGGAAAGTCCTTGTATTTTTTGATAAGATCGAAGTCCCCAATTGAAGTATTTAGTTTCCAGTTTATTTTACGTTGACTTATAATGTAAAGCACAATTGTAGAAAGTGCAAATCCCAATAAGTAGCCATAGATTAATCCATTTGCGCCATATTTCATACATCCAGAAATGATGAACAGAGCATTCGTTGAAAGAGATAAAAGAATCTTAACAATAGAAATAGAGTGAAAAGCTTTGATTCTTACTAACCATTGAACCAGAAGGTTGTGGGTAGAAATTGTAAATACAGTGACGCTAATTAAGGGTAAGAATTGTTTTAGGGATACTGTTTCGTAGTAGTCTTCAATTATATTTCCCAATAATGGTAGGGAAAGGGTCAGAAGAGCTATGATTAGACTGATTTTTAGTCCTATCTTTAGAATTTGAATTGCCTCTTCGGTCTTCTTAGGTAGTACTACAGCCAATTCTAATCTACCGTTAGCAATAATACTAATTAATGTTGCCAAAGCAATGAAATTTCCTTGTATTCCGAGTTCCTCAGGAGTAAACAAACGCGTAATTAATGGCGCTAAAGCTAATGGAATTATTTGGGCAAAAATGTTCCCAGAAAAAAGAACTCCTACATTTTTTATATAAGCATCATTGATTCGTTTCATTTATTTGGTGTAAGGCCTCTAAATAAACGTAAAAAATTACTTTAAATTATTCCAATACCATTCTATAGCCTCTTTTAAACCATCACTAAAAGTATGGCTTGGCTTATATCCTAAATATCGTTTAGCTTTTTCGATAGAAGCTAGTGAATATCTTACATCTCCAGTTCTTTCGGCTATGTGTGATGGGGCAACTGTTTCTATTTTAGGGTCAAATTGAGTTAGTAGTGACTTTATTTGAGCTATTAAATCGTTAAGAATAGTTTCTTCTCCACATGCCACATTATAAACCTGATTTAAAGCATCTGCATTAGTTGTTGTTGCTGCCAACTCATTGGCTTGAATAACATTGTCTATGTATGTAAAGTCCCTAGTTTGTGTACCGTCTCCATGAATTGTTGGTGGAGTATGGTTGATAAAAGCTGTTGCAAATTTAGGAATTGCAGCAGCATAAGCTCCTTCAGGAGATTGCCTTCTTCCAAAGACATTGAAATAACGAAGGCCAATGAGTTCTAACCCATATAGAGAAGAAAAAACGCCAGCATATAACTCATTAACGTATTTGGTTACAGCATATGGAGAAAGCGGTTTTCCTATGTTTTCTTCAATTTTAGGTAGTTGCATAGAATCGCCATATGTAGAAGAACTTGCTGCATAAACAAAACGTTTAACTTTATTTTCTTTAGCTGCAACAAGCATATTTAAAAAGCCAGTGATGTTTACATCATTAGTAGTAATAGGATCATTAATAGATCTAGGGACAGAGCCTAAAGCAGCCTGGTGAAGAATGATTTCAACAGCTTTAGATGCTTTGATACAGGTCTCAGCATCACGGATGTCTCCTTCGATTAGCGTAAAGTCATCATTGTGAATGAATTGTTCAATGTTTTCAATCTTTCCAGTTGAAAAGTTATCAAGACAAACGACTTGGTTGTTTTGTTTTAATAGTTTTTCTATAATATTAGAACCTATAAAACCTGCTCCTCCTGTTACTAATACTTTTTTATTTGTAATCATGCTAGTCAAACTAAATTTACTCAAAAGTACATTAATCATTTGAATCAAGCTAAGTTTATCTTAAATTTGAATTGTTTTAAAAGTATTTTATGGTAAGCTATGATGTAGCATTGATTGGGACGAGCCCACTTTCAATAATAGAGGCATGTTACTTAAAAAATATATCAGGTAAATATGTTGTAAATATTGATGAGCGGGAATTCATTGGAGGAGCATGGACAACGGTTAAATATGATGGTTTTCCTGAAATAGAGTCAGGGTGTCATATTTGGAGTTATGAAAGATCGACTTATCAACTGTTAGCAGAGTTGTTTGGTATTAAAATGACAGCATTAACACCTCAGCCAACTATAGCATACAAAGGCTGGTTAATTCCTTATGATTATAAAGCTAATGTCTTGTCAGCACAACGTTTAATTAAAGGGGTGAAGCACATTAGAAAGGTGATTAAAGCACCTGACGTTAGATTTGCGCTTTTCCCATCCAAATATTTATATCCACCAAAAGGAGCTTTTGATTTGAAAAATAGCCTTAGTAGGTTGGTAAGACAAAATAATCTTAATATAAAGTTGACTACCGTAGTTGATACCGTAAAGGTTGAGCAGGATGGTGTACGTTTATATGGGGAAGATGGGAGTTCTTTGATGAAGGTTAAAGAGTTAGTGTTGACATCTTTATCGAGTATTCGTAGTTTTACTTTTGAAGATAATCAAGTGGTAAAACCCACCACTCGTGAAGCAGAATATATTCATGTTCATTTTGTGTTGACTAATGTTAAAGGAAGGGCTTTTTCTTATATCAGGACAAATGGAGACGCTATTATTCATCGTTTAAGTGATATGACTAATCAAGTAGAAGAGAAGCTAAATCCTAATGAAAAGTTGTTTTGTGCTGGAATATTTGCTGAGGCTTTCCATAAATTAAACCTAGAGGAGATTAAAGATTATTTATTGACTTATATGAAAAAATATAAGTTAATAGCTTCTGAGACTGAAATAATAAAAATAGCATCTAATATTTACCCATCTTATTATAATAAGTTAGAGGAGATTAAAGAGATAGAACGCAAGGGGCAGGGGAAAATTAGATTCCTTAGATCAACTGATTTTGTGTATAGCTTTTATAATCAAAGGGAACGCTATAAAGCTTTACTTTCTAGCAATGCTAATTAGGATGTACTTCCAACTTTTGGGAATTATGGGAGCAAAAAAATGATCAAACTTGCTTAGTGCTTTTCGTTGTTTTTCACTTCTGCCAAAAGGCGATAAAAAGCCTATAGTTTTATATTGAAAGGACTCAAAGTTTTTAGAGTATCCGATGAGTTCTTTTATGGAGGGATAGTACCACCTTTCTCCCCATGAAGTAAATCGGTTTCTAGCCCATTGATGAACTTTTGTAGCTTTCAAGTTTTCAGCGTAAATTAGAATACCTCCAGGTTTTAAAACTCTATAGGCTTCATCAAAAGCAAGTTGTTGTTTGTTAGGTGTTCCCAATGCTCCCACCATTGATTTAAAAATTACAATGTCGAAACTATTTGCTTCAAAATCGAGTTTCGTAGCATCTGCTTGGGCATAATTAATTTGGTGGGTAACTTTATGTTTGACGTGTAGTTTTAGTGGAGTTGACTCAAAACTTTTATAGTCTGTACAGGTTACATATAAGCCCTTTAAACTAAGCCATAAAGAAAGGCCTCCCTCTCTTTCTCCGAGAGCGAGAACTTTTTTATGTCGTTTTATGTCAATGCTGCTTTCCCAAAAAGGAAGCGCTTTGGACCAATTATATATGTCCCATTGGATAATATCTTCTATCAGGCCTTGGTCCATTCATTAATTTATTATTTAGCGTAAGCTACAGCTCTTTTTTCTCTAATTACTGTTACTTTAACTTGACCAGGGTAGGTCATTTCTGTTTGAATTTGATGAGAGATTTCAAAAGAAAGCTCATCTGCTCTTTTATCCGAAACTTTCTCACTTTCAACTAGAACTCTGAGTTCTCTACCAGCTTGAATTGCATATGCTTTTGTGACTCCTTCTTTAGCCAAAGCAACATTTTCTAAATCTTTAATTCTTTGGATGTAAGATTCAACAACTTCCCTTCTTGCTCCTGGTCTTGCTCCAGATATAGCATCACATACCTGAACAATAGGAGAAATTAATGTGGTCATTTCTATTTCATCATGATGTGCACCAATGGCATTGCATATATCAGCTTTTTCACCATATTTCTCAGCCATTTTCATACCCAAGATTGCGTGTGGCAATTCAGGTTCATTTTCTGGAACTTTACCAATGTCATGCAATAAACCAGCACGTTTAGCGACTTTAGGATTTAAACCTAACTCAGAAGCCATAGTAGCACATAAGTTAGCTACTTCCCTAGAGTGTTGTAGTAGGTTTTGACCATATGAAGAACGGTATTTCATTCGTCCCACCATTTTAATTAACTCAGGATGTAGGCCATGAATACCTAAATCAATACATGTTCGTTTACCTGTTTCAATGATTTCTTCATTTAAAGATTTTCTTGTCTTAGCTACAACTTCTTCAATTCGAGCTGGATGAATTCTTCCATCAGCTACTAATTGATGTAAAGATAACCTAGCTATTTCTCTTCGGACAGGATCAAAACAAGATAGCATTATTGCTCCAGGAGTGTCGTCTACTACTACTTCAACACCTGTAGCTGATTCAATGGCTCTAATGTTTCTTCCTTCACGACCAATGATTCTACCTTTCATTTCATCACTGTCAATATTGAAAACAGATACCGAATTTTCAACAGCTTTTTCTGTGGCAACACGTTGAATAGATTGAATAACTATCTTCTTAGCTTCTTTATTGGCGTTTAACTTAGCCTCTTCTTGAATTTCTTGGATATAAGCCATTGCGTCGGTTCTCGCTTCATCCTTCAAAGCTTCTACCAAATGATCTTTTGCTTCATCTTTTGTGTAGCCACTTAATTTTTCAAGCTCTTGTACTTGTTTGGTGTGAATCTTATTAACTTCCTCTTTTCGCTTCTCAAAAGCTTCGATTTGTCTTGTTAACTGATCTTTTAATCTCGTAGCTTCTTTATCTTTTCTATTATATTCCTCTATTTTTTTATTAAGCGTTTTATCTTTTTGATTGAATTTGTTCTCTCTTTCTTGAAGTTTTCTGTTTCTATTGTTAATTGTTTTTTCGTGTTCTTCTTTTAAGGATAAAAACTTCTCTTTAGCTTGTAAAATCTTATCTTTTTTTACTGTTTCAGCTTCGAGTTTCGCTTCTTTAAGAATAACCTCTTTTTTGGAGTTTATTCCTTTGCTTAAGAAAAAATAAGCAAAAGCAATTCCCGCAATAATCCCTATCACAACCCCTATAATAATACTCACTGGTTCCATATTTACTCTTTTCTATTTATTTTTGTGTATAGCTTATACTATACCGATTGAACATTTAAATTAATCTTGTTTTACACACTAAATTAAATGGCAAAATTATAAATGGAAGAGTGCTTATTGATTCAAAAACTGATTGATTTGTTGAGCTAATTGTTCAATTTCTTGACCGTCTTTTTCCTGTTCTACGGTCTTATTTTGTTTTAATAAGTCTGTAGAAAACTGAAGGGAAGTCATTGCAATTAAATCTTGCATATCCCTAACAGCATAATTAGCCTGTAAATCTTTAATGTTTTTGTTAATAGCATCAGCAGCCTTTCTAATAACTTCTTCCTCACTACGGTCAATCGTTAGTGGATAAGTTCTACCAGCAATATTCACTTTTATAGAAAGTGTTGAGCTCATGTTATTAATCAATTATTTATTAAGTAGTGCAATGCACTTGTCTATTTCTCTTACCATTTCATTAATCTTTAGCTTTACTTCTTTGTTCTCTGAAGAAGCTCCCTCTAAAGATTTTGCCATTTTTAGAACCTTATACTTTTCATTAATAGCTTCAACTTCTTCTTGTTTAGCACTTAGTTGATGGTTTAAGTCAGTAACAGTCTGGCTCAATTCAGTATTGATAACCTGAAGCTGCTGATATCTGTTCATCAATTCCTGAACAGAGTTCTTTAAACGATCTAAAGCAGTAACATTTTGCTCCATTGAATTAATTAAATAGTATTTGGTTCATTAACAAAGTTACAAATTGTTTTTGTATTTCCTGAAAAAAAAGAGGGAGTTCTTAATAAGGGGATGTTTACAAAATTGTTTTGCTTGAAGTTTAAAATAACTTGTAGACTTTGTTTGTTTTTGTTTTTATAGCTAATAGAAGGCTTTAAGCTCCTGAATATAGTTTGAAAAAGGGATGTGGTTTTACCTTTCGTTTAAGAAAAATAATATAATTTCGTCCTTGAATATTAAAAGTAGTAAATTGATTTTTGAATTAAAATAACATGAAAACTACTTTGTTGTTATAAATGTAAAAATGGGTATGGTTGAGATTGATGATAAATTAATTTCATTAGATGTCTTTGAAAAGCGTTTTGTTTGCGATTTAAATGCATGTAAAGGAGCATGTTGTGTGGAAGGTGATAATGGTGCTCCTCTTGAAGAAGATGAGATAGGTGTAATTGAAGATAGTCTAGAGGCTGTTCTTCCCTATATGAGAGAAGAAGGTATTGAAGAGGTTAAAAAGAATGGAGTGTTTTATATGGATCAAGATAATGAGCCTGTAACAACACTTGTAAATGGAGCAGAATGCGCATTTGTTTTCTTTGATGAGAATAATATTACAAAATGTGCTATTGAAGAAGCATACAACCAAGGAGAAATTAGTTTTAAAAAGCCGATTTCTTGCCATTTATATCCAATTAGAGTTGCAAAACTTCGGAATTACCTAGCTGTAAATTATAATCGCTGGAATATATGTGATGATGCATGCAAATTAGGCGAAAAATTGAATGTTAAAACGTATCAGTTTTTAAAGGAACCAATTATTCGAAAATTTGGAGAATCGTTTTATGAGGATTTAGAAAAGGTTGATGCAGAATTAGAAAAGAAAGCTTGATAGAATATTTAGAAAATATAGATCACAATTTATTATTGTTAATTAATAGTTGGCATAGTCCTTTTGGGGATGAAATAATGTGGTGGATAAGTGATTCTAAATTTGGAATCCCATTTTATGTCTTCTTTTTGGTACTGGGAATTCGTTTTTATGGTTGGAAGAAAGGTGTGCTAATAATTGTATTAGGAGCGTTTGCAGTTGGTTTAGCTGATTTGAGTGCCAAATACTTATTTAAAGAGGTTTTTGAAAGATATCGTCCTTCTCATCATATTGAACTCTCTACACAATTACATTTTGTGAATAATTATAAAGGAGGAATGTATGGCTTTGTTTCTTCTCATGCCGCCAATATGTTTGCAATCGCAACAAGTCTAGGATTGTTTTTTAAAGCTAAAAACAAGTTCCTGATTTATTGGCTGCTAGTATGGGCAAGCTTGATTGCCTACAGCAGAATGTATCTAGG
>JAUHZI010000261.1 GCA_030426105.1 Bacteroidia bacterium | reverse complement strand
CAGTATATGCTTGGAAAGGTATGAACGAGGAAGAGTTTGATTGGTGTATTGAACAAACATTATTCTTTGGTGAAGATAAGAAGCCATTAAACATGATTTTAGATGATGGTGGAGACTTAACGAATATGGTATTAGATAAATATCCTGAGTTAGCTTCTGGAATTAAAGGTTTATCTGAAGAAACAACTACTGGTGTACACCGTTTATACGAGCGTATGAAAAACGGAACGTTACCAATGCCTGCGATTAACGTAAATGACTCGGTTACTAAATCGAAGTTTGACAATAAGTACGGATGTAAAGAATCTGCAGTTGATGCAATTCGTCGTGCTACTGATGTAATGTTAGCTGGTAAAAGAGTAGTGGTTTGTGGTTATGGTGATGTTGGTAAAGGTACTGCGGCATCTTTCCGTGGAGCTGGTTCTATCGTTACTGTTACTGAAATTGATCCTATTTGTGCGCTACAAGCTGCAATGGACGGTTTTGAAGTGAAGAAATTAGAAACTGTTGTTGGAAAGGCTGATATAGTAATTACTACTACTGGTAACAAAGATATTGTTCGTTCTGAGCACTTCGAAGCAATGAAAGATAAGACTATCGTTTGTAACATCGGTCACTTTGATAACGAAATCCAAATGGCTTGGTTGAACGAGACATACGGAGATACTAAGGTTGAAATTAAGCCTCAGGTTGATAAGTATACTGTTAAAGGAAATGATATTATTGTATTAGCTGAAGGACGTTTAGTAAACTTAGGTTGTGCTACTGGTCACCCAAGTTTTGTAATGTCTAACTCTTTTACAAACCAAACCTTAGCGCAAATCGAGTTATGGAAAAATTCTGAAGCGTATAAGAACGAGGTGTATATGTTACCTAAACACTTAGATGAAAAAGTAGCAAAATTACACTTAGCTAAGATTGGTGTTGAGTTAACTGAGTTACGTGAAGACCAAGCTAAATATATTGGTGTAACTGTTGAAGGTCCATACAAACCAGAACACTATAGATACTAGATTATAGATTTAAGATTTTTAGAATCAAGAGTCAAGACACAAAAAATCCCGCAACATTGTTGCGGGATTTTTATATTTACAACTCTAATTTAATTGCTATGCTAAATACAATAATCAATACTGTAATCATTCTAACTTTACTTTACACAAGTTACTCTTTATGGAAGATTGGTAAAAGAAGAAAAGAAAACGGTTTGTTGTTTAAAATGATTTCACTGTTCATTTTAATTCATATTGTCATCTTTCCAATTATTTATGTACTTATTATCAACAATGACCCAAGTAGTATTGAAATTGATAATAAAATTCTTTCTTTTGAGAAAGAAGCTAAATTGAAAGATTTAGAACTGAGTTATAATAAAAAAGATATTGAAAGTCAGGAATTAATTATTGAAGATATTTTAAGTTCAGATATTGAGTTATTAAGAGAAGAAGATATTTTTTGGTTAGATGATTACTATACTTTTGATGAGGATGAACCTGATAACTTCATAACTACTAAAAAAAGGACGTTGTATTTTTATGAGAGGAGTAAACAAACTCCAGCTATTCCTTTTGGGAAGTTTATAAGAATTAATTCGAAAAATAAAAATTTTAAAGAATTTGAACTAAAAGGGGATTTTAATATGACAGCAATTGAAATATTGAAGAAAAGACTGGACGAATTAAAACAATTAAAGCATAAAAGATTTAACCAATTAAATATAATCAAGTTAAATAAGTTTTGGAGTTATAAAGAAGTTCTTCCCTATACAATTAATATCTTATTCACAGACAGTTTTAAACCCAAAAGAAAGGGGGCACAAATAATTCATTTTCTTCATAATGTTGTAGTTGCCGCTTTCTTATTAAGTTTTATAGTAAGTTTATTTCAAAATTATATAACAAAAGAAGATAAAAATCAAAGCATTGAAAAAAGGTTAGATAGAATAGAAGAATTGCTTAAGGAAAAAGAGTAGATAAAAAAATCCCGCAACTTAGTTGCGGGATTTTTTTATACTGTTTATAAAAGTTTTATTCGGTAGGAATACGCTCATCAATCATTTTTAATGGCATACCTTCCATTAAATCGATTAAGTCTAAAATATCTCTTACTTTCTCTTCTTCTTCGGCTTGTTCTGTTACAAACCATTGTAAAAAGATTTCAGAAGTAAAATCACTTACTTTTCTTGCGGTTTTAAATGCGTTATGAATAGATTTAGTTACTTCTATTTCGGCATCTAAAGAAGCTTCAAAAATAGCTCGTAAGCTTTCAAATTCGTGAGCAACTTCTGTAGCTATAGGTGACATTGCACTACCGCCATTATCGTTAATGAATTTGAAAATCTTCATCATGTGCTCTCTTTCTTCTTCAGCTTGCTTATAAAAGTATGCTGCGCTATTTCTAAGCTCTCTTTGGTCGCACCATGATGCCATGGCTAAATATTTAGAAGAAGCTTGTTGCTCCATCATTATTTGGTGGTTTAGCAAATCAACTACTTCCACATCTAAAATCATGTCTCTTCTTATTGCTGTTTCCATAATATTTTGTTTAGTTTTAATACTATAAAGATACAGATTATAAGGCTCTAAAAAGAATAGAGGGACTAATTTAAAGCTAGTCTTAGTAAAGACTTTTCTGCTTAAATACTGATAAAAGAAGCTCTTTTAACTCTATAAGTTGAGGTACATCTAAGAATAATAAGTGCTTGTTGTCTGCTGCAAAA
>JAUHZI010000092.1 GCA_030426105.1 Bacteroidia bacterium | reverse complement strand
ATGTCCTATTTATTTTAAAATTAGTGTTTGTGTAATTGTTTTGTTGTCTAGTTGAACTTTAACCCAATAAACTCCAGGAGCTTGATTCCATAAGTTGATAGATAGTTGATTTATTCCAATTTTACCCGAGTAGGTATAATGAAGAATAGATGTTCCCATGAGATTGATTACTTCAATGTCGACCTTTTGCTTGTGATTTAATTCAAATTCAATGTTAGAATAACCATTACTTGGGTTGGGGTAGACCTTAATTTTAGAGGTTAATGCTTCATTTTTTGAGTCGTTTAAAAAGCCTTCAATGTTAACAGGAATCGATTGATTTCCAATATTATTATGGGTATTTAAATTAAAGTATTCGATATGTATTGTATCCTGAAATTCCATTGTTGGTTCTACCAAAACACCATACCTTTCTCCAGGAAGGACAATCAAGGTGTCTTTGATTTCTACATTTGGGAATGGGCGGCCGTCAGAAGATATTATTTTAGCGTTTAGTTCTTCAGGTAACAATATTTTGTTTCCTAAATTACCAATATTAGCAAATCTTAAGTAGATGGTTTCGTTGGCATTATGTTGAATTGTTAGGTCTGTTTGATTGGCTTTTCCATTGACCAAAAAATATTGAGGTATGTATGTTGATGGGATTTTTTTGTCTTCTGGAGCCATTGTATGAAGTAAGACAGTATCGTGATGCCAAATTGGATCTATTTCGGACATGAGAAAAGCTTCTTCACTATCATAAGAATAACCATTATTCCAAGTTGTATTACTTCCGTCAGAAGGTTTAACAATTAACATCCCATACATTCCTGCTTGAACGTGAATTGGAGAAACAACATGACAATGATATAGGTAAGTTCCTGCGTGTGGTGCTTTAAAATAATAACTTCCAGTATCATCATGTGGAACAAAATAAGATACCATAGGGACACCATCATTCTGTTGGTCTACATCTAAACCATGCAAATGAATGGTGTGTGGAGGTCCTTGAGAAAGATTCCACATGTCTAATCGAACGGAATCTCCTTCATTAAAGATAAGTGTAGGAGAGGGAAGGTCGATGAGGTTTCCAATAAGTTCAGTATAGCCCATTAATTTTACTTGATTACCATCAGGTAAAGTAAAGTGTTCGAAAACATCAATTTTTGAGATGAGTAATTTTGATGCATCAATTTGTGAATGCCCTATTTGATTACAAAGTAATAGCGATAAAAGTATATATAACAGTTTCATTATGGAGCAATTAAAATAGTTGTTAGCATTCCATTTGGGTATAGTCCGTTTCCTGTAGTAGCAACAAGGTTGTGGTCGTGAATAGGGTACTCTCCTGATTTATCGGGAACGATTTGCAAAATCAAGGATTCCATACTGTATATGGGGAAGGTGTCCTTGATTCTACCGACATGATTAAAGTCTTTTGATGAATATTTAATCTCAGCATGATAACCGTGGAAATGCAATGAATGAGTACTTTGTCCCGTATTACTGATGTATAGTAACAAGGTGTCTCCAATAACTCCTGTAATTCTAGCTGATGGATCATCATTGATTTCAGGAAAACTGTTTCCGTTAATTGTATAATAATTCGGATTATACGTATTCCAGTTAGGAGTATTTCCTGCTAAAATCGAAGTGTTCCAATTTGATTGATGTGTTTTTAAATTCCAAAAGAATTTGTTTTGGGTAACATCACTTACATTAATCATACCGCCCAACCCTGTGTAACTATTTTGAGGATAGTTAACAGGATCGAAATAGATAAATACACCAGAGCTAGTAAATTGATGACTGACTTGAATAGAGTCTCCTGCAGAAATAATAGGGATGTTATTTAGAATCCCTTTAATTTCAAAACTATGAGGAACAGAATCAAAATTGATTATCCAAAGATCTAATACGTCGTTTACAGATAATTCGATAATAGGATTATTTATTGTAAACAAATTAGAGTCATTAAAAGTAAGATAGGGAAAGTTCTCTCCATTATTTGTAGTTAAATCACCTCCTAAAATGTAAATTTTTTCTTCAACAGTACTGGCTTGAATTTGACTGGAAAGAAAAAGGAAAATAAAAATGAATGGTTTCATTGTTTGATTAGTTGTTGTCTGTTGATAATCCCTTGATTATTTTGTGTTTGGATATAATAAATTCCTTTTGGAAGTGCTGAAATGTCTAGAGTAATATCACTTAAATTGTTTAGCGTATGACTTTGAAGAATTTGCCCAGAAGTATTAAAGATTTGGACAGTATTTAACGTACTATTTTTGGACTGAATCGTGAATTTATTTTGTGCTGGATTGGGAAATAAATGACTTGTATCAATATGGTCTTCTTCAATTTCAGTCAGATTTACAGCATTTAAAATCCAAGTTACAGTATCCCCTGCTTCAGGAAAGTTAACATCATAAACATAGACTTGATACTTAACAGTTTCCGTATTACCTAATGGATTAACAGTAAGACGAACATACCCATTCAAATTATCATGAGTTGGAACCATGGGAACTTCTGTTCCAACTGGCACTATAGACCCCATACATAGACCTTGTATACAAACCATTCCATCCCAAGTATTGGGGATGTCATTATAGATAACTTCAATTTCCAATTGGAGTGTATCAATTGAAGGGTCAATAATTTGTTCTATTTTTAAAAGCGTAGTTGAATTTGCATCTACGTCTTGAACGATGGAGTCGTTGGGACTACAACTAAATGTCTGTGCATTGCTATTAGCGATAATTGAAACAAAGACTAAAGGGATAAATAATTTTTTCATTGATTTTTTCTTTTTAGTTATTGGGGAAGTCAATGGGGTACTGTAAACACGAGTGTTTTAGAAAATAATCCAAAAGAGGATTTAGTTTTAATAAGCAAGAAATTATTTAGATAAATAATCTACTGTTCAATAAATTCAAATAATGAAAGACTGAATTTTTATCCGAATATTCTTGTCAGGTATTAGAGGGAAGTAGTTGATAAAATTGCCTTTTTTTCTATTATTAACTTTTGTGCTCTCAAGAGGTAAGATGTAATGATAAACTGGAGTAATCCATATTTCAAAGGGATTAAACTTTAATGATTGAACTTGACTTATGTAATTATAGTCTAATTGAAAAAATGTTGATTCTTCTTGACAGCATCCTTTCTTTTTAAGTGTTGTGCTTTTTGTTTTATGATGACAACAGGCACGTTTTTCTTGATGCTTGCATTGGCATTTTTTGTGATCCTTAAAAAAGGAAATCAGAAGCCCCTCTTTTGGGCAATAGTGCCTATTTACTTTAACCCCAATAGAGGAAAAAAGAATTGAAATAACCAATATAAAAGAGACTGAAAACTTCATAATATGAAAGCTAAATTAACTGGTTTTGAGAGTAATAGCAATAATTTATTTTAATCAAAAAAGGAATCCTAAGTGAAGAATAAAATTTGGTAATTAATAATGAATTACTTCTATTTTTTAGCTGAATGAACTATATATTCTCTCAAATGCTGGTTTATGCCTTTGAATGTTATGAGTTTGTTTTTACTTTTTTGGTTTTTGTGCTCTGGACAAGCCTATTATTGAATTTTTTTAACTTTTCTTCTCAAACTCTTTTTGTTCAGTTTGATAGGATATCACAATTTTATCAGGATGAATTTCATTGATTGTAAGTCCATCTTTGATGTCACCTACCTTAACAAGATAGTCTTTACCATTTACTTTAAGTAGACCTAATTGATTATTGATAACACCTGAATAATTTATCTCAGGCCATTGTATAACTTTGGTTTCAACTTGTTTTGTAGGTTGTCGATTAGTAGCAGTGCCTCTGTTATTTGTTGGGGTAAATGAAGCTGTATGATTTGAAGTTTTTCTTTGCTTTTTACTATTTAAAAAGGGATCTCTATAGTTGAGTTGAAGTTTGTTTTCTTTTTTTGGTTTTAGTTTTAAAGGCGTAACTTGAGGAATATAGCTCGAAACTTGAGTGGAATATTCTTCATCAGATGCTCCGATATAATCTATCCATTCTAAAGCAGAGTAGCCCCATACAAGTACAGTGGCAATAATTAAAGCTATCGTTTTAGTTTTCTTATCCATTAAAGCACAATAAATGATTTAAAATATGGAGCGGTAGATTGGTTCCCTGCTGCATCAAATGTGATTACAGTCCAATAGTATGTTCCTGGTGTACTAGGAAGTGTTAATGTTGTATCTTGTTGTTGGCTTCCGTAACGATATAGTATAGATTGAATAGTGTCTGAATAAATAAAAATAGAATCCGAAAGTGAACTTTGTACAGAACCATTATTTGCAGCTCTAGACCAATCAAATAAGTAAAGACTGTCTGTGTTAAGATTGCTGGTTGTTGCATTGGGATAATTTAAGTTAGGTTGATTGGGAGCTGTTAAGTCAATACCTATAAGAGATTCAGAGGTGTAATTTGTCTCAGAAGGTAAGCTATTGAGACCTTTTACTGCCCAGATATAAGTCCCTTCAGTTAAATTATGTGTATTCGTAAGGTTCGATTCTGTTATCGTTGTGTCAATAATAGTTGTTCCTGTATTCCAACTAGAACCTGACTTTAATGTAAACTGGTAATTCTCAGCAGCATATAAATCTTGCCATATAAAATCAAAATTGCTGTTATTGCTATACGTATTATTTGTTGGAGCGTAAATAGTAATTGTTTGAGAACTTAAATTGAAAGATGAATCAATGGTTAAATGCATAATAGGTGAGTAAGCTGTTTCTGATGAGTTATTTTTAGCTTTTACTTTCCATTCATATTCACCAGGAGATAAAGAATACTGAACAGCAGATAAGTTTAATGAAGAATCTATATATAGTGAGCTTGGATTATTCAAAGAAGGACTACCTAAGATCATTTTATAACTAGATGCACCATTCACATCTTCCCAATCAAATGTGATATTTACATTGGTTGAAACTGCATTGTTAGCAGGTGTAATAATAGAGATAGAATGCTCACTTAGATCTTCTTCGAAAAAATCTTTACACGCACTTAAACTGGTTACGATAAAAAGAATACCAAGGAACTTAGGCGTTCTTTTTAATATTTTGAAAATAGATTGTTGCATATAATTTCTTTTGGTTATATAAAATGTTACGTTTTAGTTGAAAACGAATAGCCGCTAAATTAGCTTGATCAAATTGAGATTCTAATTGGTGTATTACCCCCAATAAGTCTACAAAGTTTCCTTCTAGTTCAAAAACTCCTGTAATAACAGTATATTGCCCTTGTTGGTATTGATGAGGAGCAGGGACACGTGTTATTTTTACTGCATATTCTTTTTTTAAGAGTTCTATTTGCTCCATTAATAGCTGTTGAATCTGACCCGCATGAATTTCTTTGTCAATAATTAGTTGATCCAAGGCTTCTGATTGAGATTTTACGTTGACAAGCAATGAACTATAGTCTATATCGTTATTTGATAATTCTAAAAGCTCTTCATATTCTTGTTTCAATTGAAGCGTCTTTCCTAGCGTGTTCTTGAAAATATAGTTCCCAAAGAAGAGCACAAGTATTAGGATGAATACAAATGATATTTTATTTGAAATTTGATTATTCATGAAGTGTAATTTTAATTTCAAATAAACCTGGGTTTTCTCTGTCCGCTTGACTGTAGTTTTGGATAACACTTTCGGCTATCCATTGCTCTTGCTCAAGTTTTAAAATAAACTCTTTTAACTCTATACTCTCTTCAGCTATTCCTTTAATGTATATTTCATCCTTTTTAATTTTTAACTTTTCACCTTCTTTGAGTTTGTTTTCGATAATCCCAATATTTAATTCCAATAAAGCTACAGAAGCTGGAGTCAAAGCTGCAATTTGGTCAGCATATATTGAAAAGCTATTGTAAGATGATACACCTGTAGTTTTTAAGATGTTGATTTGTTGGTTGAGTTCGCTTTGTTTTTGCTCATACAAGCTAAATTTTGCTTGTTGGTCACTAGTGGTTGCTTTAAGTTCTGTATATGCTTCTTCATATTTTTGCCCCAAGAAATAATTAGTTAAAGCAATAAATACAACCAAGATAAAGAAGATACGAAGCAAAGCTATTTGATAAATATTGAATTTAACCTCTTGTGTAGTTTTAATCAAAGCTGTTGTTGAGAATTGCTCCAAATTAGGGTCTTTTGAGAAATTATGTAAAGCAGAAGAGAAAGCAATAATATTTTGAAAGTTAATCGACTCTCCTTCTATTTCTAATGCTCTTCCAACTTCATTTTGCGCTTGACTAATATGATAACCTTCCGTTTTATTGCTAATAATATAATGTGGCAGATTTAATGTTTGATTTGCTTCCAGTAAAGAAAAGGTTGCAAAAGGCCCTAAAGTAACAGCTATACAGTCTAAACCTACTGTTGCAAATTGTGCCAAAATCTCATCTAAAATATCTTTTTTGATCACAGCAACAATCCAACCAGTTTGATTCCAATATTTTTGCACATAAAAACGATCAGGTTTAGCCCCTGGAAGTGCTTTTTGTAGAATGATATTATCATCTTCTTCCTCGTCAGCTGTAACCGATTTTATTAAAACTTGTTTCCCAGTAATAGCCAAACAAATTGGAGGGTTAGGACTAAAAGGGATAGACTTGTTTTTTCCAATCTGATGATTTAAGTCATCTAAATTGTCAACTAAATCTCCAACTTTTTTTATTGAAATAGAACCATAATAGTTTTTTATTTGGCAATAGGAATACACTGAAGAGCTTCCTGTTGTTAGCTCAACACCAGTGATTACCCGACTCGATAAAAAGTTACTATTTTTTAAAAAGTTAAACATTTGTTTACTCGTAAGAAATCGTTGGTTTAATAAAGATGGTTAATTGTTTCTTTTGTTTCGTTTTTGATCTGCTTCCAAAAATTGATCGTAATACAGGAATTCTAGAGATAAAAGGGACTCCTGAAGAAGTTGCCGTTTTTTGATTTTCATCAAGGCCACCTAGAAGAATTGTTTCTCCATTTTTGACACGAACCAAAGATTCAAAACTTCTGGTAGTTTGTCCAGGAGGAGCTGTTTCGGATACCTTAGTTGTGAATGTTGATTGTTCTACTTTAATATCAAGTGTAACTTGTTCGTCTTTAGAAACGCTAGGAGTAACTGTAATCGATAAATCTGCTGTAACCGATTTCCATTGCTGACTTTGGTATACATTAGGGTTAAGTTGATTATTTACAATTTGGTTATTGACTTCTAGATAGTACTGTTGATCACCAATTTTCATGTTTGTTTCATGCCCATTAAGCGTTGCAACTGTAGGGGTTGATTTTACTTTTACAATTCCATCTTCCTCTAACGCTTTTAGACTGAGATAAAAGTTAGGAGCTACATTTCCTAGATTGATAATTCCTAAACCATTGACACCTTGCACTACATCATTAATAGCATCAGTACTAAGGTTTAAATCAATTCCTGGGGAAACTGTTCCAGAAGTTGGCCCGTTAGGGTTTTCTCCTAAACCAGCTTTTATACCAGTAGATAAAGTTTTAGAATCATTTACATCAGCTATGATGACATCAATAGTAATTACAGGAACAATGACATCAATAATTTCTACAAATTCTTCTAGTTCTCTTAAATCAATAGCGGAACCAGATACAATTAAGCCATTGAGTTCGATGAATTCAGAAATTTCAATTCCTTCTTTTAATTTCGCAGGAATAGCATCTAAAACGTTTTCAATTCTTCTGTTCTCTAATTCAATTAATTTGGTTTGCCTAAGTGATTCTGAGTTACGATTACCAATTAGATAAACTTCTTTGTCCTGCTTAAAAGTATAATCAGAGCCACTTAGTAGATAGGATAAGAACTCACCATAGGTAGCATTTTCTAAATACAAATTAGCAGTACCTTTTGGTGTATCGTATAAGAAATAGTTTTCTTTTAATTGTCCAGAAACTTCTTCAATAATTTTTTGAATTTCAATATTGTTGGCTTCAACTGTAACTAGAGAATCTTTTAATTCTACCAATAAATTGTCTGTGTTTTGGTTGTTCTGTGCTGTATTATTGTTACGTCTATTAGTATTACGATTGTTGTTTTTGACAACATCTTGTTCAGCTTCTAATTCAACAAAATAGAAATTGTCAGTTGTTTTAGAAATCTTTAACCCATTAGAGAGTGCCATCTTATCTAAAGCTTCTTCAAAAGGTCTGTTTTTGATAAAAACACTTACTGTTTTGCCTTTTACATTAGGTGACATGATTACATTTTTTCCAGATACATCTGTGATGTATTCAACGATATAATCAAGTGTGTCATTTTTTAACTTTAGACTTAAAAAGTCATTGGAAACCTTATATGAAATATCTGGGTTTTTTCTTACGTAAGGTTTTTCAATTGGCAAGGGTTTGATATATTTCTTAAACGAAATGATACTCCCAATAATATCAAGCTCTAAATTATACTCTTGACATAAGTAGACAAAAACATCGAGAACTTTTGCTTTTGAAAAGTTATTTGTAATTGTATTGGTGATGTCTGGTGCTATCGTGACATTTAATTCGTTAGCCAGTGCAATGCCTCTGATAAATTCTTTTAAAGAAGAATTGCTTACAGATAAATCTACTTCATTATTCAAGTTGGTATACGTTCCAGAATATGTTTTTAATTCTGTTTCAATAGCTTTAATACGATTAGTTTTTTGAGCATAACTTAATTGAATGCTGGAATAAGCAAACAATAAGAGCAGGATATATTTAAATCTTTTCATAATATTAAAAATTTGAAGCAATAATAGGGTAGACCTCCTCATACGATGTCACACCTGTGATGAATAATTCATAAGCACTATTGGATAAACTTCTAATGCCTTTGTCGTTTAGTTTTGTTTCCGCTTCAACGGTATTTTTTTCTTCTTTAATTAAGGCAGATAATTCTCTGTCAATAGGTATCACTTCATAAATAGCTTTTCGTCCTTTATACCCAGTATGATAGCAAGAGTCACAGCCAACTGGTACAAAATGTTTTTCAGGAGGAGTAGCTTTAAAGTATGAAGGTAGCTCAATTGGTTGTGCCGATTCCTTTTTACATTTTGGGCAGAGTGTTCTTACTAAACGCTGAGATACAGCCATATTTAAAGTACTAGAAACTAAGAAGGAAGGAATCCCCATGTCAACAAGCCTCGTTGTGATTTCCCAAGCCGAATTGGTGTGTATTGTTGATAAAACAATATGTCCAGTTAATGCTAGTCTTACAGCAATTTCAGCAGTTGTTTCATCTCTAATCTCCCCAAGCATAATAATATTTGGATCATGTCTAAGGAAGGATCTTAACACTTCAGAAAATGTTAGACCAATGTCCTCTTTAACCTGTACTTGGTTAATCCCATCAAGTGTATATTCTACAGGGTCTTCGACTGTCATAATGTTTACATCTTCTTTATTTAACTCCTGTAATGTTGCATATAATGTTGTGGTTTTTCCAGAACCAGTCGGTCCACTAATCAAAACAATACCATTGTGCTTATATACATTGCTACGGTAATCTTTTAATTCTTTTTCAGAAAACCCTAAATCATCTAACAACAAACTTCCTTTGTCATTGGATAAAATTCTCATGACTACTTTTTCCCCTCTAAGGGTAGGGATAATAGCAACACGTAGATCGAAACTTTCGTCTTCAGTCTCATGGGAATATCTTCCATCTTGAGGTTTTCTACGTTCAGCGATGTCAAGACCAGACTTTAGTTTTATAACGCTGATTAAACCGTTGTATTCTTCTTTGTTAAGTTTATGTTTTTCAACTAATCCACCGTCAATTCTTAAACGAATTCTAGCCTTTTCATCATAAATCTCTATGTGAATATCACTACTACCCAGAGCTTTCGCTTCAGAAATTAATTTCGATACAAAGAACTCATCATAATCGTCATCAACTGTTAAAGTTACACTTCCTTCACCAGCTCTTCTATAATATTTGTTCAAGGCACGATTTAGTATTGCTTCATCTATAGTTTCTAAAACAATCGTTTTACCCAATACCATTTCTAATTCATTGATAAGGTCTAGTGTATTAAGGCTGTCGAGTGTGTAAAAAGAGTCGGTTTCAATACTCGTTTCAAAGGGAACTATTTTATAGTGCCAAGCTTGTTCAGCAGAGATTGTTTGCTGTAAATCAGTGTTCAATATTATTTTATCTCCATTCATCATAGCAACCAATCATTTAGAGAAAGTGAAAAGAATTCTGTTAATAGTAGCAGTACAATAAAAAATATTGCAGAAATACCAGCATGAGGAATAGTAGCTTTATTGCCTTTAATTAAAAGAATAATAAGGCCAACAAGTGTTGAGCAAATAGTCATAGCAATAAAAATATAGCTATAAACTAATGGATAAAATAAAGGGGTAAGTGCTAGAAAGAAAAGAATATCTCCCCACCCTAAATGTGTAGTTAATGGATTTTCAACTTTACGAATCCACTTAAAGTAGACAAAAGTAATTCCAAAAATAGTTCCAATCAACAAGATGTTTAAGCCAGTTAACTTAAGAACTTCAATACTTTGACTATGGTTGAGTTCTCCCACAAAATTGAGCACGAAAAGTCCTATTAGTAAATAAATACTAATGAGCCGAGTTTTAATATCTTGAATTGCGATAAGCATTGCAACAATAATTTTTAATCCTATAGTCAGTATAGCAAACAATTTAGTCTTTTACAGTGTTAACAACCTTTCCAGATTGATCGATTTCCCAAACATCCATAACCCCATTTTGATTAAAATCGACTACAGCTGTTGCTCTAGCTTTATAACCATTAATGGAAGCATCAACAAGTTCAATTTTATAATTCGCATCTCCTCCTTCTGTAGATAAAAGGCGTTGAGCATAACCAATCTCTTCTAAATCCCCAGAATACTTTGTGAATTCCATAAAATAGGTTTGCTGAAAAGTATGAATAAGTTTCAATTGAAACTGAGCTTCTTTTTTTCTAACATTGTTTACTGTCGGAGATAAATTTCTAACAACAACTAATGATGTTAGACCAATAATAATTAATACTGTAAGTACTTCTAGTAAAGACAATCCGCTGACTTTTTTGCGGAAAATAGAGCTTATTTTTTTCTGAATCTTCATACTATACAAATATAGGTTTTTTCAAGTTATAAATCTTAGAATTCCATAGATGAACTCATCTTAAATATAGGTAAAATCATAGCCATGGCAACAAGGGCGACAACTCCTCCTACGACAATAATTAAAATTGGTTCGACAATACTTTTTAATAGTTTTGATTGACTCTCTACAGAATCACTATATTGGGAGGTCAGCTTAGCAAAAATCTCATCAAGTTTATTGACTTCTTCCCCAACCCTTATCATAGAAACCATTCGTTTTTCAAATACATTTTCCTCGCGCATACTATCGTACAAGGTATTTCCTTTTAAAATTGATTTTTCAATACGTTTTAGACTTTGTTCTATAGGGTAGAAGTCTACCATTTGTGCTGTCATGTTTAATGCTTCTATTAGTTGAACCTTCGATTTGGTCAATAAACTCATTGATTGACAGAATCGCGTTAAGTAAACACGTTGCATCATCTTACCAACAATTGGAATCCTTAATAAGATAACTCCAGAATATTTACGGAACCATTCAGTTTTACGTTGGAAATAAAAAAAGGCGATTAATAAAATGAGTATCCCTAAAACAGGTTTATACCATTCCGAAAAAGCAGAAGATAAATCCAGTACAAATTGAGTCACGCTAGGTAGTTCGGCGTTGACTTGCTTTAAGAAACCAATAAACATTGGTACAACAAAGTTCATTAAGAAAAATAAAACACCAAAGGCAATAATTATTACTATGATAGGATAGGTAACCAGCCCAATGAATTGACTGCGTAGAGCATTTTTATTTTCAAAGTATTTTTTGAGTTCAAGCATAATACTAGCAAGCTTTCCTGTTTCTTCTCCAATTCTGATGCTTTGGTACTCGTATTTAGTAAATAGTTGTGTGTTTTCTAGGGCTAAGGCTAATGGTTTACCAACCAATACATCTTTATTAATTTGAGCATAGATATTATCTTCTTTATCTTGTTCTTCTGATAAGAGTTGTAAAGAAGTATTTAAATCAAGACCAGCATTAAGTAAAGTTGATAAATCGGTATAAAATTGTTCTTTCTTCTTATTGTTAAATCGGTTTCCTCCTAATGAAATATCTTTGTTTAAGAATTCAATTATCCCATTAGAAGGTGCTTCTTGCTCCTTCTTTTTTCGATTAGACTTTTGATATTTATTGATTTTTATAGCCAAAGTTTATTTGTTATTGAGGGATTCTAGTACTTGATCTTTTATTCCATATTCTTTGAAGTATGAAAATAAAAAACTTTGTTGATTATTCATGATTTCTAACTCAACCTCTGTTATTTTTTCATTCGCTAAATTAGAAGTTGTAGAGAACGTTTTTGGAATTAAGTCAAAAGTTGTTGTAATATTTCCTTTTCTAACAATAGTAGAATCTAAAAAGTCATAAAATACAGTTTGCTTGTTATTCGATAAATAGAGCTGTTTTTCTGAACTGGTAATTAGTAATGCGTTATTCCAATCTCTGTTAAAAGTTTGTTTAAAATGTAAAATACTATTAAGTCGTTCTGTCTGTCTAGAGTAGATAAAATAATACTGATTAAAATTTTTATAAATAGAAAAAGTAAAAACCACTAAGAGACTTGACAATAGTATACTAACCATTGCCTCTAATAAAGTGAAACCGTTTACTTTTTGCTGCATTATTTTCGTTTTAATTCTTTTATAGTGCCTATTATTCTGTTCGTTTTTTGCTCTTTAATTTCCCATGTGATTTCAACAATATCATAAGCTAAACTTGAAGGAACAACTGATTTGGTAATGGTATAGGTATTATAGTTATAATGTTCATTTTCAAAATCGTTATTTGTGGCTATTAATTTTTCTAGTTGAATTAATCCTTTAAATTTTAAATAACTATTTTTTCCCATAAATATATTATTCATGGTGAATGTAGCATAGGTCAAAACACCACTAATAATGACAATAGCGACTAAAGGCTCAAGTAGAATACCTCCTTTTATTTTGGATTGTATTTTCAATTTTAATCCCATTTATTCTAGCCAATTAATGATTCCTTTTTTTTTAGTTTCTTGCTCATCGAATAAATTTCCTCCTAAATAATATTCTGATCTTTTAGCATTTGATAGCATTACGTCTAAAAGTGTATTGTTATGGTTACTACCTCCAGTCTTTACATTGATTTGCTGACAATATATAGAGCCATTAATAGTCATGTCTTTTAAACTCGCAATTCCATTGACATAAACATTTCCAGTGATGGTTGATTTAGGAGCACATTGAATGCTAATTTTGTCCCTGTAGTTATATTCCTTTTGAATGGCCAATAATTCTCCAGTAATTCGAGAACTGTTACCTATTTTTATATAACCAGTTGAGTCTTTCACTGACTTAGTAT
>JAUHZI010000005.1 GCA_030426105.1 Bacteroidia bacterium | reverse complement strand
TGAGCAATATCGACACTTCCTCGTTGATCTAAATTCACATAAACAACTTCTACACTATTTGTCTCTATAAGACTTTCTGCTGTATGACCAACCGCATGATGCTCAATGGTACTCGTAATAATACGTTCAACTCCTAAATCAACAACTGAACACCTTAGAGCCATATTATCGGCTTCAGTACCTCCTGAGGTAAAAACAATTTCAGAAGGTTCTGCATTTAGTGTAGCAGCAATAGACTTTCGAGCCATTTCAATTGCATTTTTTGTCTTTCTTCCAAAAGCATGAGTTGAAGATGGATTTCCAAAATGTTCTTTCATATAAGGAACCATAGCATCAAAAACTTCTGGTGCCATTGGAGTTGTTGCAGCATTATCTAAGTAAACGTTCATAATTTTGTTGTAGTTTATTTCAGTGTTGCAAAAATAAAAAACTTAAGCACATATACTACCAATTTATCAATTAGAAAATATCCTTATTATTGAAAAGCTATGTTAAGTAATTAGCGAATAAGATGATAAGATGATGAGCGAATAAATAATCATAGGATTAGTGAAAATTATTTTTAATTTTGTTGACTTCATATTTAAATTAGTGTAAACAAAATTAAATGGCAAAACCATCTATACCTAAAGGAACAAGAGACTTCTCTCCTACTGAAATTTTAAAGCGTAACTATATTTTTGATACGATTAAAAAATCGTTTATTAACTTTGGTTTTTTACCAATTGAAACTCCTTCAATGGAGAAATTAGATACACTAACAGGTAAATATGGTGAAGAGGGTGATAATTTGATTTTTAAAATTTTAAATCGTGGAGACAAATTAAAAAAAGCCTTAAACAACGTTTCTAATGAAGAAAACCCTTCTCAAGGAAAAATAGAGCACACACTTTGTGCTGAAGCATTACGATATGATTTAACAGTTCCATTTGCTAGATACGTTGTTCAACACAGAAATGATATTGCTTTTCCTTTCAAACGCTTTCAAATACAACCAGTATGGAGAGCCGACCGACCACAAAGAGGAAGATATAGAGAGTTTTATCAATGTGATGCTGATATCATTGGAAGTCAATCTTTGATACATGAAGTTGAGTTAGTTCAACTTTTCGATGAAGTACTGACTAATCTTGGCCTGCCTGATTTTACAATAAAAGTCAATAACCGAAAAATCTTAACTGGTATTGCTGAAATAACAGGAGAAGCTAACCGAATTATTGATATTACTGTTGCTATTGATAAACTAGACAAAATTGGTGAAGAAGGAGTTATTAATGAATTAACAAATAAAGGGATTAGTGAAAATGCTATCGAAAAAATAAAACCTTTATTTAAGTTAAAGGGGGATATCAGCATTGTTCTATCAGAAATGAAAACACTTTTAGCTGATTCTGAAATTGGATTAAAAGGTTTAGAAGAATTAACGGAAGTATTTGATACTGTAAATGCTGTTGGCTTATCTACTGCTCAATTAGAATTTGATGTAACCTTAGCACGTGGGTTGAACTATTATACTGGTGCTATTTTCGAGGTTAAAGCTAATAATGTAAATATGGGAAGCATCTGTGGAGGAGGAAGATACGATGACCTAACCAGTATTTTTGGGTTAAAAGATATCTCTGGAGTAGGAATTTCTTTTGGAGCTGACCGAATTTATGATGTGATGGAAGAATTAAATTTATTCCCTTCATTTAAATCTTCTACAACTCAAGTCTTGTTTGCAAATTTTGGAGCCAATATTCCAGCAATGTTGAAAATCTTAAAAACTGTAAGAGAAAAAGGCATTCATGCTGAATATTACCCAGAAAACGCCAACTTAAAGAAGCAAATGAAATACGCCAATGCTAAAGGAATTCCTTATGTCGCTTTTATAGGTGATAATGAATTGGAAAGTGGTTCTTTTAAAATAAAAAATATGGAGACTGGTGAGCAAAAGGAAATTAATTTAGAAGAATTACCTACATTATTTAAGTAAGAGGTTGTAAATTGTATCTCTTTTAATAGTTTTACTAAGGTATGAAACCATGGCAAGATAAAATACATGAAATAGTTTATGAAGCAGATACTCCTGCTGGAAAACTATTTGATATTACTTTGCTATGGGCTATTCTCATTAGTATCGCAGTGGTGATGCTTGAAAGTGTGAATAGTATTAAAGCTATTTATGGAACCGAATTAGAAATTTTAGAATGGGGGTTCACCATTCTTTTTTCCATTGAATATGTTTTAAGAATTATTTCTATTCAAAAACCCTTTAAATATATTCTTAGTTTTTATGGATTGGTAGATTTACTCTCAATACTACCAACTTTCTTAAGTTTATTTATTGTTGGTTCACGTTCTTTAATTGTTATTCGATCCTTACGTTTGTTAAGGGTTTTTAGAATACTTAAACTTGCTCATTTCATTGGAGAAGCTAACACATTAGTAAAAGCCTTAAAAGCTAGTCAAGCCCGAATAATTGTTTTCCTATTTGCTGTACTGAGTTTAACCTTTATACTAGGAACAGTTATGTACCTTATAGAAGGAACAACACCTAATAGTGATTTTACAAGTATCCCAAGAAGTATCTATTGGGCCATTGTAACCCTTACTACAGTTGGATATGGAGATATTGCTCCTCAAACAGTATTGGGTCAATTTATCGCTTCTATCATCATGATTATCGGTTATGCTGTGATTGCTGTTCCTACAGGTATTGTTAGTGCTGAAATTGTCAAAACTGACGATAAAAAAGTAAGCACTCAAGCTTGTAAAAGTTGTTCTATGGACGGACACGATGTAGACGCTATTCACTGTAAATATTGCGGAGAAAAACTTTAAGTTTAAGTTCTCCTATTTCTTCTTTATCATTTTATTGTTTTTTCGTATATATACACCTCTTTGTAGATAGAATGAACTTTTTAATCATACAATTGTATTGGTTAATATAACAATGAATAAAATAATGAAAATAAAGACAATCCAATTACAGCACACTAACCCTTCATTAGGTCCCCACGAAGTTATAACAACGGTTACACTTGCCTCTAATTCTTCGACAGAAAAAGAAATCAGTACTTTTATAAACAATGCCATCATCAACGAGGCCTGTAGTTTAGCTGACTACTTAAATGGTATACAAGAAGAGAACCAAAATATCATCAAAAAAGTTTTAGAAAATACTTCTAAAAAAGAATTAAATCAAGGAGCACAAATTTCTAACTTAATCTTTCATTTTGAAACAGGGAAAACATTAGAAATCAGTGATGTATATAGACGTTATTCATTAACTAATTTTTATCCTGAATTTACTAAATATATGGTTGCCAATGGTACTATTACTAAAGAGGATAATTCCATGTTTGGTGAAGCGCGATTAAAGTATTAACCCTTCCTTATTTATGAATCAATTAATTAAAACAATAGCTATAGTATCGTGTTTTCCTGTATTGGCATGCAGTTCTACAGCTCAAAATGAGACAATAGAACCTTTAGCTATTCAAGCAGTTCGATTAGAACACACTAATCCTAGTTTAGGTCCTTATGAAGCGGTCAAAATATTCCGTCTAGAATGTAATGAAAAGCATAAAGAAACTGTCCATACTTTTTTGACAACAAGTGAAATTAATCATACAGTAAAATTATATGAATACCTCAAAGCAATTCACGAAAAAGACCAAAAGCTTATTGACAAAACCATCAAAAACAAACCAAATAACGTTCTTAATCAAGGAGAACAGATATCAAACCTAACTTTTACTTTTGAAGATGGAAGCTCTATTGAATTAGCTGATGTTTATAGAGCTTATAACTTAACTCATTTCAATCCAGAATTTACACAATATATTGTAAAACATGGGAATTTAACTATTAACGAATCAAACGACAACTTAAAAATTATGCATACAACCGATTATAAAGACACTGATATAGTAATAAAAGTTCAATTAACTCCTGGAGGACCAGGAAGTGATG
Source organism: Bacteroidia bacterium (assembly GCA_030426105.1). Lineage (GTDB taxonomy): Bacteria > Bacteroidota > Bacteroidia > Flavobacteriales_D > Parvicellaceae > S010-51. Next base: position 57,144 of record JAUHZI010000005.1, on the reverse strand, counting down.
ACTATGAACTATCAATTTTAGGAAATGGAACCTATACTTATAATTACGAGACGGGATCAATTAATCAAACGACTGTTCAAGAAATACTGAAAAAAGCTAATGCTATTAATTTTAGTCATATAACGACTAATGATCGACCATTAGAATTTGTTCATGATGGACAACAAACCAATGTTGCAATATGGTCTGAAGGCTACCTTAAACAAGGGACGTTTGGATATGGGAACCCTATGCCTGAGGCTGTTCAAAATTTAGTTGATTTAATTCTTACAAGAACTGGAAAAACTAGAGGCGGAATGCATGCTCCAACTCCTTCTTCAATATTAGAGCGTGTTAACTACACCAATACTGATGTTATTATTAAAATCTCGAAAACTCAAGGAGGTCCCAACTCAAGGCATCAAAACCTATCAATTTTAGGAGATGGAACTTGTATCACAGATATTTATGGCCTAGAAAATAAAAAAAGATTAAGCAAAGAAGAGCTTAATGTGGTTTTTGAAAAAGCTCAAACTGCTGGAATATTTAACGATGCTGAATTAATTGGTTCTCCTCAAAAAGTAAAAACTCAAATTGTTCACGACGGTCCCTCTACGAGTATTTCTTTATGGAATAATGGTACGCTAAAAAAAGAAATGGCAGGACATGGCCATACCATGACACCCGGAACTATGGAAATCATTAATTATATCTTTCATTCATTAGAATATGATTATAAAGCTTCTGATGTCATTCTTGAATTACAACTAACTCCAGGAGATCCAGACTCTGAAGATTATCAATTAAAACTATATGGAGATGGAAAATATACCTATTCGGCAAGTAAAGAGAGACAAACAAACCTAATCAATAATAGTGGGTACTTATCAAAAGATGATATTGTAGCAATTTTTAGTAGCAATGACTTAAAGAACGCTAAAAGAGCTATTGATAGCCCCCCCTTAGTAAAAGCGAGTCAAGGAGATGATGCCCAACAAACTATTCTTTCAATATGGAATAATGGTTCCTTAAAAAGAGAAGTATTAGATGAAGAGCATGCCGCTTCACCAGAAGTAAAAGCATTTATTGATCTTGTATTTAAAATTATTAGGCAAACGAACTAAACTATACCTAGATAGTACCAAGCACCTTTTTCTTTGATGAATTGAGAGTTCTCATGTATATACTGAATACCTCTTTTATCTCTGAAATAAGCTTTAAACTCAACTGTGCCACGGTTATCATCTTCTAATCCTTGAGTTGAATTCAATACATCTAACTTCATCCACTCAACAGATTTAGCCCATTTAATAATAGCTTTTTTTTCTGATAATGGTCGAGTTGAACGATGGTGACTTTTCATTAAATAGTCACCATCTGCTTTTGTAAAAGCTGTATATCTTGAACGCATTAATTGTTCAGCAGTTTCAGCATTATAAATTGATTCGTGTATTTTAGCACAGCAATCAAGGTAAGAACTAGGCAGGCCACATGGACAACTATTTTTTATTTCTATTGACATAATCACAAAAATAAAAAATTAGAACCACTCTCTAGTTATTTTACTCCTCCCATTAGTCGTTGAATTAAAGGAGCTAGGAAAATAGCTACCCCACCCACTAAAAATGTTACGAACCCTATACCTGAGAATACAGAAACATAAGAATGAAGTTGTAAGAATTCTCCTCCCTTTTCTTGTACACCAGAGTATTCTAGATTTGTTATAAAAGAAACTATATTTTCAAAGATGCCTTCAGTAAAGATATTGCTTTCTCCTTCTTTAACCGTAGTTAGTTGAGCAATCTTTCCTGCAAAGAAATGACCATAGAAGGAAGCTAAAAACCAGACACCCATTAAAAAAGATAAATATTTCTTAGGAGCTAGTTCAGTTACTTTTGAAAGTCCCACAGGGGATAATAATAATTCTCCTAAAGTATAAATCAATATCCCCCCTACTAAAAATAGCATAGGTACTTGTGCTTCACTATCTGAAAATTGTGCTGAATAACCAAAAATAAGAAACCCTGCTCCCACCAACAGCATGCCTAACCCCATCTTCAAAGGGGAACTAGGGTTTCGATTAATTTTTGATAAGTAAGTCCACAACCACGCAACTGGTAAAGCTCGTAATACAATATAGGCAGAATTTAAGCTATTTGATTGGGAAGCATTAATGAACACTAAGTTTACATTACGCTGGGCAAATAAAGTAAGCGATGATCCTGCTTGTTCAAACACAGTAAAAAACAAACATGCTAGAGCTGTAAAATAAATAATGACCAACAACTGTCCTCTTTCTTTCTTCGTTGACCTCGAATAAATCATGATTAAAACAATTAAAATTCCAATAGAAACAATCCCAACCAAATAATGTTCATATTCATTAAACCGAATAAACAAAGCTATTAAGGGGACAATCAATAAGGCTCCAACTGTAATCCAGTGACCAACTTTAATAAATCCATATTCTCTATTATACAATTCATGATTAACGATATTTCCTTTTCCTAAAAAAACACCTTTTCTCACAGCTTGATTAAAAACAAATAACCCAATTAACATTCCTATTCCAGCTAATCCAAAGCCATAATGCCATCCATAAGTTACGCCTAGCCAACCACATAATAATGGAGCAATCCATCCTCCAATATTTACTCCCATATAAAAAATCATAAACCCAGCATCTCTTCTATTATCTCCATGAGAATATAATGCACCTACAAAAGAGGATATGTTAGGCTTAAAAAATCCATTTCCTATAATCAACAATGCTAATGCTGTATAAAAAGCGATAGGATGCTCAACCGCCAAAACGAAATGTCCTATAGCCATTAAAACTCCTCCTAATATTATTGCTTTTTTATACCCTAATATTTTATCAGCCAATGCCCCACCTAATAATGGGGTAACATATACTAAAGAACCATAAGCAGCGAAGACACCAAATGAAAACTTATCGCTATACAACAAATGTTCTGTCATATATAGTGTTAATAATGCTCGCATTCCATAAAAAGAAAAGCGCTCCCATAATTCTGCAAAAAAAAGAAAAAATAGCCCCTTAGGGTGTCCTAATAGTACTTGTTGTTCACTTTGTAGATTTTTCATAACATTCGATTTAAATTGATAATCGAATGCAATTAGCTAACTAAAGCTCCCTAAAAGAAAGGATGTAATAAAAAATAATAATTATTATGGAATTGTAACTTTTTGTAACCCACACAAAACACTCAAAAACAAGCACATAACTATTCTATTTTAAAAATACTTGATAATTAGAATTGTTGGTATTGTGAACAAATTCTGTCAACAATGCACCATCTATTTCAATAGAATTGGGTAAAAATCGAAGGCGATATTTTCCTTGTCCAATAAAAGTGAATAGATCATTACGGTTTAACCTCTCTTCTCCTTCTAAGTCTAAAATTTGGTTTATATTTTCAACAATACGAGACAGATATGTTTGGCTAGAAATTTCACCACCACTCACCACTTCTATACACATTTCTTTCTCAGATGCGAATTTTCTTCGAATAGCAAACTTGAGAAAATTATTAAATTGTGTTGTTTTGCTTCCAAACTCTACTTTTTTATTTTCTATCCCTTTTGAAGGAATAGACAACACAATTTGATTCCAATCGGTAAAGTGTATTTTCATTTGAGATGCATTGGGTAATTGTGCTAATGCCAATCCCCAACTTGTCCCCAAAACCAAAAAAATAGAAATTAAACCTGTTTTAGCTATTATCTTCATTAAATCACTAGTAAAACCGAGAGATTCTATATAAAAAACTGAAGGTAATTGAGAAACAAATAGTAATAAAATCACTACAACAGTAATAATCGCTACGACTTTCATCTTGCGGTTCACAAAAGTTCTAAATAAAGAAAAGCCTAAAAACCAAGATAATATTCCTGATAAAATAATGTCTGGAATTACACTATACTTTATCCCGTTTGTTCCCAACCTATCTTCCATTCCAATTGATAAACCAAAAGAAAGAAGAGAGAGTAAAATAAAAAAGAGAATTAATAAATTAGTATTACGTTTGTTATTGTACAAAAAAGCAGGTGAGTTATCCAAATAATAAAGTGCTAACACTAAAAACAAACTGTTTAAGATTGAAAATATATTTTGACTAATTAAAACAACGCCTCCATTACCAACATCTGATAAACTAAAAAGTGTGACAACACTGGAAAGACTCCATACAAACAGAGATAAACTCAGGTATACTAGACCTTTATCAACACGTTTAACTTTGATTTCATTCACCAATTTCTTCTTAAAGTTACGCTGAACAATAGACCAAATAGCTAATAATAAGAGCCCTCCTATTAATGCTATAAAGAGCTCTGAAAGAATATAAAACTGATGTTGTTCGTTTACCATTGTTTCCGAATTTACTAAATATTTTTAATTCGGAAATTATAAGAAATTAACATTTGATTAGGGATTAAATATTATGAGAATTATATAGAGTCATTTTTTTACAGTATATTTGAAAAACTTTAATTGGCACAAAAACAGATGAGTAAGTTAAAGAATTCATTAAAAGATTCTCTTTTTTACGGAAAGATTTTACTTTTCGGAGAATATGGAATTATCGAAGATTCTATGGGGTTATCTATCCCTTATAATAACTACCAAGGTTCATTTGTTTTTGAAGATTCAGACAAATTAGAATTTAAAGATTCTAATGGCGAACTACGTAAATTTTACCTACACTTAGAACAATTAGCATCAACAGATGATTTACCATGTCAACTTGATTTAGTTGCTTTTAAAGCTGATTTAGAGCAAAACATGGCCTTTGATTCTTCAATACCTCAAGGATATGGAGTAGGAAGTTCTGGAGCTATTGTGGCTGCAATTTATGATAAATACGCCATTGAAAAAATTGAGGGAAAAACCAATAAAGATATTCTAACTTTGAAAACTATTTTTGGAGCATTAGAGAGTTATTTTCATGGTAAAAGTTCTGGGTTAGACCCGTTAATTTGTTATTTAAACCTACCTATTTTAATCAAATCCAAATCAGAATTAAATACTGTAGGTCTACCAAAGGAAAAAGAAAACAAAGGAGCTATTTTCTTACTAAATACTGGAGAAGTAGGAAAAACACAACCTTTAGTAGAACATTTCTTAGATCGCTTAAAGGAAGAAGGTTTTAGAAATATGATCCGCAATCAATTTAAGAAGTATAATGATGCGAGTATCAACGCTTTTTTACAAGAAGATGGAAAGTCTCTTTTAGCCAACGTTAAAAACTTATCTAAACTTGCATTAGAGCATTTTAAACCTATGATTCCTAATTTATACCATAAACTATGGCAAGAAGGAATAGATAGCAATGCGTACTATTTAAAACTATGTGGTTCTGGTGGAGGCGGATTTATCTTAGGTTTCACTGAAGATATTGATAAAGCCAAAGCAAAATTAGCAGCTTACGATTTAGCAGTTATACACAAATTTTAAATTTGTGCTATCATGGCTACTCCTACACAAAAATCTACAACTATAATTAAAATTATTGCTCTACTATCACTCGTTCGATGGTATAATGTTTTATTGGTAGGTATTGCCTTGTTTTTATCTTCTATTTTTTTGTTAAATATTAACACCCCTATTGGTTGGAAAGAGATTATCAATGATGGTAGAATTTATTTAGAAATTTTTGCCATTTCTTTTTTTATACAAGCTGGTTATCTTATTAATGCTTTTTATGATTTTGAGAAAGATATCATTAATCGCCCCAATGAAACTATTTTTGGGAGGATAATCAGTAAAAGAACTTGTATTAACACCTATGTGCTTTTTGTATTTCTAGGCTTGTTATTTAGTTATTTTTTAGGTTGGAAAGTTTTACTTTTTAATTTCTTATTTTCCTTTTTATTGTGGTACTACTCTCACCGTTTAAGAAAAATTACATTACTTGCAGAAATTACAGCAGCGATATTAACTATCCTCCCGTTTATTAGTCTTAGCATTATATACCCTTCTATAAACAGTACATTTTTCCTTTATAGCGGTTTTATTTTTGCAATAACACTAACAAGAGAAATTCTAAAAAAAATGGTCTCATTAAAAGGCGATTTAATTGTAGGAGAACAGTCTCTTCCAATTGTACTAGGTATTAGAAAGACAAAATACATTATCTTGTTTTTGATGCTAACGACATTATTACTTATAAGCTTTAACCTTCCATCAATTATTGACACAAAAGTTGTATACTTTTTTTACACCGCAATTTCACTCATTTTTACGAGCTTGCTTCTGTTAATTAAAGCCAAAACTCCTAAACATTTTGATCGCATCAATACAGTGTATAAGGTAATGGTTGGACTCTCTATATTTTCAATTTGTCTGATTTAATTATCAATGCTTCAAGCACCATTTTATAAGTAGGAATTTCTACCCTATTTTCTTCTCCTAAATCAACAATATATTTTGTTAATGCGAAATATTCTGTTCTTTTTCCTTGTTGAAAGTCTCGTTGCATTGAAGTTGTCGTTTCATAAGGCAGTTTAGCTATTTTTTGAAGAATCTCTTGGATTATATTCTCTGATAGCTCAATTGATTGAGTAGTAGCTACAGCTTTAAACTCCACCAATAGTTTTTCTAACAAACTTAAATAAGTTTTATTTTCTATAATTTCACCTGTAGTTATATCTAAATAACTTGTGATACTAGCCAATGTAGAAATAAACATAAACTTGCCCCATACAACTTCCAATATATTAGGAGCATATTTAGCATTAATCCCAGCAGCTAAAAATAACTGATGTAAATCTTCTAAACGTTGATTATGAATTTCACTTCCAAAAAACAAAGTTCCCTTTCCAGCTATCCTCTCAATTACTCCGCTTTCCAATATCTTAGAAATAACAAAAACACAACCATCTAAGACCAAATTATTTGGATAAAGTTGAAGAATACTATCTTTAGCTCCTACTCCATTTAATAAAGGAAGAATAATTGTATTTCGAGTAATACAAGGAGCTATCTTTTGAAGAGCACCCTCTAAATCATAGCTTTTAACAGCAATAATTAGGACATCTAACTTCCCTATTTCCACAGCATCGTTAGAAACAATAGCAGGAAAAACAGTTTCTGTTCCTTCTGGGGTAATTAACTTTAAGCCATTTCGTTTGATAATTGATGATGTAATTGATCTAGCAATAAAGCAGATTTCTGCTTGATCATTATCTTTGTATGCTTTTGCTAATAAGCCTCCAAAATAGCCGCCTACTCCACCAATTCCAATTACTCCTATTCTGGTTCCCATTATAATACCGCTGCGATACCTTCTAAATTGATAAAAATTTTATAACACACAAATATTAGAATCAATAGAATAACAATTAAACGTACTGATGACCAAGTTTCTCTCCTAGCTGATTGTCTTCTCGCATGATTTTTATCAAACTTCATACGTAAGCTTAAAGCCTCTCTTGACAATGGCTCTTCAGATAACTCAAGTTCTCTAGCGATTCTAGCTTTACGCTCTTCCATTCGCTCCTTATCAGCATCATAATACATTGGAATATACTCGAACTGACGAGCATTTTTCAACTTAAAAAATCGCGATTTTAATAATGGAGCTTTCATAGGTATAGTATTATCGAATAATAAACAAATATAAGGAAAATAGCTTTTCTTAAGAAACGAAACAACTAAACGGTATTTATTAGCTATTGAATGGTTAAAAATCTTTTAAATTAACGTTTAGAATTGTACATTTGTCACCTTATGGCAAGTATAAGACAAGAAAAAATAGCTGAATTAATACAGCAAGAATTAAGTATCATTTTTCAAAGAGAAGCTCGAAACTATTGTCAAGGAGCTATGGTCAGTGTAACGATTGTACGCGTTGCTCCAGATTTGTCTATTGCTAAAATCTACCTAAGCATTTTTGGGGCAAAAGATAAGACAGCTGTTTTAGAAAGTATTAAAGCTAATAAACCAAAGGTAAAACATGCCTTAAGCCAAGTCATTAAAAAACAATTGAGAAAAACGCCTGACTTAAATTTCTATATCGATGACTCTTTAGATTATGCAATGGAAATTGAGCAACTCCTAAAGAAATAAGCCATGAAGAAGATTTTTAAGTTCGTTTTAAATACTGTCCCTAGGCCATTATTAATACGATTGAGCTATGTTTTTAAATTCTTTGCTCCTGTAGTTTTAAAAGGTGACAATGTAGAATGTCCAGTATGTGAGAAAAAGTTCAAAAGATTCTTACCATATGGATATAATGAATACCAAAGGGAAAATGTATTATGTCCTTATGACTTAACCTTAGAAAGGCATCGTCTAATGTGGGTTTACTTAAAAACAAAATCTAACTTTTTTACGGATAATTTAAAAGTAATGCATATTGCTCCTGAGCAATGTTTTTATAAAACTTTTAGAAGTCAAAAAAACCTAGATTACACAACAGGTGATTTAGAGTCTCCACTGGCAGATATTCATTTTGACCTACACAATATTCCTCTAGAAGACAATCAATATGATGTTATTTTTTGCAATCATGTAATGGAACATGTAGACAATGATATTCAATGTATGCAGGAATTATTACGTATTATGAAACCAGGTGGTTGGGGCATCTTTCAAGTTCCTATTGATACCACAAGAGATACAACTTACGAAGATCCAACCATAACAGATCCTAAAGAAAGGGAGAAGCACTTTTGGCAATACGACCATGTACGTTTATATGGTTCAGCTGGTTTTGAAGTCGAAGAATATGACTACACAAAGGAGTTGGATGAAGAAACATATCAAAGATATCGTTTCCAAAAAGGAGAAATGTTGTATATTGTACGTAAAAAATAATGCAACAACAAGTTTTTAATATTGCCAGTATTGATGAGCTAGATCAAGTTGCACTAGCAATAAAAAAACTTTGTACATCACATACCATTTTTGTAATTGATGGGGAAATGGGAGCAGGAAAAACAACACTTATTTCCAAAACTTGTCATCTTCTCAACATTGAAGATGAGCCATCTAGTCCCACATATAGTATTGTTAACACTTACTTTTCTGAAAATTATGGCGAAATCAACCATTTTGATTTTTACCGTTTAAAAGATGAAAACGAGGCTATAGAAAGTGGACTTGATGAACCCCTATATAATGGCAGTATCTGTTTTATAGAATGGGCAGAAAAAATTGAAAACCTTTTACCTCAAAACTACGTAAAGGTTGCTGTAGAAACCTTATTGAATAATGATCGACAAATAACCATAACATTATGATAACATCTGGAGATGCACTAAAGTCACTTGCTAGGGAAGCCGCTCTTTTACCACAAGAAGAAATGCTTGAAATCGGAAAAAAAAGACAAAGTCTTTTCATTGGAATTCCTAGAGAAACCGAATTTCAAGAACATCGAGTAGCTTTAGTACCTGAAGCAGTATCTTTACTTATCAATAATGGTCATAGAGTCTTAGTTGAAAGTAATGCTGGACGTCATGCCAATTTCTCTGACAGAGACTATAGTGAAGCAGGAGCTGAAATAGCATACTCCACCCAACAAGTTTATGAAGCTGATATCATTCTTAAAATTACACCTCCTTCAACAAAGGAAATTGAAATGATGAAGCATAAACAAACACTTTTCTCTGCATTACAATTAACCGTACAACCAGCAAATACTTTACGTAAATTGATGGAGAAAAAGATCACTGCTATCGCTTGGGATTATATTAAAGATGAAGAGGGAATATTTCCTATTATCCGATCTATGGGAGAGATTGCTGGAACAACATCTATCCTAATTGCAGGAGAATTATTGAGTAATGTTAACGAAGGTAAAGGCTTAATGTTAGGTGGTGTTGCAGGAATTACACCGACAGAAGTCGTTGTAATTGGAGCAGGAACTGTAGGACAATTTGCCACAAGAAGTGCTTTAGCTCTTGGTGCTTCTGTAAAAGTTTTTGATAGTTCTGTCTATCGCCTGCGAAGACTTCAACGTGATTTAGGTCAACATATTTTCACTTCAGTTATTCAACCTAAAGTGCTGAAAAAAGCTTTAATGCGTGCTGATGTTGCCATTGGTGCACTAAGAGCTTCTTACGGACGAACTCCATGCGTTGTTTCAGAAGAAATGGTAGAAAACATGAAGGACGGCTCAGTTATTATTGATGTGAGTATAGATCAAGGTGGTTGTTTTGAAACCTCTAAGGTAACCACCCATGAAAAGCCTACCTTCATTGACCATGGTGTAACCCATTACTGTGTTCCAAATGTTGCCTCAAGAGTTTCTAGAACTGCATCTTATGCTTTAAGTAATATTTTTGCTCCATTAGTATTAGACATAGCTGACGGTGGTGGATGTGAAAAGCTAATTAGAGTAAATAAAGGGTTTAGGCATGGGGTTTATATTTATAATGGTACATTGACCTCTTCATATTTAGGAGAAACATTTACCTTACCATACAAAGACTTAGATTTATTAATTAGTGCTTTTTAAAATTATACGACAATCAATTTTATGAAAAAAGTAATCAATTATAAAAATGCTCCTGCACCAATTGGACCATATAGCCAAGCCATCTTAAAAAATGATACGCTATATGCTAGTGGACAAATTGCTATTAATCCTTCTACAAATGAACTTGTATTAGATTCAATAGAAGATGAAACAACTCAAGTTATGGAAAATGTAAAAAGTGTATTAGAAGCTGCTAATATGGATTTTTCTAATCTTGTAAATTTTCCATCTTTTTAAGTGACATGGGAAATTTTGATGCTGTCAATAAAATTTATGCCTCATATTTTTCTGATTTACCTCCTGCTAGAGAAACTGTAGCTGTATTGGGGTTACCTAAAAATGTAAATGTAGAAATTAGCTTTATTGCTATTCAACATTAATTATTTACTGTAAAAACACCTTCATAAAAGTCCAATCCATGCTTAAAATAAGTTTCTTTTTGCATGGTGAACCCATTTTTCACTAATATTTCATCTGTTTTTCGGTTGAGGTTACATCCCTCTCCTACTTTTTTCCAAACAGGATTAATTAAATTTTGAAATTTACTTTTTACGGGGTGTTTAGAGTGAATATGCTCTAAAATAACTAATTTACCTTTATTTTTTAATAATGCTTTAAAAGTCGAAAGAGCTTCTTCTATATTAGGAACAGTACAAAGCACTAATGTACAAACAATAACATCAAAACCTTCTTTAGGTTTTAAGTTATAAAGTGCTTTATCGTCAATCCCATAATTAAAGATTGTTATATTTGGCTGGATTAATTTTAATTGAGCCTTTTCTAACATTGGAAGTGACGGCTCAACAGCAATTACATTACAAGAACTACTATAAAATTTAAAATTAATTCCCGTTCCACAGCCTATTTCTAGAATATTACCTGTTAAATCATTAATTAAGCGATCTCTCCTAAATTTAATACGTTCTTCTAGGTTTACCATAAAAGAATCATAATATCGAGCAAATATTTTTTTGTATCGCTTACCCATGAATCAAAAATACAAAAAGAAAGCCGTTTCAAACATGAAACGGCTTTCACCACCTTACAGAATAACTAGTATTTTTATCGAAGTGAAACCACTCTGCTTCGTAACCAGTTGTATCCTTTAACTCTGAAAAAATAAAAAGGTTACAGTTTTAACGAAAAAATAACACTTTTATCATTCATTAATAAATATTCGTTGATTTTCACAATGCGTTTATCAAAATCAAAGCATAAAAAAACCCCCTAGTATATAGGAGGTTTTAACAAATTGTGTATTACTACAAAATTAGTTTACTTTTTCAGAAAGTTCGCTACCAGCTTTAAACTTAACAATGTTTTTAGCTTTAATAGTAATAGCTTTTCCAGTTTGTGGGTTACGTCCTTGTCTCTCAGCTCTTTTAGAAATAGAGAAAGATCCGAATCCTACTAAAGCAACTCTGTCGTCAGCTTTTAAAGCTCCACCAACAACTGTTACAAAACTGTTTACTGCTCTTTGAGCATCTGCTTTTGTTAATCCTGAATCTGCAGCAATTGCATCTACTAATTCTGATTTGTTCATAATTTAATTTTTTATGGGTTAATAATTAATTTGTTATCCCAAATATATACGTAATCCCACGCCAGTCAAGGGATATAGCCTAAAATATATGCATTTTGTTAATAATTCTAGTTAAATGTTAACAAGCAGAATGATTTTCCCTTGTTTTCAAGGCTTTTTAGGGATAAACAAACCAAATACTACTATAAATTTAAAAACTTAATATTTTGTTAAATCCTCTGATAATCAGTCTTTATAATGGTGCTTTGAAAAATATTCATTACCAACTTTTTTAATTTAGCTCTAAAATAGGTTTCGCTTTTTAACACATCTTTCAATCCAACACCCATTTTGTTTACAATAGCTCTACTTTTTTAATATCTTTTGTTCTTAAATTATTTTGAACAAAGGAAATACCCTATTTTTGTACATAATATTAGTACAATTACAGTTTTTACTTATGAATAACGAAGTTGCTGACCAAATTTCTGATTTACAATTGAAAGTCAAGAATATTTTTTCTGAATATTTAAAGGAAAAGATGCATCGTAAAACCCCTGAACGTTTTGCTATATTAAGCGAAATATATGATTATGATGGACATTTTGACATAGAGACATTATATGTAAATATGAAAGAAAAGAAGTATAGAGTAAGTAGAGCTACATTATACAATACAATGGAATTACTACTAGATTGTAACTTAGTTAGAAAACATCAATTTGGTCAAAACATCTCACTTTTCGAGAAAGCACATGAGTCTAGACAGCATGATCATATCATACTTCAAGATACCAATGAAGTCATTGAGTTTTGTGACCCTCGTATCCAACACATAAAATCCACTTTAGAAGAAGTCTTCGATATCGAAATTGATAGTCATACTTTATACTTCTATGGAAAAAGAAAATAAAATGCAAAACTTTACATTTAATATAGAACACTTCGACAATTATTTCATAGCGCAATTAGAAGGTCGAATTATGAATGACGATACCATTTCTGAGCTACTTGAAGCAATTACTAAAGCGTTAGAAAAAAGTGAGAATGTTATTTTAGATTTACAAAAATTAAGCTACTTAAATAGTAGTGGTTTAAATTGTTTTATCTCAATACTAACAAAATCTCGTGTCAAAGGAGGTGAAACACTTATCACCAATATACCTGAAGTAATCAATAAACTACTTATCATTTCAAAACTAAATACTGTCTTTGAAATCAGAGAGACGCTTGAAGAAGCTAAAAAAGAATTTTCATTAATCAAATCTTAAATTAAACTATAACTTACAATAACAATGGCTGTTGATGTATTATTAGGTCTTCAATGGGGAGACGAAGGAAAAGGAAAAATAGTAGATGTACTAACACCTAAATACGATATTATTGCTCGTTTTCAAGGAGGACCAAACGCTGGACACACGTTAGAATTTGAAGGCATCAAACATGTATTACACACTATTCCATCAGGAATTTTTCATAAAGGAGTGAAGAATGTTGTTGGAAACGGTGTTGTTATCGATCCAGTAATTCTAAAAGTTGAAATCGATAAATTAATCGAAATGGGGGTTAATATCAATGAACAACTTTTAATTTCAAAAAAAGCTCATTTAATTCTTCCTACACACAAATTATTAGATAAAGCATCTGAAATTGCTAAAGGGAAAAATAAAATTGGTTCCACTCTTAAAGGTATAGGTCCAACTTATATGGATAAAACAGGAAGAAACGGATTAAGAGTTGGAGATATTTTTGCTGATAATTTTAAAGAGAAATATCTAGCTTTAGTGGAAAAACATATCAACATTCTTAAACATCATGATTTAGAATATAACTTAGAAGAGTTAGAAGCTCCTTTTTTTGAAGGAATCAATACTATTAAAGGACTTACAGCTATAGATAGTGAACACTATTTAAACAATGCTATGAAAGCTGGAAAAAAAATCTTAGCAGAAGGAGCACAAGGAACACTTCTAGATGTTGATTTTGGGACCTACCCTTTTGTTACTTCATCTAATACTACTACAGCTGGTACAAGTACTGGTCTAGGAATTGCTCCTAATAAAATTAATAACGTAATTGGGATTTTCAAAGCATATTGTACTCGTGTAGGAAGCGGACCTTTTCCATCTGAAGAAGATAATGAAACAGGTGAGCAAATTAGACAGTTAGGTCACGAATTTGGAGCTACAACAGGAAGAGAAAGAAGATGCGGATGGATAGATTTACCAGCATTAAAATATGCTATTATGATTAATGGTGTAACTGAATTATCTATGATGAAGGCTGATGTATTAGACACTTTTGAAACAATAAAAGTCTGTACACATTATAAATATAAAGGTGAGGTAATTGATTATTTCCCATATTCAATTAACGATGGAGATATTGAACCTATATATAAAGAAGTTAAAGCATGGAATACTGACTTAACTCAACTAAATAATCAAGCTGACTTTCCAAAAGAGTTAGTAGACTATGTCTCATATTTAGAGCAAGAGTTGGAAACTCCAATTACTATCGTTTCTGTTGGTCCTGACCGTTCACAAACAATTGAAGTCAACTCAGTTTTAGCTTAAATTACTAATATTTACATTAAAGAGTACAAAGACCTAATGATATACATTATTAGGTCTTTGTTATTTTAATTCCCTAATTATGATGCAACAAGTTAACTTTAAAACCGAAAAAACGGCACGCTATTTTACTCTTGGTAAACTTACTTCCAAAACTAAAAACATTTGGATTGTATGTCATGGATATGCGCAATTGGCCAATCATTTTCTGAAGTGGTTCGAGTCAATCGACTCAGAAGAAAACTTTATTGTAGCCCCAGAAGCTTTACATCGTTTTTACTGGAAAGGGTTTGATGGAAAAGTTGTTGCTTCTTGGATGACAAAAGAAGATCGTTTAAATGATATCGCTGATTATGTTAACTACCTAGATCAAATTACGCTATCCATTTTACAAAATATTAATCGTAAAGACATAAAAATAAATGTATTAGGCTTTTCACAAGGTGGAGCCACTGTATGCCGATGGGTAACACAGTCCAACTTGAACTTTGATAGCCTTACACTTTGGGCTGGTGCATTTCCAGAAGACATTGATTATTTTGAAGAACGTGATTTTTTTAATTCACTCAACTTACATATTGTTATTGGGGATGAAGACCCTTTCTATAATGAAGAACGAGTGACTAAGCAGACCTTACTACTTGCTGATAAAAACATTAATTATACTTTAATACGCTTCCAAGGACATCATAAGGTTCTCCCTATTCCACTTAAAGAACTAGAAGAAAGTCTCAAGAACTCTTAATATGGAAGTGAATTATAAAGATATCATTCAACAGATTGAAACAAATTACGCTGTTAAACTTTCAGCCCCTTGTATAACTGAGCTTGTTCCAGCCATCAAAATACAATCTGTTGAAAAAAATACACCATTGATTAAAGCGGAACAATACTCCAATACAATTTATTTCATTTTCAAAGGTAGCGCTAGAGCATACTATTTGAAAGATGGTAAAGAAATTACAGATTGGTTTGCTTTCGAAAACGATTTTATCACTTCTATTAATGGGTATTTTCTATCTATTCCAAGTCCGTACAATCTTGAAACACTAGAACCTACTATTCTCGTTGAATTTTCTCGCGAAACTATCAACAAGCTATCTCAAAAGCACCATGAATTTACACAATTAGAAAAAGCCATTGTTACCAAAACAATGCTTCAATTACAGGAACGAATTGTAGCAATTCAATTTAAAACAGCACAAGAAAAATACCAAAGTTTATTAGAATTTTACCCTTCAATCACACAACGTGTTCCGCTAACACAACTGGCTTCTTTTCTTGGTATTACATTAGAAACGTTAAGTCGTATCAGAAGTTCGAAAAATAAATCATAAGCTTATTTTTTATATTATTTTAAAGAAAAACTTCATTTAAACTTAACATTGTAACTCAATAGAAAGCTATGTTCCAAAACAAATTATTTTTTGTACACCTTTCCTGTTTATTACTCTTTATCGTTTCTTGTAAAAAAACTGATAAACTCGAAGTGACCAAATACCTTTCAAATGAAACTTTTTCTAAGGATTTAAAAGTTGTTGGCCAAGAGTTTAATAGCTTAACCATTGAAAATTGTACTTTCGATGGAGGAGAGCTATACTTATCTGATGTAGATTCAGTTCAAATAAAAAACTGTGTATTTAAAAATCAGAAAAAAAATGGAATACGAATTGGTTTTGGAGGAACTGCTCGCTGGATAAAAATAGAACAATGTTCCTTCGAAAACATTGGGTACAATGGTATTGACAGTCACGAAAACGCCCCTTTTTGTACCATTCGCGAATGCTTTTTTAAAAATTGTGCTCTATCTGATGTTGGAGCTGCTATGGGGCAAGCACACCATGCCATTTATTGGAAAGGTAAAGCTGTAAAAATTTTGAATAATACAATTTATACTGGTAACCAAAATTATGGAAATGCAATTAGCCATCGTTCCTCAGGAATAATCGCTGGAAATAAAATACATAATGCAAAAAAGTATGGGATTATGTATTTTTCTGATCATCCAGGAGGTGATAGTTTATTTATTGAAAATAACTTTCTTGTAAATTGTACTAATGGTATCGGTATTGCGACACCTGGCCAACTAGACTATCATAATAAAAACATCCATATCCGTTTTAACTCTCTATATAACGCAATAGATTACTCTGTTTTTGTTGCCCCTGAATATGAAACGACAACAAATGTTGAAATTTATGGTAACATTATCGTTCACTCTTTAGAAAACTATATTCAAACTTATTATACGATTGATAGTTATAGTAACTTAAAAAGTACTGAAGATATCGGATTTATCAACCCTGATGAAGGTGATTTACACCTCAAACCAAATTCAATAGCAAACAACTATTGCATTGGTTTATCTCAGTATCCTCTTTATGATATCGATGGAAATTTAAGAAGTACAACCAATCAAGATGCTGGAGCTGATGAAACAAATTAAACTAACTATAGTTCTTCTGTTTATGAGTACTCAATTATTTGCTCAAAACAATACCTCCCCATTAAGAACATCGACACATTTAATCAGTAGTTTTTATCATGTTGGTAGTTATTCCAAAGAAAGTCCATTCCTAGCTTTAGAACAAACACTTGATTATCAACTTAAACCTAAATTTAGGTTCGGTTTGGGATCAGGGTTAAACCTATACCCTGCTACATTAACAATTCCAATATATTCTTACGCTAACTTAACTATCAAGACAACAAATAAGCTAAACATTGAACTCCTACAATCATATGGAAGAAATACAAAGCTAGGAGATTTAGGTTTCAAAAGTAATCGTTATGTTGGTCAAATTATCTTTGATATCCATCGCAAAAAAAAACTGTCTTTTGCTCCACAAATAGGCTATCTATTCAATTGGGATAAATGGGGAGGTAAATCATTAAGCTTTTTATTAGGTATATCAATACGCTACTAATGCTTTATTCGAATTTGATATACATCAAATGATATTAAATAAGAATCTATTTCCTTTGTAAAAAATCATTTATCACAATGAAAAATTTACATCGAATTTCAGGCATTATAGTCTCATTATTTATAGCTGTTCATCTTTCTAATCATTTAATTGCGTGGTTTGGTATAGAAAATCATCAGCGCTTTTTAGATGCAGCTCGCACAATCTACCAACATCCTTTGATAGAACCATTTCTTTTGTTTTGCTTCGCTTTCCAGTCAATATCTGGGATTATTCTATTTTTTAAACTAAAAAAAAGCGCCCATACATCAACTACTGATAAAATTCAAATGTACTCTGGACTAATCTTAGGAGCTTTTCTACTACAGCACATTTCAGTAAGTGTAGGACAACGTATATTCACAGATTTAGATACTAACTTTTATTTTGCAGCAAATGTTGTTTTAGAATGGCCTTTAAAATTGTATTTTATCCCCTATTATTTTTTAGGAGTCATCAGTTTAGGATTCCATATTGCAAATACCCATTGTATAAAAATTTCCCCTTATATCGGAATGACAAAAGCTAAAGTACACTTCTACATTATTATCACAGCTTTTATCGCTGTAGCCATCATTATATTGTACTTACTAACTGGGGGACACTATCCCATCGAAATTCCAGAACAATACAAGAACTAATTTTGAATTTCCAATTGAGGATAATCCTTCAACTTTAACAACAAAGCTTCTTTTTTCTTTAAAGGGAATTCCAAAGTTATTAGACAATCTAACTCAAATTGCTGCTCAACAATTTTCAAGTCAAAAATCTTCACAAGGCTCATCATTACATTCATTTCCTCATATTTAAAATGAACTGTAATTTGTTCTGTAACTTCTTTGGTTACAATTTTAGCATTCTCAAGCGCCAATTTAGCCCCCTCTTTATATGCCTGAATTAGACCACCTACCCCTAATTTTGTTCCTCCAAAATAACGAACCACAACTATCAATACATTAGTTACTTCAAATGAATTTAGTTGTCCATAAATTGGTTTCCCTGCTGTATTATTAGGCTCCCCATCATCACTGTAGCGATATTTTTCTCCCTTCACCCCTAATTTAAAAGCATAGCAATGGTGTCCTGCATCTTTAAATTCCTCTTTAAGCCCTTGCATACATTCTTTTACATCAGCTTCAGAATTTACTGGGTAAGCAAAAGAATAAAACTTACTTCCTTTCTCTTTAAAGAAACTATCCGATTTTTGGGCTATTGTCTGAAACTCTGTTTCCATTCATTAATCAGCTAAAGCGACTACTTCTTGTACTTCAGGCATATGTGATTTCAACAAAGATTCTATACCTCCTTTTAATGTTGCTGTTGAAGAAGGACAACCACTACAAGCCCCTTTTAATACTACAGTCACTGTTCCTGTTGTTTCATCAAATGACTGGAAATGAATTGCTCCTCCATCACTTTCCACAGCAGGTGTTACATACTCTTCCAATAAGTTTACAATCATTTGATCCGCCTCAGTCTTGATTACTGGAGCCTTCTTAGCTACAGAGCTAGAATCATCAGTTAAATCATTTGTATTTACAATAACTTCAGGTACTTTTTCAACAATAACCTCGTTTTTACGGACAAAATCAACAATAAAAGATTGTAATTCATTGGCTACATATTCCCATTGCAAAGCATCTGATTTTGTAACTGTAATAAAGTTCGAAGCTATAAATACTCCTTGCACAAATGGGAAGTTAAACAACTCTACAGCTAATTGTGAATGTCCATTAGCTGAAGCCTGTGTTAAAAACTCTGCTGTTTGTCCACCTTTGATTAACATTACGTCTGCTACAAATTTCATAGTAGATGGGTTTGGGGTACTTTCGGCATATATAGTTACTGGTCTCATTGTTTCAATTTTCCACAAATATAAACATAGTATCTAAACTAAAATCTTAAGATTTTATAATTTAACATCTGCTCAATAAAACTCAATCAAATTATACTAACTTTGGACAAGTAGACATCATGGAAAACATCAGTAATATATTAATTTTATTTCATGCTGTTTTAGGCAGTATAGCACTCCTTGCTGGAACTTTTGCTTTGATTGTTCCGAAGGGTAAGAAATGGCATAAACTTGTAGGAAAAGTTTTTTATTACTCCATGCTAATTGCTGCTTTAAGTGCATTAATTATTGCAGTATTGCCTAATCATACCAATGCATTCTTATTTATTATAGGATTATTCAGTACTTATTTTATACTCTCTGGAAAAAGAGCATTAAAATTTAAACATCTTGCACCAAATATTATTGATAAACTGATAGCAGGAAGTATGCTACTCATTTCAATAACGATGGTTATCTTACCATTATTCCTACAACATGATCTCAACCTAATTTTAATAATATTTGGAGCATTAGGAGGGGTTTTAGCATGGCGAGATTTAAAAAATTATCAAGTTCCCAATACATTAAAAAGTAAATGGTTAAAATTACATATTAGTAAAATGATGGGAGGTTATATTTCTGCTTTCACAGCTTTTATCGTTGCCAATCAAATTGTTTCTGGAATTATCGGTTGGCTGGTTCCTGGAATTCTAGGAGGAATTTATATTGCCTACTGGCTGAGAAAACTTAATAAACGATAATCTTTTTTATTAAAAACTTATACATAAACACTCTTTAATATCTCCACATAGATATAATTTGCCTAATTTTGTCCTTTACTAATTCTGTTTACTTATACTATTTAATAAAAAATGAAGAAATCAATTTTATTAACGATATTCGTTATAGCTATTATAGCGAGAGGACTAACCCAAGTATCATATGAAAAAAGAGTCGAATTTGAATTAAAAAATGGCTATTATAATGAAGAAATAATTGAACTTGGTAAATCGGGATTTATTATGCTCTCACAAACACATAATAGATCAAATTCTGAAGGAGAATATAAATACGAAAAGTTTAATATTAATCTAGAATCTGTTGATTCTAAAAGTATTTATATACCTCGTAAACAACGTGAAATAGATAGTTATACTAATGATACACATATACATAGAATATTTAAATCCATAAAAGGAAAATTTACCATTGTTTCAATGGAAACTGAGAGTTTTAACCTAAAAAAAGTTGAAGGGAGTCTTCCTAAAAAAACATCAATTGACGAAATAGTTGTATTAGGAGACTATACTTTTATTAGCGCTACAATAAAAAGGTCTCCCATTGTTTTTGTGGTCAATTGGAAAACGGGGGCAATGACAACAACCCCTATTAATATCGATAACTTCAATCCTAAACATACTACTTTAATGAATTTTCAAGTCATAGAAAACTCTAATGAAGTATTCTTATATGTTAATGTTCTTAACAAAGTAAAAGAAGATAACCTCTATATCATACAATTCGATGATAAAGGAGTTAAAAAGAAGGTCATGAATCTTACGAAAGATGTTGAAGAAAATATTGTAGATATCTCAACCACAAAATTAGATCATAATAAATATGTACATACAGGAACATATTCAACCCGCTCTCAGCATACATCAGAAGGACTTTTCTTTTGTGTAAGTAAAAATGAAGCTATAGAATTTATTAAGTTTTATAACTTTTTAGACTTAGAAAACTTCTTATCATATTTGCCTGAGAGAAGAATAAAAAAAATTGAGAAGAAAAAGAAAAAGAAAGAAAGTAAAGGAAAAGATTTTATTATAAACTATAGAATTGCAGCACATGAAACAATTCTCCTAAAAGATGGTTATTTATTTTTAGGAGAAGCGTATTATCCTACCTACAGAACAGAAACTTACACTACTACATCTTATGTTAATGGAGTAGCTACTACTACTACTCAAACAAGAACCGTATTTGATGGGTTCCAATATACCCACGCTATTTTAGGAAAATTTGATTTTGAAGGAAATTTAGTATGGGATGAAATTTTTGAAATGAACTCCCTTCG
This sequence comes from Bacteroidia bacterium, assembly GCA_030426105.1. Taxonomy (GTDB): domain Bacteria; phylum Bacteroidota; class Bacteroidia; order Flavobacteriales_D; family Parvicellaceae; genus S010-51. The sequence goes on along the minus strand of JAUHZI010000005.1, from coordinate 35,685 downwards.
CAAGCCATATTTTGTCAAGCGCTTTATTTCTATTGCTGAGCAAAATCCTAACTTAATCAAATTAGTCTATGGCAACTCGAACTACATTGATTCAAAATCTATTGATTTTGACGGCAATGTGGTACAAGAATCAAAATCTAAAGAGATTAAAACAAATTTTGAAAACGATAAAATAAAAAGAACTTTTTCAAACCTTGACTTTTGGTATGACAACTATTTTATCGCATATGGAAATCAGAAAATAAAAAATAGTGATGATACAAAAGATACAAAAAGAAAAAGGACAGTATATTTCATTAACAAAATAAAATTTAAGTAAAATGAATGACTTATCATTCAAAAAACATCAAAAAAGGCCTTTTTGAATGACATCTCACTCAAAAACAAAACTTCTTATTATAATTTTCGTATATTTGAATGAGATACCATTCAAACAATTCAAAATCACAAAAAAATGAATGAGAAATCATACGGAAAATGGAATAAAATGACCGATAAATCATTACTAGAAACTATTGGTTATTTTATTCAGTCACATCGTTTAAACCAAAACAAATCACAAAATCAGGTTGCTAATGCTGCTGGTATTAGTCGCTCAACTTTAAGTTTATTAGAAAGAGGGGAAAAAGTGAGAATTGATAGTTTAATACAAGTATTAAGAGTACTTGACTTATTGCATATCATGGATGTTTTTAAAATTGAAAATCAAATTAGTCCTATAGCCTATGCTAAATTAAAACATAAAACACGTAAAAAAGCATCTCCCAATTCATCTAATTTAACAAATGAAGAAGATTTAGGATGGTAGATGTAGCTACAATAAAGATATGGGGAGAATTTGTTGGGGCTATTCGTTGGGACAACACTCAACAGTTGGGGTATTTTCAATATGACTCAAAATTCATAGAAAAAGGATGGGAGCTTTCCCCTATTCACTTACCTCTTCATCAAGGATCTCAAATTTATAGTTTTCCACAACTCAGAATGGGGCGTAACGACAATGAAGATACCTTCAAGGGGCTTCCAGGTTTACTTTCTGATGTATTACCAGATAAATACGGGAATCGACTAATCAACACCTGGCTAACACAACAAAATAGACCTGAGGATAGTATGAATCCTGTAGAAAAATTATGTTTTATTGGAACTCGGGGGATGGGAGCTCTTGAATTTGAGCCCACACAAATAAAAACTGAAAATAAAAATTTTGAACTTGAATTAAACAGCTTAGTTAATATCGCTAAAAAAATGTTGAATGATCGTCAAGATTTTTTAACAAACCTAAACAACAATGAGAAGAAAGCTATGACAGAAATCCTTAAAATAGGGACTTCTGCAGGTGGTGCTCGTCCAAAGGCTGTTATTGCTTATAACCCTAAAACTAAAGAAATTAAATCTGGTCAAGGAGAAGTTCCTAAAGGTTTTGAACATTGGTTATTAAAATTAGATGGCGTAAGTGGTGCTCAATTTGGTGAAAGTTCTGGTTGGGGACGTGTTGAATACGCTTATTACCTCATGGCACTTGACTGTAAAATTGAAATGAATGAAAGTCAATTATTAGAAGAAAATGGCAGAGCTCATTTTATGACAAAACGGTTTGATAGATCGCACAACATAAAACATCATATCCAGTCACTCTGTGGACTACAACATTTCGATTTTAATGACATGTACAGTTATAGTTATGAACAACTATTTCTGACAATGCGACAACTGAGGCTAACCTATCCTGAGGCAGAACAAATGTTTAGACGAATGGTTTTTAACGTTTTATCAACCAATTATGATGACCATACTAAAAACTTTTCGTTTATACTGAAAAAAGGGCAACGCTGGGAACTTGCTCCTGCATACGATTTGTGTTTTTCTTTTAACCCTACAAATCATTGGGTAAGCCAACAAACGCTTAGTGTAAATGGGAAACGACTTAATATCTCCCAAGAAGATCTTATGACTATTGCAAATGCCAATAATATCAAAAAAGGGAAGCTCATTATCAAAGAAATCAACGAGACCATTCAAGAGTGGCAATCTTATGCTAAACAAGCAAATGTTAGAGCTGATTTAAAACAATATATTTTTAATCATTTAAATGTATTTAAAAGCTAAATCATGTATCATTATTTACGAAACTGTTTTTTGCTTTTAATACCTATTTTCATATGGAATATAGCATTTGCTGAAATGCTTCCTGAAAAATATACTTCTCCTATATTTTGGACAGCTATTCCTCCTTTTGTAAAATACACCGAAAATATCTTAAGGGTTATTGTTTTCGTACTCCCAGCTATAATGCAAATTTCCTTCAAAACAAAATGTGAAAAAATTGGCTGGATCATTTATTTTGTTGGGATTGGCTTTTATTTTTTATCTTGGGTTATTCAAATCATGCTACCACTCTCTTCATGGAGTAATAGTTATCTAGGTTTTATGGCTCCTGCATATACAACAATAATTTGGTTTATAGGGATTGGATTAATTGGTAATAAAAGTTATTTTATACAACTCAATATGACTAAGCTTTATATCACTGTCTCTACCCTATTTGTTATGATACATTCTTACCATTGTTTTCTCATATTTCAACGTACACTAATATGAAGTCTTTTCTAAAAAAAATAATACCCAATATCCTTCTTGATTATAAACAAAAGCAGAGCTATCGTAAAGATAACTCTAGGTTTAGAGGTAAAACAACGGAAGAAACTTTTAAAACAATCTACAATGAAAATTTATGGGGAAGTTCAGAAAGTATTTCAGGACAAGGTTCAATTCTTGAACTATCAAAGAATGCTATCCAAGCAATTAATACTATTATTGAATACTATAATATTACTTCGATCTTAGATTTACCTTGTGGTGACTTTAATTGGATGCAGCATGTGAACCTAAAAAACATTCAATACCTAGGTGGAGATATTGTTGAAGGTTTGATACAAAACAACCTAAAAAATTACCAAGCAAATACTATTGACTTTCAACAGTTAAACATCATAGAAGATCAACTTCCAAAAGCAAACCTAATAGTTGTTCGTGATTGTTTTGTGCATTTCTCATATGAAGCAATTTTCAAAGCTTTAAACAATATTCAAGATTCTAAATCTACTTATCTTTTAACCACAACCTTTACTTCCTCTAAGTTGAATTATGATATTGTTACGGGAGATTGGCGCCCTATAAATTTAACTCTTCCCCCCTTTAATTTCCCAGCACCTCTTTTCATTCAAGAAGAAAGTTATAATCCTCAGTTCAAGGTAGACAACAGAGGTAAAGCGATTGCACTATGGAAAATTTCTGATTTGAACCTCACCAAATAAAATACTGGTTAAATCTTCTTCCTGTTCTACAAAGCTGTATAAAAAACTTCTATCATTTCTTTATCACCTTGTAAAGACTTACTTTCATAAACTCTTATTGCTTTGTCATTAGATTGAGTTTCTACAGTTACACTACTTAACTCTTTACTGCTTAGACTCATATCATCAAATTCTTCAGCAATTTCGTCAGCAACTACAAGACCAACCTCAGCATCAGCAGCTTCATCTAAATCAAACATTTTAGTGCTATTATTTTCATTAGAAGCTAATTGATTACCTTCTTGTTGATTAACTCCCGCTAAAGGCGCTTCAGTACTAAAATTAAAAGCAGGAGCTTCTCTTTTTAATTCCTGTTCTTCTTCTATTGTATGCCCAACATTTCTATTTTCTGCTAATTCGTTGGCTACATCTATTACCTTTTCTTCCAACTCTACAGGTTCTTCAAAAGCACTTTCGGCATCAATATCATTTTTTTCTTTATGAATTTCTTTTTCTAATGTTTTTACCTCATTTTCATCAACCTTATGATCATCTAACATAGCTAATTCCTTATTATCAGGCATAAAGAGATATTCTCTATTAAAAAATAAACCAACTAATAACACTATAGAAGCAGCGATAGAAAACCAGAAAAAGCCTTTATTTCTTCGCTCCTCTTGCTGAATAGGAATAACCTTTACATCGTTCTTCGTCCCTATTCCTTGCTCCCATCTCGTCTTTTCAAAAGCTGCTATTAAACTTTCTTTTATTTCAGGCTTTGGAACTAACTCATTTTCAACTGGAGCTTCTTCCATAACCAAAAGTAATTGACGCATGGAATTATACTCCTCCTTTGTTGCTATAGCTTCACGAACCAGCTTTAACTCATCTAAAGATAAAGCATCATACTCTTTCGTTAACAAATAGTATTCAATATCATTTTTATTAAACTTCATAATATTATAATATTCCCAATAACAATAATGCTGATATAGCTATTGGATTAAACTCTTTTAAATTAGCACTCAATTTTTTAAGAGTATAAAACACTCTTGACTTTACTGTTCCCTCTGATACATCAAGAACTTCAGCGATTTCCTTTAAACTCAAACCTTGTTTAAAACGCATGATAAACACTTTTTTATGCGATTCACTAAGCAGATTTAACTCTTCTTTTAAACGGTCATTAAATAAAGAACGATCTACTTTTTTTATAGGCTCATTAGCATCGTCACCTACAATATTTTCGTGCAAATCATTATTAGAACCCTTTCTAACTTCTTGTTTTCTATATTCATTTTTACACATATTATTCGCAATACTAAAAATCCAAGTTTTAAACTTTAATTTACTATTAAACAAATGCGGTTTTTGGATGATTTTAGTAAACAACTCCTGCATAAAATCTTCAGCCTTCAATCTATCTTGCCAAAGCATTCTATAGAAATAGTTAAGCATAGGCTTACTGTATCGATCATATAGCTCAGTAAAGGCACGGCTATTCCCTTTCACAACTTCATCCATTAGCTGCTCATCAGTATATGCAGTATATGCTTGCTTATTCAGTTTCACTTTTTCAGCTTTGATACAACTAACTCCTTTTTACCATTATATGCAGCAATTTTCAATATTGTTTTTTGTAGCGACTTTGCTTTGTCTACCTCTCCATACTCTACATAATAATTATGCAAATAAATTAATGGTAAAAGGTAATTTGCCAACACTTGTTTCTGTTTAAATGAAGAAGGGACAGCCTCTATTGACGTTTTTCTAAACTGATTTTCCCACTTTTCCTTAGTGATTATAACATTATTAATTGGTTTTTCTGAATATTTAAAAACAAGTCCAGTCAAATAGAGTTTCTTATACAATTTGACAATGATATTTTTATCAACGGTCATTGCTAAATAGATATCAGCATTAGGATTACTTTGCATAAGATCTACAATCAAATCAGCTCCTTGATTCTTCTTCTTATATTTTAACCCAGCTTGTTTAAGTGCATTATCTCTGTATACTTTATCATTTAAAAGGCCTATATTAATAATCGTGACGTCTTTTCTTACTTTCTTAACATCTTGTGTTACCCAAACTGGATAAGTATCATCATATCCATTAGTAAATAAAATCGCATTGTTTGGTAATGACATCAACACATTGTAATTATACTCCATTACATAATCAGAAATAGTATTACTCTTGTACAATTTTGTAGAAAACACTCTCCTATCCATAGCATTATCAGTCATCTCATAATATGCCATAAAATCATCATATAAATCTACATTTTCAGGATAAATAGCATATGCTTTTTGAAGGTATTTAAATGACTCTGCATTTTTAACAGAAGCATTTAAATATGCATTGTAATTATATTCAAATGAATTTTGATCTTCTGCTACTTCAGATAAGTTTAAGTTTTTAGCTGCCCTAGCTTTTTTCACTACATCCTTTTGGAGTACTGCACGTTCTTCTGCTTTATTTTCCTCAACTTCCTCCTCTACTCCTTGCTCTGAAGGTACAACTGCGTTATTATTGTTGTTATAATTATTATTGTTCATATTGGGATTGCTTTGGGCAGCAATATCCAATAGTGAAAATAAAAGCAATATGTATATTAAATACTTCATTATAATTTTATTTAAAAAGATGTTTCACACTAATTTTATATTAAAAAAATCAATCTTGAAAAACTTCAAATTCAATAGCATATACACGTAAAGATAATGAAAGTTCAATTGATGTGACATGAATACCAATTAAATGTAAAAGTAAGTCTCAATCTTCTATTACTTTTCTTCTAAAAACAAAGCCTGAATACCCCTAATATTTGTAAGTTTGTGCAGATTTTCAATTTAAATATGCAACTCAAAATATATTTTACAATCCTATTAAACCTCATATTATTGGTAGCTTGTAGTGACCCTAACAATCAATCAGATGTAATTTCTGAGCCTTCTAATTACTTTCAGACAACAGGATATGCACAAGGGACTACATACAATGTCATTTATAAAGATGAAAAAAAACGCGATTTATCAAAAACTGTTGACTCTATTCTAAAAGCATTTGACCAAGAACTTTCTATTTATGTAGATTCAAGCACAATTTCAATCGTTAATAAACTACCTAAAGACAGTAGTCTTCAATTAATGAATAAACCACTCTTTGAAGCGTGTTTTCGATTAGCAAAAACGGTATACAACAAAACTAATCACTCTTTCAACCCAGCAATATATCCATTAGTTAAGTATTGGGGATTTCTAAATTTTGAACAAGGAGATACCCTACATCTTCAATCAGAGATAGATTCATTATTACACATTATAGACTTCTCTGATAGCGCTATCTTTATACTCCCTGGTGACAACTACAATATCATTTATAAAAAGCAAACAGCTAGTTTTGACTTTAATGCAATAGCTCAAGGATACTCTGTTGATGTTATAGCAAATTACTTGGATAAACTTGGAATTCAACACTACATGATAGAAGTTGGTGGTGAATTAATAACCAAAGGTGTTAATTCAAAAGGAGCGACATGGAAAATTGGAATAGACAAACCCATAGAAAATTCTAAACCAGGAGAAGAAGAATTTCAAATTATAGCTGGTTTAAGCAATCATGCCTTAGCAACTTCTGGTAATTATCGTAAATTTTACGAGAAAGACGGAATCAAATATTCACATACCATAGACCCTACCACTGGGAAACCAGTACAACATCAACTACTAAGTACAACTGTGATTACCAAAAATTGTGCTCTAGCTGACGCATATGCTACAGCTTTTATGGTTATGGGAACTGAAAAAACAAAAACTTTCATCCAAGACAATCCTGATTTACAATTATCTGTTTATTTAATTTCCAGTGACTCAACTGGAAACTGGACAACATGGCAAACTGAAGACTTTGGGAATTTTATTGTGGAATAAATTACTTTTCCCAAGGAAAATGCCCATTAACACTATTTAACAGCACATTTTTTTTCATAAGGTCAAAGTATTTTTATATTTGTGGTTATTGAAAAATTATAAGGATTTAAACCTAAAATAGTTAGTTTAAGCATGGATTTAGGAAATACGATAAATGATACTCCTCCTCAGCATACATCTGATAATGGAGCACATACAGACATTAGAGCTTTAAATGAATTAATTCAAAAAGAAAGTGCTTTTATCGACCTGATAAAACTTGAAATGAATAAGGTTATTATTGGACAGTCACACATGGTTGAACGTCTATTAATTGCTCTTCTAGCTAACGGTCACATCCTATTAGAAGGTGTACCAGGATTAGCTAAGACACTTGCTATTAACACCTTATCAAAAACAATTGATGCTGATTTTAGTCGTATTCAATTTACTCCTGATTTATTGCCTGCCGATTTATTAGGAACTATGATTTATAATCAGAAAAAAGAAGAGTTTATCTCTAAACAAGGACCTATTTTCGCTAACTTTATCTTAGCAGATGAGATTAACCGTGCTCCAGCAAAAGTACAAAGTGCTTTGTTAGAAGCCATGCAAGAAAGGCAAGTTACAATAGGAGAAGAAAGCTTTCCTCTAAAAGAACCTTTTTTAGTAATGGCTACTCAAAACCCTGTTGAACAAGAGGGTACCTATCCTCTACCAGAAGCCCAAGTCGATCGTTTTATGTTAAAGGTCGTTTTAGGGTACCCAACTAAAGAAGAAGAAAAACTAGTGATTAGAGCAAATGTATCTAAAGCTGGATTCCCAAAGCCAAACAAGGTTGTTACTACCGATACTATTTTAAAAGCTAGAGAGGTTGTAAAACAAGTTTATATGGACGAAAAGATTGAGCAATACATCGTTGATATTGTTTACGCAACTCGTACACCAAAAGACTATGGCCTAGATGAACTAGAACCTTTAATAGAGTTTGGAGGTTCTCCTAGAGCAAGTATTGCCTTAGCAACAACTGCTAAAGCATATGCTTTTATCAAGAAAAGAGGATATGTTATTCCTGAGGATATCAGAGCCGTATGTCATGATGTTTTGAGGCATCGAATTGGCTTAAGCTATGAAGCAGAAGCTGAGAATGTAACTACAGAAACGATTATCAATACGATTCTTAACCGAGTAGATGTACCTTAATAACTGTACGAACCTAGTTATCCGTATTAAGTTATTTGAGCAATGGACACTAAAGAGCTATTAAAAAAAGTACGTAAAATTGAGATCAAAACGAAAGGTCTCTCCAATCAGGTTTTCTCTGGTGAATACCACTCTGCTTTTAAAGGCAGAGGAATGGCGTTTGCTGAGGTAAGGGAATATATGCCTGGAGATGAAATTCGAACGATTGATTGGAATGTTACTGCTCGTTTTAACCATCCGTACGTTAAAGTTTTTCACGAAGAAAGAGAGTTAACAGTTATGTTAATGGTCGACATTTCGAGCTCTGAATTATTCGGTTCAAGTCAAGTTATAAAGAAAGAAATCATTGCTGAATTGTGTGCTGTAATTGCTTTTTCTGCAACTCAAAACAACGACAAAATTGGGTTAATGTTATTTACTGAAGAGGTAGAACTATTTATACCTCCAAAAAAAGGTAAAAAACACATTCTCAGAATAATAAGAGAACTTATCGAATTTAAACCTTTAAGTAAAAAAACAAATATTAGTAATGCGCTTAAGCACTTTAACAATGTTATTAAAAAACGAAGTGTTGGTTTTATCATCTCCGATTTTATTGATAGAGATTTTGAAAACTCTCTAAAGATTGCGAATCGGAGACATGATATTATAGCCTTACAAGTTCAAGACAAAAGAGAACTGGAAATGCCTAATATTGGAATTGCCCAATTTGAGGACAAGGAAACAGGTCAATACAAGTGGATAAATACAAATAGTAAGAGAACAAGAACAAAATACAAGGCCAATACATTAAAAAGAAATGCAGAACTGAAAGAAACATTTAGGAGAGCTGGTGTCGACTATGCTTTAATCGAAACACATAAGCCGTATACTATACCATTAATGAACCTTTTTAAACAGCGTTAAATGAAGTTTATTACCAGTATATATTGTTTATTTATTGTTGTTATTTCCTTTGGTCAAGGAAACATCAGCTTTAACCTTAATGCTCAAAAAAACAAAATAGAATTAGGTGAACCGCTTACTATTCGACTAACAATAAATTTTCCTGCTGAACTCAGTAATCAAAAAATTGTTTTACCATTGATTACTGATTCTTCTGTAATAGGGAAAGGCATTGAAATATGGGAAATCACACCAGTTACTGACACATTGATTGAACAAAATGATGGAAGCTTTCACAAACACATTGAACAAGAGTTTACTGTTGCTACATTTGATACAGGAATGGTAGACATCAACCCTTTAATTGCGATTTTTAATACTGACACCATCGTTTCAAATGCAATTACATTAACCATACTCAATGAGCCATTAGAAAAGGAAGCTGAATTGAAAGCTATTAAACCAATAGAGGAAGATCCTTATACTAATTGGGAAAAATTCATGCTTTGGCTTAGAGAATATTGGATAATTCTTTTAACTGCAACACTTCTACCTATTGGGGTTATTATTGCTTATATCATTTTAAAGAATAGACCTGAAAAAGTGGAAATTAAAGAAGTTATACCACTAAATGTTAGAGTTCTCTCACAACTGGATTCAATTGAAGCAGAAAAATTATGGCAGAAAGGAGAATATAAACAATACCACTCTGAAATAACAGGTGTACTTTGGGAATACTTATCTGAAAGATATCAAATTGCCACTTTTGAAAAAACAAGTGATGAAATTTTAAAGCAATTAAAATACAAAGCTGTTTCTAATGATCATTTTGTACAACTACAAAAACTAATGGAATTAGCAGACTTAGTAAAATTTGCTAAAACAATCCCTACTCCACTTGAAAACGAAAGTGTACTTTCTATCACAAGAGAATTTATTCATACAACATACGAATCAGAGCTTAAAGCCATAGAAAATTAATGAACTTATTTAGTACATATCAATTTGCAGATGCTTGGGTGCTGTGGTTTTTATTGCTCATCCCTTTACTTGCTATTTATTTTTTCTTATTCCAATATAAGAAAAGAAGTGCATTAAAACTATCATCTCTACAAGGGTTTAATGGTTTAGAAAGTAATGCTTTAGGGCAACTAAAAACATTTTATTTAATCTTGAGGCTCATCGCTTTAGGTTTATTTATTATGGCAGTAGCCAGACCTCAATTAAGCACCGAATCAGACTCCTTTATTGAACACCACAACGAAGGGATAGACATTGTTATGGCTCTAGATGCCTCTGGGAGTATGCTCGCCATCGATTTTAAACCTGACCGTTTCCAAGCCGCTAAACAAGTTGCTAAAGACTTTGTTTCTAATCGTAAAAATGATAGAATTGGATTAGTTATTTTTGAAGGAGAAGCTTATACTCAATGTCCCTTAACAAGTGACAAAAAAATCGTTAATGATTTAATTGATGAAGCCGAACAAGGAGTTGTAACTGAGGGTACAGCGATAGGAATGGGATTAGCTACGGCCGTTAATAGATTAAGAGAAAGTAAAGTCAAAAGTAAAGTCATCATCTTACTAACTGATGGTGTAAATAACCAAGGTAAAATTCATCCAATAACTGCTGCAGAAATAGCTAAACAATTTAACATCAGAGTCTATACCATTGGCGTAGGAACAAATGGAAAGGCTAAAACTCCTGTTGCAATCGATCCATTTACAAACAAATATATCTATGACTATGTAGATGTAGAAATAGATGAAAAAACGCTAACAGATATTGCAGACATGACAGGAGGACAATATTTTAGAGCTACTGATAACCAAAAATTAAAAGAAATTTACGAACAAATTGATCAATTAGAGAAAGATAAAATCAAAACAATTGAGTATGAAGTTGATTTACCTGAAAAAAGTTTCCCATTTCTCTTGATAGGTTTTATCCTTATTCTTCTTGAATTTTTATTAAGATCAACATTATTTAAATCTGTCTCGTAGTATGTCTGTAAATAAATACAAATACAACCTAGGTAATGCACTTGTCTTAATTTTAATTATTGAGGCTATTTTTTGGGTCTTTGCTATAGCTTCATACCGTTATCTAACTATTAATGTGGAAGAGTTCAGATTTGAGCGAGAATACGTCTTATATGGCCTAATTTTCATTCCTATAGCAATATTACTATACTTCTACTCTACTCACTGGAAAAATAAAACCTTGGTTAAATATGCTGATGAGAAATTATTGCCATATGTTTATACAGGCATATCTTCTTTTAAAAGCATTACCAAATTTATTTTATTACGCCTAGGTTTGGCCTTTATTGTCATTGCTATGGCAAACCCTCAATATGGAGAAAATGAGAAGTTAGTAGAAAGCAAAGGTATTGACATCATGATTGCTATTGATGTTAGTAACAGTATGTTGGCAGAAGACTTACAAAAAAATTATAACCGCCTTAAAATAGCTAAGTTATCTATCGAAAAACTATTTGATAAATTACACGGAGATCGAGTTGGGATCGTAGTTTTTGCTGGAGACGCATATAAGCAGGTACCTATTACACCTGATTATCATGTTGCTAAAATGTTTTTAAAAAATATCTCAACAGGAATGATCTCTGCACAAGGAACCAATATTGGACTTGCGATTGAGAAATGTGTTTCTTCTTTTAATATGGAAGACGGAAGCAACAAAGCTATTATCATATACAGTGATGGTGAAGACCATGAAGAAGAAGGTATAAATGCTGCTAAAGAGGCTGCTAAAAAAGGAATAAAAGTCTATACTATTGGTATGGGGACCAAAACAGGTGTTCCTATACCATTGTATAAAAACGGAATAAAAGTTGGTAACAAAAAAGATAAAGAAGGAAATACTGTATTGACTAAACTAAACGAACCTTATTTAATAGACATTTCTGAAAGTGGCTCTGGTTCTTATACAAGAGCAAATGGACTAAATGTTGGTATTGAAGGAATTGTAGAACAATTGAATGCTATTGAGAAAACAACTATGAGTCAAGAAAAGTATACAGGTTATGATGACCAGTTTCAACCATATCTTTTAATTGGTATCCTTTTATTACTTATTGACTTCTTTATCACAGATAAAAGAAATAAACTAACAGACAAATTCAATTTATTTAAAAACCATGGGTAGGTTATTTTTTTTCATATTCGTTGTGCTTTTAACATTGACAAACTTCGCTCAATCCGAAGAAAAAATAATGTTAAATAAAGGTATTGATGCCTATAAAGATGGGAACTTCAATCTTGCTTTAGAGCATTTCAATAATGGTTATAAAACTAACGGTGATTATAAAAAAGCACTTTTTAATGCTGGTAATGCAGCTTTATTGAATGATAGCACCGAAATAGCAAAAGATCTTTTTTCCGAATATGTATCAATAGCAAACAACAAAGCTGAAAAAAATAAAGGATATTATAATTTAGGAAACGTGCAATATAAAGCGTACGAAAGCTTAACAGAAAATCCCGAAAAAAGTCAAGAAGCTATAAAAACATTGAAAGAAAGTATTGAATCATACAAAGATGCTTTAAGAAACAACCCTAAAGATCAAGATGCAAGACATAACTTGAGGCTAGCAATGAGTAAACTCCCTCCTCCTAATGAAAATCAGGATCAGCAAAATCAAGACCAACAGAATCAGAATCAACAGAATCAAGATCAAAACCAGGATCAACAAAATCAGGAGAATCAACAAAACGAGAACAAAGACGGACAAGACAAGGAAGGAGAAAACCAAAAGGACGGAGAAAAAGGAGAAGATAAAGAAGGTAATAACAAAGAAGGAGAACAAGGGGATCAGCAAAAAGACAGTCAAGGCAACAAAGAGGAAGAACAAAAAGATGGAGAGCAAAAAGGGAAGCAAGGTGAAGAGGGCAATGAAAAAGGAGAAGAAGAAATGAAAGGTCAAATCTCACGAATGCAGGCTGCAAAAGATTTAGATGCCTTGAATAATGATGAGCAAAAGACCCTTATGAAAGTCAATCGAAAAAAAGGAGATCAAAAACAACAAAACTCATCTTCTAAAGACTGGTAAGCCATTTTAAAAACGATTTATCTGTATTAACAAAATGAAAAATATAATTATTATACTCTTCACATCATTAATTTCCCTTACAGTTCTGGGGCAAAAGATGTTTGTTGATATAAAAACAACGAATCCATCTCCAGGAGTTGGTGATAAATTTAAGATATCGTACATCTTAAAATTAAAGATTTCAGGAGGAGTTGCTTCGATTTCTCATAATGGAATAAAAATCAACAAACCAAAATTCAATGAAGGCTTTGTAATTATAGATGAAGGGAAAGAAGGTTCTAGATTTGGTTTTGGAAATTTCGGAAGCCAAGAGATGGAAATTCAAAAGTATTCCTTTATCCTTCAAGCCAAGAAAAAAGGAACCTTTAAAATTCAACCTTTAACCTTTACAATTAATGGAGATAAAGTCACTTCAGGAATTTTTACCATCAATGTTGGAACAGGAAACCCTAATGCTAAAATTCAAACTTCAGACCCTAACCTATTTGCTCGAATAGAAGTCAACAAAAGAAATATATACAAAGGAGAAGCTGTTACAGCTGTTTATAGAGTCTATACACGTTATAATATTTTTGAAATAGAAGATTATGACATGCCAATGACTAATGGGCTATGGAAAGAAGAAATAAAAATAGGTAAGAATGGTTGGCCACAAGAAACTAAAACTGTTAACGGTATGCCTTACCATGTTATAACACTAAAAAAAGAAGTCTTAATACCTCAAACAACAGGAGAAATTAAATTAAAGCCAATTAAAATTGATGCTAGAATTAACCGATTTGGTTTTAATCCTGGAAAACAAAAATCCATCACAAGTAATGCTCCTACTTTGAAAGTAAAGTCCTTACCTACTCCAAAACCTTCTGATTTCTCAGATCAAGTTGGAAGTAACTATAAAATAGCTATTGATTACTCAACCAATAGTTTAAAAACAAATGACCCTCTGGATGTTAAAGTAACGATTAGTGGTAAAGGAAATTTGAAACAACTTGCTACACCTCAACTTAATTTCCCGCCAGACTTTGAAGTTTTTGACCCAGAAATTAAAGATAATGTAAAGATTAGCAGCAGTGGAATCTCTGGTAAAAAGACCTTTAACTTTTTAGTAATACCTAGGCATAGAGGGAGTTATGAAATCCCTGATTATACCTTTAGCTATTTTGATGTGAATTCTAAAAAATATAAAACATTAACTGCTTCTGGAACAAAAATTAATGTTGAAAAAGGAGAGCATGAAACAACCAATACATTATCATCAAGTTCAAACCAACAAAATGTTGAAATTCTTAATTCTGGAATTCGACATATAAAAGCTGATACAACGTTGTATGCCAATCAAGATTCATTTTATGGGACATTTTTATACTGGTTATTAATAGTCCTACCTTTTATATTGGTAATTAGTTACTACAGCTTTATTGTGATCAAACGAAATACACAATCTGATGAGTCTACTGTAAGAATAAAAAATGCCAACAAAAATGCCAATACTCAACTAAAAAAAGCTGCTCAATTACTACAAGAGAACAAACATCTAGAGTTTTATGAGGAATTATATAAAGCACTTACTAACTATTGCTCACATAAACTCTCAATATCTAAAGCGAACTTAAATAAAGAGACTATTTCTGCTACATTAAATAGCAAACAGGTGGATGTTAGCGTAATCAGCAGCTTAATCGAGATTTTAAATGAGTGTGAAATGGCTAGGTTTAGTCCTCTAACGCACGAAGGAGCAGAAAAGACCTTAGACAACGCTACAAGTATCATTAATAAAATAGAACAAGATGTTAAGAAATAAAATAATATTACTTATTGGCTTATGTTTTTTGCTCTATTCAGTTCAAGCAAACAATCAGTTTAAGGCCATATTCGATGCTGGAAACAAAGCATACAATGATAAGGATTATGTAAAAGCAGATTCTCTATATACAAGTATTGAAAAAGAAGGCTTCTACTCTACCGAATTATTTTACAACCTTGGAAACACGAACTATAAACTCGATAAAATTCCTGAAACTATATTCTATTACGAGAAAGCCTTAAAATTAGCACCAGGTAACGAAGAGATTATTCATAATCTCAAATTAGCTAATCAAAAAATTGCTGATAAGAATACGATTAAAACATCAAGCAGAATAGAAGATGTAGTTTACACTTATACTAAAAGATCCACTAATTTTTGGTCTAAACTATCAGTTATTATTATGTTTATAAGTGGTACTTTATTTCTAATATTTATTTTTACTCAACAATTAAAACTAAAGAAAATTACCTTCTATAGCGCTATAGGCTTTTTAATTATTGGGCTTGTTAGTATCTATCTATCAGCTCTTCAACATAAGAAATTAACCTCTAAAGAATATGGTATAGTATTCGTTCCTTCAATAGAACTTAAAATGGAGCCTTCAGATAACTCAAATACAGCTTTTATTTTACATGAAGGTACTAAAGTTAAACTTCTTAACGAAAATGATTCTTGGTATGAAATATCCTTTGACAAAGGACAAATTGCTTGGATTAAACGAGATGCATTAAAAACGTTTTAAATAACAATAACATGAAGCTGTATTTATTATTCTTGAGTTTGTAATTGTTTTACTACTTTCAGCTCCATTCCTACCAGAATTAATATTATTATAATTTCAGAAATAAAATAACAGTGTCCA
Source organism: Bacteroidia bacterium (assembly GCA_030426105.1). GTDB lineage: Bacteria > Bacteroidota > Bacteroidia > Flavobacteriales_D > Parvicellaceae > S010-51. Next base: position 19,646 of record JAUHZI010000005.1, on the reverse strand, counting down.
ACTATAGTAATGCTTTCTCTATATAGATAAACTACAGCTATAGAAATACAACTGTACAATATATTTAACATTATAATTCCTTTTGTCTTTTGAATTAAACGATTCTGGACTGTTCGATAACAATAAAGATCATAGACTGCATATACTACAGGAAATAGTGCTAAAAAAAATAAAACATTTGAAGTCAAGCCCACTAGGTTATTAAACCTCACTAAAACACCTCCTAGCATTAAAGCAGAAAGTAAGGCTCCAAAACCATCTATTAAAAACAGTTTGTGAGGAGTTCTTGATAAATCATTAATGATACTCAAATCTATTTTGTAATTATAATTTGCTTTTGTTGCTCTTTCCCTTCGCTTCTTACCACTAGTATATAATTCCCAGCATAAAGCGTTTGAGTATCAATATAAGCTATTGTACTCCCTGGATAAATTGTTTTACTCAAAACCTCTTTACCTGCTAAATCATATAAAGTTAACGCTACATCATTTTTAACCATACCTTGATATTGTATTGCTATGATATCACTTGAAGGATTGGGGTATATTGTTAAGTTTAATAGTTCTTCACCTGCACTTTCAATAGCTGTATATGTCTGGACATTTTCATTAATGCTATTAACACTTCCACCATCAACTATTCCATAATATTCTGGTCCGACAATATATGGATAAGCAGAATTCCAATTTTGATCAACTGTTGCGAAATAACAATAAATACCATTCGGATATTCAGGTGTTACACAAAAACGACCATTATGTATATCCAAATCTCCTGAGTTAGCTAAAAACTCATAATCCTCTCTATAATAGCCTAATGGAAAAGTAGCATTAACTGCTGGACCATCTGTGACATCAGAACCATCAGCATAATGTGTTCTTTCAGTAATATTTCTCAATTGATAACTCGACTCAATTCGCTTAATCCCACCTGTTCCATTGGTATTGGCATATCCATAAGCTCCATAAACAGGAAAGCCATCAAACGCATAACCAATTAAGGGAGAATGTTGGGTAGAGTCTATACTGTATAACCCATCAGCTAAATACAAATCACAAACATCTGAAACTTCAACTCTATCTAAATTAAATGCCGTAGGATTTTGATGATGATGATAAGTTCCTCCCACCAATGTTTGACCGCCTCCTGGTCCTCCTCCACCAGGTCCACCAGAAAATATAGGGGACGGATGTCCTTTAGCACAATCAAACCCTTCATTTTCAGCTTTAATTGCATCTCTATTCCATACACCATCACCATTTCCTCCTAATGGTCCTCCAGCATCAGCACCACTACTATAACTATACGACACCCCATCTTTATAATCATACATAGGAACTCCGTTAACAAAAGTACCTATAGCTCCTAAAGGAGTGCTTGTTAATGTTCCAGTATTCTCAACTGGATAAAGTGGTATTTTAAATATATGCTCATTATTACTTGCTTGAGAGGGATTGCCATCTAAATATGGACCAATAATATATGCTGGTAAACCACTTGCACTTACATAGCTATAATTAGTCGAAAATTGAACACTTTGAACATTGGCTGGTTCATTGTCATCTATAGGGGTTGAATTTCCATTGACATAGTGACGTGCAGTAATGTTAGTTGTATTTATCATCCAACTAGATACAGCTGGATTTGTCTGTGCTAGAACCGATGTAGAAAGTAATATACTTCCTATTAAAAGTGACCTTGTTTTCATAAGCATTTAATTTGTGTTAAGTACTTAGACGAAAGGTATAAAAATTTCCTTCGTTATTGTACAATTTATTTTCGAGGATAAGCAAAATCAGGATTAAATAAAAAAGATTTATCGGTTAATGTCATTAGAAAAGAAATTATTTCAACCTGATTTTCACTAGTTAAATTTAACGGTTGCTTCAATTCTTCCGACAATGTAGTACTAACTTCTATCCCTCTATTATAATGCGCTAAAACATCTGACAACTTTTTAAAACGTCCATCATGCATATAGGGGAATGAGAATTGTATATTTCGCAATGTAGGAACCTTAAATTTTTGAGCATCATTTTTATTCATCGAGATTTCCATTCTACCATAATCCTTCAAATTGGAATCTAACGGTAACCCATTATTTTCAAATTGACCATTTGTAAAAAGAGGTTCAGAATGACAAGAAGCGCATTTATTTTTAAATAACTCATAACCTTTTTGTTCTTGCTCAGTAAACATTTCTTTCCCTGCTATTACACGATCGTATTTTGAATTACTAGATACTAAAGTTAGCTGAAACTGACTCAGAGCCTTCAAAAAGTGTTGGCCAGTGATAACACTATCTCCATAAGCTTCAAAAAATAATTGTGGATAATCAGTAGTTGCCTGTAATTTATCAATTACACTACTCAATGTCTCTCCCATTTCTGCTGGATTGGTGCTATTCCCTGCACTTCAATATTATTGATTGCTCCATCCCACATAAAAGAAGTATTCCAAGCCAGGTTAATCAATACAGGCGAATTACGCCTCCCAATACTATCTCCTATTCCGTGACTCAATGCATGATCCACATGGGTAAACCCTGTGTATGAAAGGTGACAACTGCTACATGATATTGTTCCATCCAAAGAAAGTATCGGGTCATAAAATAATTTTCTTCCCAATTCAATCTTAGACTTTATTAGCGGATTCTTCTTAAAATCATAAACAGGTTTAGGCCAACTTTTAGGGTAAGTAAACGCTATTATTTCATATTCTAATTTTTCTTTTCTAAAATTGAAAAATAAACAAACTATCCCCAAAAACGCTATTATTTTTAACGCGCTATTCATTGATATAAAATATCTGTCGCAACTTTTGTGAGAATTCAACAGCCTCTTTGCATGGACGCATAATTTTTGTTCCATTACTCAACTCTAAATCCCATAATAGTAATTCTAAATCCACAATAAGCTCTATTTTATTTCTCATTTTTTTCACAGGAAATGCTATCATTTGTATAGGATTATATGGAGCTTGATATCCACCAATATGATATTGAAACTTTTCCTGATTTATAGTTTTACCTTCCAGTTTAAAATTGATATAACCACTTTGCCATGACCAATACATCCCTTTTGTTGGGTCCAAATCACCTCCCAAAGCCCCAGAAGTGTTTAAGACACTATCTATTCCTAATTTTAATTTCAACTCATCATACTTCAATTGTTCATTTAATTTCAAATGAAGGTCTAGAGAAGCACTATCTTTAAAGTCAATCAAATGAGCTGGAACATTATCTTTCCAAACTAAATTACCTTTATTATATAAAGCTATTTCACTGATGTAAAACCGCAACTCTTCAATTGTACCAGAAATATTTTGACGCTCAAATTTATTTTGTTGTTCATTGAGCTTTATATTTCCAATAACAGGTTTAACACGCAACAAACAGGTATCTTGGCTAGATCCAGTTATCACTATAAAAATGAATACGATTTGTAAAACATACTTCATATTATCGTTTTGGCCTCGGAGGATGCGGAGCAAAAATTCTTGCTAAATCTTCAGTTAGTGCATCAAATTTTGGAAGTTGTTCTTCAGTACAAAGGCCTTTTATTTCCTTAAAATGCTTTAGGTGAATCTTCTCAATTTTCTTTTTCACCTTCATTAACTCCTCTAGCAACTCTTTTTCTCTTTCGACATCATCCGATTTTAACGTTAAATATAATTCTTTTTTCAATCGTTTCAACTCTTTTTCTTGTGCTCTAATTGCATGAATATGCTGTTCTATTGAGTACTCAAAAATATCTACCTGATCATTATTTAGGTCTAGCCGTTCAATAATAATTTGCTTTTCATTATGATGTCTAGGCGGGTGATGCTTTCCCCCAATAAAAACAATAGCAACTAAAATTAGGTTTATTAAAACCAAAACAACAACACTAATTTTTAATAATTTCAACCTATTCATAATACAATTGGTTTGAAGATTCACCTAGAAAAGCTTTGGATATTCCTACATTACTCTCAGTACTTTGATTCCTATTATTAACAGAAATAGTATACATATTTAATGCTAGTAAAAAGCAAAAACCTATACTTAAAGGAACCAACTGCTTCAATGAAACCTTTTGAAAAGCCTCATTGCTTATCTTCCCCTCTATTCTTGTTAAAACAAAAGGAGAAGGCTCTACTTTTTTAATGTTTTTTAATTTATTTAATTCGTTTTCTAACATCTCTTATATATTTTGACGATAAAAATTTCTATTTCCTTCTATACTAATTTACTTTTCAAACCTCTTTTTGCTCTTGACAATAAAGACTCTACCGCTTTTTCAGACAATTCCATTGTCTTTGCAATTTCCTTTTGTGAAAACCCATCTATATATTTCAATATCAATGCCGTTTTTTGTTTATGTGGCAAAGTATTAATTTTTTGAAATAATAAGTGCATTGCTTCTTTGTCCTCCAATTCTACCCCAGGGTGATTAAAATTAACCAATGGCTGTTCTTGATTTTTCGAATCCCCATTAATCACAGCTAAAAAACCAAATCGCTTTGCTCTTTTTTTAGCTTTAATAAAGTCTAAATTTTTATTAATCGTTATCCTATAAATCCATGTTTTTAAGGATGAATTGCCTCTAAAAGAGTCATGCTTTTCATATACTTTAAGGAAAACATCTTGCATTACTTCTTCGGCCTCTTCAATATTCTGAAGATAACTTAGGCAAAGATTATACACCATCCCATTATAATCCTTATATATTTGATTAAAGATGGTTTTATCCATTCAATATCATTAAGCTTTTAAAACTTAGACGAACTTCATCAGTAAATCCTTCGTTATTTAAAAATTTTTCCAGGATTCAGAACACCTTTTGGATCAAAAACATTTTTAATTGCTTTCATTAAACCTAGCTCAACATTCGAAAATGCGAGATCCATATACCCTTTTTGCACATATCCAATACCATGTTCTCCAGAAAGCGTACCTCCCAAGGCTACTGTTAATTCAAAAATTTCTCTGATTCCCTTTGGTAAATCTTCCTCCCAAGCTTTGTCTGACAAATTACCTTTAATAATATTAATGTGTAAATTCCCATCACCAGCATGTCCATAGCACACTGACTTAAATCCATATTTATCTCCTACCTTTTTAACTCCAGATAATAAATTTGCTAATTCAAATCGAGGAACAACTGTATCCTCCTCCTTATAAATAGAGTTAGATTTAACAGCTTCTCCTACCCTTCTTCTTAAAAACCACAGTGCATCTTTCTGCGCTTCACTTTCTGCAAACATAATCTCTCCTGCCTCATATTCCTCTACTACTTTTGCTATAATCTCACAATCCTTGAACAAAACATCAGTATTGTTTCCATCTACTTCAATTAACAACTGCGCAGCAACATCTTCATCTATTGACAATGTTTGATCTTTCAAAAAGTCTATCGTCCATACAATAGCATCCCTTTCCATAAACTCTAATGCTGATGGCGTAATCCCAGCTTTGAAAATCGCTGACACCGCTTCACAAGCTTTAATGGAAGACTTAAATGGGACCAACATTAATAATCTATTCTTAGGGTAAGGAATAAGTTTTAGTACCGCTTTGGTAATAACCCCTAATGTTCCTTCACTACCCACCATCAACTGCGTTAAATTATAACCTGTTGAATTCTTTAAAGTGTTAGCTCCTGTTGTTATGATTTCTCCATTAGGTAAAACCACTTCTAAATTTAGAACAAAATCCTTTGTTACACCATACTTTACCGCTCTTGGTCCTCCAGAATTTTCTGCTAAATTCCCACCAATAAAACATGTTCCTCTACTCGCTGGGTCTGGTGCATAATACAATCCTCTTTCTTGACAGGCTTCTTGTAAAACTTGTGTGATAACTCCAGGCTCTACTGTTACTTGTAAATTATCTTCATCTATTTCAATAATACGATTAAAACGCTCCATAGAAAGCCCAATCCCTCCATAAACAGCTAATGCTCCACCACTCAAACCTGTTCTTGCTCCCAATGGAGTTACAGGTATTTCATGGTCATTGGCTAATTTCATTATTAAACTAACCTCTTCTTTTGTTACTGGCTTCAAAACAATTTCTGGAGGAAAGTTAAAATCCTCTGTTTCATCACTTCCATATGCTTTTCTTACTTCATCATTAGTAATAGCATATTCTTCTCCTACAATCGATTTTAATTCTTGAATCAAAGAATCTGTTAATTTATTGAAATTCATTATTATCTTTGCGTTTTATATTAACGAGGTTCACTAATTTTAACTTTAGAAAACTTCAATAGGTCTCCCCACAAAAATAGCGTTTTAATCAACAATTAATGAATAAAAAAACAATTTTACATATTCCTTCATGGTATCCAAATCCAGATGATGTTCAATTGGGAATTTTTATTCAAAATCAGATCGAATTGATAAACGATGAGTTCAACCATATCGTTTTATATATACAAGGAAGACCTCAAAGTAAAACAATACAAACAACAGTTTCAGAAAAAAACAATGTACAATTAATTCATGTTACCTATCCTTCTGGAAAAAGTATTTTCTCTAGACTGAGAAACTTCTTAAATAGTGTTACTGCTGGGCTTTCAAAACTGATTGAACTCAAGGTAAATGTAGATTTAGTACATTGTCATGTTGCTAATAAAAATTTATGGATTGCTCAAAAGTACTTTGATACAACACCTTTTATCTTAACTGAACATTGGTCTGGATTTCTAAATGGACATTTTGAAAAACTACCTCGATGGAAACAACGGTTAACGATAAAACGTATCAATAAGTGTCAACAAATTTTTACTGTTAGTCAACCACTTCAAGAACAATTACAATCATTTGGTGTAACCGTACCAATTTCTATTATAAGGAACCCTATTCAAAAAACAATTCCTAAAACAGGACTTAATCAAAATGAACCGTTCAAGTTACTATTCATTGGTGATTTGGTAGATCCCATTAAAAATGTTTCAGGGATTCTAAAAGCTGTCAAAACTGCTTTAACCAATACATCCAATATAACATTAACAATTATTGGTGACGGAGTTGATCGAAATAAGCTACAACAGATGGTTACTGAAATGGACTTAGAAAATCATATTGAATTTAAAGGTCGATTAGAACAACAAGAAGTTATACAAAGTTATACTTTATATGACACGCTAATTGTTAATAGTCATACAGAAACTTATTCAATGGTTACACTCGAAGCTTTAAGTGCAGGCATTCCTGTTATTGCAACGAGATGTGGAGGTCCTGAACAATTTATCACAAAGGCAAACGGGTTATTAATTGAAGTTAACAACCCTCAAAAACTTTCGGAAGCTATTACTTCTATTCAACAAAATATTTCAAAATACACACCTGAAGAAATCAGAGAAAGTGTAAAGCATTACTCCAACGACTCAATTAAAGAACAACTTATCAATCATTATAATTCATATTTATCAAAATGAAAAACTTCCTTTTTGTATTTCTAATCATTGTATCGTTCAACAACTGGGGACAAGATTTGGAGCAAAACAAACGTCAATTCTCTTTTTATTATGGATATAACTGGAGCGCTTATACTCCTAGTACACTTCAGTTAGATGGAGAAGGCTACAATTTTACAATTTATGATATCACAGCAAAAGATCGACCTAGTCCTTTTGATGCCAACACCTATTTTAATTTAACTAAACTAAGCATTCCGCAATTCAACGCACGTATTGGCTACCAATGGAAAGAAAAATGGGCTTTATCCTTTGGTTATGACCACATGAAATATGTGATGAACCCATATCAAAGAGTTGCCATAACTGGCCATATAAGAACAGAAAATGCAGGAGCATATCAAGGTTATTACTCTAAAGGAGATTCTATCACTTTGAATAAAGACTTTTTAGAGTTTGAACATACAGATGAAATTGATAACGTTAATGAGGTCTTTAACTACAAAAAGGGGCTTCTATTGTTAGAGCTAAGAACAGGTGCAGGAATAGGTTTTATTGTTCCTAGAACAGATGTCAAAATCTTTAGTGAAAAGGGACCTAATATTTTTAATTTTGCAGGTTATGGTGCTTCATTAAAAACTGAATTTAGACTGCAATTTAAAAAGTATCTTTTTCTACAAGCTACAGGAAAAGCGGGTTATATTAATTTACCACATATTTCAACTACTAGAAATGGAGACAAAGCTAGTCAACAATTCGGATTTGTAGAAGGGTTTTGGGCTCTTGGAACTAATTTCTTTTTTTAATGACACGATTAGTTAATTAGAGAATGGAGAAGAGAGATAAGAGAGACCATACATTACACAAACAAAAGAATCTATTCTAAAAAACGAAGGGTTTAATCGATAGTTATCGTCAAAGTTAAAAACACATTAACTTATGGCTAGATTAAATTTAAAAAACTTGTTCTTTGGGTTATGGATTATAAGTAGTTATACTTTTTTTAGTCAAGAAGAATACGACACTGTAGTTATTCGTGATTTGGAGACTTGGCATAATGTTCAATTTGAATACAAATTCAACAAAAAACTTAGATTAGGTATTTCTGAACATGTTAGGTTAGATGAAAATAGCTTACAACTTGATCGCTTTTTTACAGAACTAGAATTAAAATATAAAATAGGAAAAGGCTTTGGAATAAACGGGGCCTATCGTTTTATCACAGAACAAAAGAAATCTGGTTTATCGAATGAGCATCGTTGGAACATTGACGGACTCTATTCTTACGAATTGAATCGTTTAAAATTATCCTCAAGAATTCGTTACCAGTCAAAAATCGAGTTTCCAACAAGTGAAAATACAAAAGACAATTACCTAAGGTTTAAAATTAAGTTAGCCTATAATTTTAAGGACTGGAAACTAGACCCCTACCTTTCTAATGAACTATTTAGACCAACGAATAATGCTTTAGGCAATTCATGGGATACTTATCGTATTACTATTGGTACAAAGTATAAGATCAATAAACACCACTCTATCAGTGCATTTTATGGAGGTGAACGAGAATTAAATAAGAGCTATCCTAAAACAACTTATTTATTTGGATTAGGATATAGATACACTTTAAAAGCTAAAAAAAATGATTAAGCATATAATATACTTACTAATAATGGTTTCCCTTATTTCTTCGTGTTATAAAGAGCAAGTTGTTATAGTAGAGCGTCCTGAAGGATGGGAGTTTGATACACACAGTAACTTAGCTTCAGTTGATTATACTACAGTATTTAACCAAAATCAAGTTAACCAACTATACATCACAATAACTTCTGATGATTGGGATACAATGCAAGATGACCTAGAATCGTTGTATGGTAGTTCAGGAGGGCCAGGAGGAGGACCTGGACAAGGAGGAGGAGGAGGAGGAGGAACAACTTTTGCAGATGAAAAACCAGTAACAGTTCCTTGTCAAATTTATCACGATGGTATTCAATGGTTTGACGTAGGAATAAGATATAAGGGAAACTCCAGTTTATCTTCAGCTTATTCATCTGGGAAAGGTAAACTTCCTTTAAGATTGGATTTTGATTATTTTGAAGATGAGAATGAACTAATTACCAATCAGAGGTTTTATGGGTTTAAAGAACTTTCATTAAGTAGTAACTATTTAGATGATTCTTTCTTACATGAAAAAGTTGCTAGTGATATGTTTAGAGCCTTTAACGTACCATCAGCTCAAACAGCTTTCTATGAAATATATGTTGATAATGGAGATGGTAATGGTTATGTTTATTTCGGGCTATACACATTAGTTGAAGTTGTCTTTGATACGATGCTAGAATCTCAATTTGGCGCTAACTCTGGTAATTGTTATAAACCTGATGGGGATGCAGCTACATTTTCTGATGGAACCTTTGATACTGATGAACTAGAAAAAAAGACCAATGAAACAACTGGTGACTGGAGTGATTTGGAGAGCCTATACGAAGTTATTAATTCATCAGATCGAGTTAACAATACAGAACAATGGAAAACCAATCTAGAAGCCATTTTCAACGTTGATGGTTATTTACGTTATTTAGCTGCAAATACAGTTATGCAAAACTGGGACACTTATGGCATAATGACTCATAACTACTTTTTATACAACAATCCAGCTGATGGCAAGATTAACTGGATACCATGGGATAATAATGAAAGCTTGAATAATGATAAAAACAACTGTCTTGATTTTGACTTTGCTAGTCTCAATGCTTCTGAATGGCCATTAATTGGATATATCTATGATATTCCAGAGTATAAAACGATATATGATAATTATATAGATGAATTTATTGAAGGTGACTTTAAACCGATAAATGCTTCAACAACCTATAGCAATTGGCACAATATGATTAGTAACTCTGTTGCTGCTGAATCAGGAATATATACCTATATAAACAACTACAGCGATTTCACAAATTCATTGAGCACCTTAAATTCACATACATCTCAGCGCTATAACGCAGCTTCCAGCTATACTCCATAGGCTATGTTTCCTCAATGTTAATTTTTTGAACTTAAAATAAAACAAAAACTTAACTTACAGCTAAAATCCTTTTAAAGTTTGATATAGATATTTGTAGTGTTAAAATAGGACTAATAAAAACAAAACAAATGAACAAAACAACAAAAGTGATAGGGTTAGCTGCAATGGCTGCAATGACATTATCGATTACTTCTTGTAAGAAAAAAGGGTGTACTGATACAACAGCTACTAACTACGATGAGAAAGCAAAGAAAGATGATGGAAGCTGCCTTTATCCTTCTGAGGAAACTGGAAACAAGGTTGTACAAGGGTCGATTACAAGTAATACAACTTGGACAAACGATAATGTTTATGAATTAAAAGGTAGAGTGGTTGTTGACAACAATGCTGTATTAACTATTGAAGCTGGAACAATCATTAAAGGACAAGAAGGAACAGGAACTAACGCTTCTGCTTTAATTATTGCTAGAGGAGCTCAAATAGTAGCTAACGGAACTGCTTCTAGTCCAATTATCTTTACTTCAGTTTTAGACAACATTGAAAAGGGACAAACATCAGGAACAAACCTTGATGAAACTGACAATGGAAAATGGGGAGGATTAATTATCTTAGGTAATGCTCCTATTTCTGCAGCTGATGGAGACACTGAAGCTCAAATCGAAGGGATACCAGCAACGGAAACTTACGGAACTTATGGAGGAAGTGTTTCAGCTGATAACTCTGGATCTTTAAGTTATGTTTCAATCCGTCATGGAGGTGCTTTAATCGGTGCAGGAAACGAAATCAATGGATTAACTTTAGGAGGAGTTGGAACAGGGACTTCTATTAACAATATTGAGATTGTTGCAAATTTAGATGATGGTATCGAATTCTTTGGAGGAACAGTAAATGTAACTGATTTAGTTGTTGCTTTTCAAGGAGATGATGGTATTGACATTGATATGAATTATTCTGGAACAGTTAGTAACTTTGCTGTCGTTCACGGAATTAATACTGACGAAGCTTTAGAGATTGACGGACCTGAAGGTATTACAAATACAACAGGTACATTTACTTTATCTAATGGTACTATTAAAACAACAGATGGTCAAGGAACTGGTGCTGATTTAAAATCAAAAGCTCAAGGAGATATCAATAATGTTGTTTTCGAAGGATACACAAGTAAAGTTATCAAAGTAAGAGCTTCATTCTCTGATACAGTTAACTGTACTGATAAATCTGATGCTTATATCTATTTAACTCAAGCATCTCCAATCTTAAATATAAATAACTCTGAGATTGTTTCTTCATCAAACGATATGGCTACAGCTGTAGATATTTATACAAATTCAGTGGTTGAAGCTGCTAATGATAACTGTACAGGTTCATTAGAAAGTACAGCTGAAACTGCTATTTCAAATACAGGAACGAGTATTGTAACCTCAGGAACAACTGGAGCGAATTTATCTAACTTCACTTGGACTTGGTCTTCACAAAAAGGAAAGTTATAATTATTATTAAATCATAATTGTGCTGAAATCAGCAGTGTTAGAACGAGTTTCTAATGCTGTTGATTTTGTCATATAGACCCATACTAAAATGTCACACAAATTTTTTCTATTAATTGTTTTATTAGCAACCACAAGCTTTACCTTTGCTCAAAAAGGTATTTTAAGGGGTAAAGTAACTGATGCTAATACAGGAGAAGAGCTTCCATTTGTTAATGTTTATGTTAAAACAGATGTTTCACAAGGTACTTCAACTGATTTTGAAGGAAACTATACTTTAAAGTTAGAGCCTGGAACTTATGAAATTGTATATACATTCGTTTCGTATACAGACAAAATAATAAACCTAAAAGTTGAAGCTGGTAAAAATTACTCACAGAACATCTCATTAGCTGAAGCTACAGAAATGATTGGAGAAATTGAGATTATTGCAGAAAAGAAAGCTTCTAAAACAATGGCAGCATTTGACCGTGAAAAAATGAAATCAACCAATATGATTGATGGAACTTCTTCTGAGCAAATGAAAAAAACGGGAGATGGTGACGCTGGAGAAGTTATCAAGAGGGTAACTGGAGTTTCGGTTGAAGGTGGAAAGCACGTTTATGTAAGAGGTTTAGGTGATCGTTATACCAAAACAATCCTCAATAATATGGAAATACCTGGACTTGATCCTAATAGGAATACTGTTCAAATGGATATTTTTCCTACTAACCTAATTGATAATATTACTGTATACAAAACATTTACCCCTGAATTGCCTGGAGACTATACAGGTGGATTAGTCAATATTTTAACAAAAGATTTTCCTGCTGAAAAAACATTAAGTTTTTCTGCTGGATTAGGATACAATACAGTAACGACTTTTAACCCAAATTATATCACTTATGAAACTGGTTCTTTAGATTTCTTAGGGTTTGATGATGGAGGAAGAGCATTACCTATTAGTCAGACTAAACCTCTTCCCGACCCTACTGAAGGAGATCCTGAATTAACAACTTTAACCAAAGCTTTTAATCCTAACATGTCGGTAGAGACTGGATTTAGTGCTCCTAACCAGAGTTATTCATTTGGAATAGGGAACCAACTAAATGCAGACAATAAAGACATCGATTATGGCTACAACTTCTATGTAAGCTACCAAAACAACTATAGATACTATAATGATGTACAATATAATGCTTACAGAAAAAACCCTGAGTTATCTGAGAATAACTTTTTTATTGATCGATCATCAAAAGGTCAGTTAGGGATTCATAATGTAATATGGTCTGCTCTTTTAGGTCAGTCAGTAAAAATCAACAAGGTTCATAAATTATCTTTAAATTTATTTCACACACAAAATGGAGAATCTCAAGCTGCTTCACTAAGAGAGCAAAATTATGAATCTAATCCAGCTATACTTCTTAAGCAAAACTTACAATATACGCAACGTTCTACAACTAATGCAAACTTATCTGGTACACATTCACTAGCTCAAAATGCATGGCAGGTCAAATGGGCTATTTCTCCTTCTCTATCTTTAATTAAGGATCCAGATATTAGAAGTACTATTTTAGAAGAGGTAGAAACAGAAAATGGCGTTACTTATGGTTTATACAAAAGTGTTGGAGCTGAAATTAGAAGAATTTTTAGAGATTTGAATGAAGTCAACCTAAATGGTAAATTGGATCTTTCTTATTCATTCGATCTAAAAAATGAGTTAGAATCTACCTTAAAATTTGGATTCTCAGAAACCTATAAAGCACGTTCTTTTAAAGTATTTGATTATGTCTTCGACGTAGAAAATATAACTGAAGTACCCAATGACCCAAATTGGTTTTTACAAGAAGAAAATATATGGACTCCTGAAACTGACCAAGGAACTTTCGCTGATGGAGAAAGAGAATTAGCAAATTCATTTGACGCGAATCAATTGGTTCTAGGGGCATATATTATGAATGAATTACCTATTAATAAAAAGTTGAAAGCTGTATATGGAGCAAGACTTGAAAAAGTTACCAATAAATATACTGGTCAAGATAATAATGCTACGATTGTTTATAATAATACTACTGTATTAGATGAAACAAATCTATTACCAGCTGTTAATTTCGTATATGTATTGAAAGATTCAGCTTTTAATACCATGAACTTAAGAACGTCTTATACACAAACATTAGCTAGACCTTCTTTTAAGGAGAAATCAATTGCTCAAATCTATGATCCTATCCAAGGAAGAAGATACAATGGTAATATTGATTTACTACAAACCAATATTCACAATGCTGATTTAAGATGGGAGTATTTTTATGGTAGAACTGAAGTTCTTTCTGTTTCTGGATTTTATAAGAAGTTTATCAACCCTATTGAAATTGTTTCTTTTGACCTTGCTCCTAATGAAGTTAAGCCAACGAATACTGGAGAAGCAGATATTTATGGAATTGAATTAGAGGCTCGTAAGAGAATTGGATTTATGGATCAACCTGAAAATAAATTTTATGTAGGAGCTAACTTCTCTTGGATTAAATCTCAAATAGATATGAATAAGGTTGAAATTACGAAAGGAAATACAATACAAACGGAAAAAGAAATTAGAGAGCTAAATGCGAGAGATGGTGAAATTGTAGGAGACTATAGACCAATGTCTGGACAATCACCATACTTAATCAATGCTTTTACATCTTTTAGTGCTGACTCAGTTGGTTTTGACATTAACTTAAGCTATAATATCCAAGGAAAAAGATTAGCAGTAATTGGTATTGGCGCTTTACCAGATGTATATGAAAATCCTTTCCATAGTTTAAATTTAAAAGCAAGTAAAAAGTTTGGAAAAAGCAACCAATGGAAAGCTAGTTTTACAGCTCAAAACCTCCTAAACAATAAAAGAATTAGATATTATGAAGCATATGAAGCAATTCCACAAATCTATGATTACTTTAGAGATGGAAGAACATTCGCCGCTTCTATTAGCTATACCCTATAGCATCTATTGTTAAATGATAACAAAAAAGGAGCGATTGATGTCGCTCCTTTTTTTATTCATTAAAAAACGTAAGCTATTTCTTTAAACTGAAACTCTAATAACCTTCCTTCAGAATCAAGAACCAATGTTCCATTATTTCTTACCTCTTGAATTATTCCCCTAATCATTTCACCCTTCACTTTGTAAGGCTTTTCAACTTTATAATTCATTAAATCTTCTAGATACCCCTCTTCTACAACAGCACTATTCCCCCACTTCAATTCAAAATAATATTTTTCAAAAGCCTGTAATAGTTCTTCTAATATTGTTTTTATACTATAATCCTTTTGTGTTAATAATTTTAAACTTGTTGCCTGACTGTTCTCAAAAAATACTTGATTAATATTTAAACCGATCCCAATTACGGCCTGTTTAATTTGATCCCCTTTATATTGGTTCTCAATTAATATTCCCCCTATCTTTTTTTGGTTAACATAGATGTCATTCGGCCACTTTACCTCTACACGCTCCTCAGGACATTTTAATGACACAATAGATTTTACAGCTAAAGCTATAGCTTTACTGATTAAGAAAAAATTATCACCATTTAAAAATGTAGGCAAAGCAAAAATAGAACACATTAAATTCTCTCCTGGTAACGATTCCCAAACTGCTGAACGCTGTCCTCTTCCATTTGTTTGATAATGCGCTAAAACAACCTCTCCTTCATATACACGCTGTTCTTTCGATTTATGAATCAAATAGCTATTGGTTGAATCGATGACTTCTAACTCCTCTATTGTGTGTCCAAAAACTAACATTAAAACTAAATATAATCTGGGCAAACACGATGTTGAACGCGCTTGAAAGGCGTATTATTGATAATATAAATGACAGCCAACTCAAGACCTCCTCTCCTACGACTAGCTGGAACTAGAGAAGAAGTATTGATATCATAACTTACTCCTACTTTCCAATTGTCATAATCCATTCCAGCCGTAAGAAACCCAGCATCTTGATTACGATAAAACATCCCAAACCAAACAGTTCTATATAGACCAATGAAATCTGTGAGGATATATTTAGCAGAACCTCCGAAATTAAATTCTGAGTATTGACCTTGTTGCATAAATAATAGACTTGGAAGAACATTAATTTTTTCACTAACTTTCCATTCTGCGTTAGCATGAATCAAAAGTCTTCTATCTAATTGAACCGTTGACTCATTATAAAAACTTTGATTTGGTTTGGTAATATTGAACAAAGCAATTCCTGCACCTATTTTTTTTCTCTTTTCTATTTCATTAAAATAGGCTATTCCTGTATTCAAATTTAAATAAGTTTTACTACTTCTAGCAAAATTTTCCTGTGTTGGTAAGTTGGGATCATAAGCATAGCCATCATACTGTACATCAAAATATAAGGGATCATACGAAATATTTTTATTGGTAACTCCTGTTTGTACCCCAAACGAAAGGTTCTGGGTTGAATCTTCACTAATAGGCATTAAATAACTCCCTGAAAGATTAGCTTGGAATGTTTTAAAACGAGAATCACCTGCCTGATCTTGATTAATTTGAATTCCTCCAGCATAATTTTTCTGTGGTAAAAAGTTTCGGGCATCCGCTCCAAAACTAAAAGTATTATAAGGTACTGTTACCGAAGACCACTGTGTTCTATAATTTCCAATAAATCGATAATCCCCCATAAACTGTCCCGTTTGAGCTGGATTTAAATTGATTGGAGACAAATCATATTGAGAAAAATGAATATCTTGTGCATGAACAAATTGGCTAACCAATATAGCTAAAGTACAAAGTAGATATTGAATATTTTTTCTCATTTATTAAAGTAAATTTAAAATAATTTATGGAATTTGACCTTATTTAGTCTCTATTATCTTAGAAGCATAATAAAGTTTGGACTACTCCATATAAGATACTTCTAATTTGAACTTTTATAAACATCTTGTGTATAAATAACTAAACTCACCGCATTATGAACATTGATATAGGTACACCTTGTAGTGAAAATTGGAATACAATGCTTCCCAATACAACTGGAAAGCATTGTAAAAAATGTAACAAATCAGTCATAGATCTTCGAGAAAAATCTACTACAGAAATTCGAGAACTGGTGCATCAACATCAAAATACAAGTATGTGTGTACGTGCCTATTCATTTCAGTTAGATGATTATCAGTATGTACAACCTATTAAACGTTTAGCTTTCGCTTTGCTAATTGTTTTTGGAAGTTCTCTGTTCAGTTTATCGGCTAAAGCTCAAGAAGCTACACAAAAAATGAAAGAAACTTATCTGACGAACAAACAACAAGTTTCAGAGACTAAACTTAAGGGAACTGTCTCTGATGAAAATGGAGAACCACTTCCTTTTGCTAAAGTTGTTCTGGTTGAAAATGACAGTATTATAAAAGGCACTACAACTGACTTTGATGGAGAATACAATTTTGATCTAGATGAAAACTATTTAAATAAAAAATATACTCTTCGCATTTCATATGTTGGCTATGAACATGTTATATTAGAAGATTTTACGATAAAAAAAGGGATTATGGTTCACGACTTTACGATGAACAATTACCATGAATTAATGGGAGATGTTATCATTATTACCAATGATCCTCCTTTGATTAATAAGGATCCTGCTGAACTCAATAAAACCACTTTTAAAAGACAAGAAATTCAGCGTTCTGCTAGTGGTAGACCATAAAAAAAGGTACTCAGCTTTTGAGTACCTTTTTTATTTAATTAGGTTATCTTAATCCTTTTTCTTCTTAGCATCTCTCATTGGATTCGAACCACCTCCATGTGTTCTCCAATAAGGTTTTTTATGTTGCTCAAAACGAGTTGGAACCAATTTCCTTGGATAATTGTTATTATAAACTTCCGTATCAGCAGTTTCCAAGTGAGGATCTAAACTAACTGAGGCTACTTTCTTTTGAAAGAAGAAAACCTTAGTTACATTATTATTATCCTTTCTCCAGATTTCAGCTGGTAAACGCTGTAGTTCTTTCGTTCCATCTTCAAAAGTAAATTCAATAATAATTGGCATTACTAAACCACCTACATTTGAAAAATCTATTTGATAGAAGTTGATATCTTTTTCTATGATTTCCTTCTTAGCTTGAGATTGATGTCTTAAATAATGCTGATAGTTTTCCTCTTGTTCAGGTGTTACTTCAAAAGGATTATATGTTGTATAAAAATCCTCTAACCCTTTATCATTTTCCAATGCTGTTTGTTGAATATCCTTTTTATTTCTTTGATTAGAAATATCTGCTTCTTCGATACGTTTAGCTTCATCTTCCTTTATTTTATTTTCAACAGTTGGATTTTTTGTATTCAACTTCATCCACTGTACATTATCAATAGAAATATCTACATGATCAGTCGTGTAGAACCATCCTCTCCAAAACCAATCCAAATCAACAGCACTAGCATCCTCCATCGTTCTGAAAAAATCAGCTGGTGTTGGATGTTTCATCATCCATCTATTAGCATAAGTTTTAAATGCATGGTCAAATAATTCTCTTCCCATCACTGTCTCTCTCAAAATATTTAATGCTGCTGCTGGTTTTCCATATGCGTTATTCCCAAATTGTAATAGAGACTCACTGTTCGTCATAATTGGAGTAATATTACTGACATCACCTTTCATATAATCGACAATTTTATATGCTGGTCCTCTACTACTTGGATAATTTCTATCCCACTCTTGTTCTGCTAAATATTGTAAAAAAGTATTCAACCCTTCATCCATCCATGTCCATTGTCTTTCATCTGAATTAACAATCATTGGAAAGTAATTGTGTCCTACCTCATGAATAATGACACCTATCATCCCATTTTTAGCACGTTCAGAATATGTTCCATCAGGGCTTGGTCTACCTCCATTAAAACAAATCATTGGATACTCCATTCCTATCCATTTTGTATGTACTGATATAGCTACTGGATATGGATAATCAAAAGTATGTGAACTATAACTTCTCAATGTATGCGCAACAACTTTAGTACTATACTGTTCCCATAATGGATTTCCTTCTTTCGGGTAAAAAGACATTGCTAATACATCTTTAGACTCTTGTTTTACAATCATAGCATCCCAAATAAACTTTCTCGATGAAGCCCATCCAAAATCTCTTACATTCTTAGCTTTAAACTGCCAGGTTTTAGTTGCTGTTGCTTTGCTTTTCTCAGCTTTTTCAGCTTCTTCT
Source organism: Bacteroidia bacterium (assembly GCA_030426105.1). Lineage (GTDB taxonomy): Bacteria > Bacteroidota > Bacteroidia > Flavobacteriales_D > Parvicellaceae > S010-51. The sequence goes on along the minus strand of JAUHZI010000005.1, from coordinate 553 downwards.
TGTGTCACTATAAAAACTGGTTCTTTCTCTTCTTTTTTAGCTTTAGCTAATCTACTTCTTTGCTCAGATGTTAATACATCATTAGCATTTTGTAACTCACCCGTTGCAGCCACAACATGATCAGCTGGCAATGTGATTTTCACATCATAATCCCCAAAAGGTAAAGTAAATTCTCCCCCTCCTAAAAATTGTTTATTCTGCCAACCTTCTACATCATTATACACACACATTCTAGGATAGAACTGAGCGATTGTATAAATGTAATTGTCTTCGTCTTTAAAATACTCATATCCTGAACGACCTCCAATAGCCATCCTATCATTGATATTAAAATTCCATTTAATATCAAAACTAATTGAAGATCCAGCTTTTAAAGGGGTGTCTAAATCTATACGCATCATTGTTTTATTTATCGTATAGTTTAAAGCTTTGTTATTCGATTTTACATATTCAATATTAAAACCTCCTTCAAAATCGTGTTTCATACTTTTAAAGTTGATACTATTAATATCATTGGTTTCAGCTTTATAAGTATCAGACTCTGGATGACGCA
>JAUHZI010000260.1 GCA_030426105.1 Bacteroidia bacterium | reverse complement strand
GCAACGCAGTAAACCACATGTATAGTAAACAAATTCACGGAGTAGATTTCGTAATTTGTAATACAGACGCACAAGCATTAGAAAACAGTCCTATACCTAATAAGGTTCAATTAGGAGCACACTTAACTTCTGGGTTAGGTGCAGGTGCTAATCCAGAAATTGGAGCACAAGCAGCAGCTGAAAGTATGCAGGAAATTCAACAAATGTTGAGTACACATACCAAAATGGTGTTTATTACCGCAGGTATGGGAGGAGGAACCGGTACAGGAGCAGCTCCAATCATTGCTAAAATTGCTAAAGATATGGACATTTTAACGGTAGGTATCGTTACTATGCCATTTCAATTTGAAGGAAGAATGCGCTAAAAACAAGCTCAAAAAGGAATTGATGAGCTACGTAATAATGTTGACTCATTAATTGTTATCAATAATAATAAACTGCGCGAAGTTTATGGTAACTTAGGGTTTAAAGCAGGATTCTCTAAAGCTGATGAAGTATTAGCAACAGCAGCAAAAGGTATAGCAGAGGTAATTACACATCACTACAAACAAAATATCGATTTACATGATGCTAAAACGGTATTATCAAATAGTGGTACAGCAATTATGGGTTCTGCAAAAGAAACAGGAGCAAACAGAGCTAAAAATGCTATTGTAAAGGCATTAGATTCACCATTGTTGAACGATAATAAAATTACAGGAGCTAAAAATGTATTGTTATTAATCGTTTCAGGAGGTAATGAAGTTACCCTAGATGAAATAGGTGAAATTAATGACTACATCCAAGATGAAGCAGGTTATGATGCCAATATTATTATGGGTATTGGAGAGGATGAAACATTAGAAGATGGAATAGCAGTAACAGTTGTAGCTACGGGTTTCGCTGCCGATCAGCAAGGTAATATTACCAATACAGAGGTGAAAAAAATAGTTCATACTTTAGAAGATGAGCAAAAGGCAACTTATAATTTTGGAGACCAGAATATACAAACATCTCCAGCAATTGATGAGCCTATAAAAAGTACACCATCAAATAAAGTTGTTCATGTTTTAGAGGAAGAAAAGCCTGAACCTAAATCAGAGATTATTCCTACAACGGAAGCAATAAAAAATATTGATGTAGTATATGATGAGATTGAAATAGAAACAGTTTCTGAAGACGATTTTATTATTACAAATATAGCTGAACCAAAAGTAGAAGAAAGAGAAGTAAAAGAGCAACCAACTCAGCAAGATTTGTTGTTTGATTTACCATTAAACTCTTACGAAGAAATAAAACCAGCTTCTCATTTAGTTGAAACAACTAGCGAAATTAAAAATATTGAAGTAAAAGCTGAAGAAGTAAAGTATCATAAAGTTGAAAAACGTTATGTACTAGATGATTTTAGTGCACAACCAACAATTGGTAAAAGTTCTACTCCAACAATTAAGGAAGAGATAGAAGAAGAGTTGCAGTTTGAGGTAAAATCTAAAACGCAAGAAGAAATTAATAACATAGACACTTCAAGCGAAGAAGTTTCTCCGTTGGACTTAACAATTTCTGAATTGCAAAAAAGAGCACAGGAAAGACGTGAAAAAATGAAAGGTTTTAACTACAAGTTTAACGACCAGGTTAGTAAAAATATAGACGAAATTGAGCGTCAACCAGCTTATAAAAGATTAGGAGTTGATATTGATGCAGGTTCTGATATTAGTAAGTCAGATACAGCATTAAATACAGATAATAACGATTTATTACGCTCTAACAATTCGTTTTTACACGATAATGTAGATTAATAAAAGAATAACACGTATTTTTAAAATCCCGATTTATCGGGATTTTTTAATACTTTAAAAACATAAAATTATGAGTTTGCAAAAACAGGTAATGGATAAAATGAAAGAAGCTATGAAGTCTAAAGACACGGTAGCTTTAACAGCTTTAAGAGCATTGAAATCAGCATTTATGTTGGCAAATACTGAAGCAGGAGCAGGAGAATTATCCGAAGTAGAAGAACTGAAGATTATTCAAAAACAAGTGAAGCAACGTAAAGATAGCGCTACAGTGTTTACAGAGCAAGGTCGTAATGATTTAGCAGAGCCAGAATTAGCAGAAGCAGCTGTTTTAGAACAATTTTTACCAGAGGCCTTAAGCGAAGAAGAAATTGGAAATATTGTAGAGAAAACTATTACAGATGTTGGAGCAGATGGTATGAAGGATATGGGTAAAGTAATGGGAATTGTATCTAAACAATTAGCTGGACAAGCAGACGGAAAAACTATTTCAGCAATTGTAAAAGCTAAACTAGCTTAATAAAATTTATAGACTCAGTAGTTCAACTGGATAGAACATCAGATTTCGGCTCTGAGGGTTGGGGGTTCGAGTCCTCTCTGGGTCACATTTTGAAAATAAACCTATTGATTTTCAGTAGGTTTTGTTTTTGAGGGTAAGTATAGTGTTAAGTTTTTTTATTTTCTCTAAAATAAAATTGTATCTTTTCTTCAACTATAACCATCCTTTAAAGATAAAAATAATTTTACTTACTTTTTAGAAACCATCTATAATAGAAGTAAGGAGCGAATTACTTTTTGCCATTCAAAATACTTTTTTGTATAAAAAAGTACTATAAATTAAGATTTTATATATATTAGCGTTGATAAGTATTATAATGATACTTAGAATTATCCCCCGAAATAAATCAGTTAAAATATGGCACACTTATCAATTTACTCTAAGAATTCCTTTTTCTTGATTTATTTCTAG
>JAUHZI010000091.1 GCA_030426105.1 Bacteroidia bacterium | reverse complement strand
ATCCCCATCTTTGAGTGGTGGCAAATGGATTATTTCTGAGTTTGACTCTGAACACTTGATTACTAATTTTGCTAATTCTAAAATAGAAATTTCATCTGCACCTCCTATATTAATAGTATCATTTAAGTGATATCCCTCTTCGAAAATTCTTACACAAGTGTCTATATTATCATCTACATAACAAAATGTACGTGTTTGAGATCCATCTCCATAAATTGTAATAGGCTCATCTTTTAATGCTAAAGCTATAAATTTAGCTACTACAAAATCAATACTCTGATTTGGACCATAAGTATTAAAGAATCTAAAAATTGTATAGTCTAAATCAAATGACTGCTTGAAAGACCTAAAGAAAGCCTCGCCTACATTTTTAACAACAGCATAAGGCACCCTTGAATTTAAAGGTGTTGTATTTTCATTTTGAGGTAATTCAACAGGCTCTCCATAAACTTCTGATGAAGAAGAGAAAAAGACTCTTTTAACAGAAGTATTTTTAGACAAATTCAGAACATTTTTAATTCCTTCAATATCATTTAAAACTTGAATTGGATTCTCTTGTGTCCTCTGAACACCTACTACCGCAGCATAATGAAAAACATAATCAAACTTATAAGCCAACATTAATTCCGATATATCTCTGTAATTGTTGACGTCACAATAAACAAAAGACCATCTATCATGGTTTGTAGTGGGTAATTTTTCTTTACTTCCTGTTGATAAATTATCTGCAATAACTACAAAATAATTAGGGTTGTCAACTAGCTTTCGAGCTAAGGCTCCTCCTACATTTCCAGCTCCTCCTGTTATTAATATTTTTATCATAATTTAAAAGACATTAATGATTTTGTCCATTCTTGAGTTGTTACAGACAAAGATAACTGAATGCTTTTTATCTGCATCTTAATTAACTCACTTTCTGACAATCTTATCATTTTTTTCATTGCTTCTAATAAGCTATCAGAGTCTGTAGCACGAAAAGAATAACCATTTTTATTCTCTTCAAAAAAAGCTTCTTTAGAGCCAATTTCATTACTCAACAACATCGGGTAACCAGCAGACGCGAACTCCTGAACTGAGACTCCCCAAGGCTCAAAATGACTAGGTAAAATATAAACACCACTATTCTTAACCACCTCTGAAAACTCAGTTGGTTGTAAAAAGCCAAAATGTTTTATTTTAGGATGCTCTATTTTACTGTTAAATTCTTCTCCTGTCCCAACACACCACAACTCCCAATCATTTTCAAATGTTTCATGCAACTTTATAAACGCATCCCATAAATCATAAATACCTTTATGTTTGACATACCTTCCTACATACAAAAACCTTTTGGGGTATTCTTTCTGTTTATAGTCCTTAAAGGCTTCATAGTACCCTTTAAACAACTTAGTATCTGCAACATAAAACCCTTTTTTAATCCTTTCTGAAGAAAAACCTAAATGCTTTGTAAACTGCTCTTGCTTTTTACCTGGAACCCAAGCATGTGAAAAATTCCTTTGAATTAGAAAAGGACTTAATAATTTAGCTACATATTGTTTAACCCCTCCATTCCACTGATTATCTAGCAATAAAACTGTTGGTATTTTACCCTTGACTGCTCTACAAACTTTGACATATTCCTTATCTACCCATCCAGAACAAACAAGAAGTTCAATCTTTTCTTGTTCAATAAAATTCAATATAGAATCATAAGTAAAATCCGTTCTTTGATAATACTTGATATCTCCAAAGTCAAACTGGAAAGGAGCTTCGTCTGCTAATGGCCAACGAATAACGAATAGAGCTAAATCGTTAACCTCTTTCATAGACTCCTTCATACAATTAATTGTATACCCCGCTAATTCTGTATACAAAAACAAAACCCTTCTATTCATTCACTATTGACTTTTCTTTTTCCTTCAATGCTTCCCTATATTGTTTCCAATTATAATAATAAATCAATATAAATAAAGGGAAACCATTCAGGAAATAATTTCCTTGCCGCATTAAATTTAATAAAATCAAAATTAAAATGGCTTGACTAATAATTTTATACTCAGCAAACTCTTCCTCCACTCTTAAATAAATAAACCCTCTAATTATTAATAAAAAGAAAAGCCCTACTCCAACCAAACCAAGTTCAACTAACATTCTAACAAACAAAGAATTTCCATCTGTAGAATTAAACTCAAAATCATAAGCTACTATCTCAACATTCTTGGTTAAAGAATGCTTCTGATATGCTGCCTTATATGACCCCAAACCTGTCCCAAACAAAGGATATTCTTTAAAACTCTCCATCGCTACATGGACATTATTATACAATACAAAACTAGAAGTATTTGTATTTTGAATACTATAATTTTGATGCACCCATAATGCTACTGAACTATCAACTCTGAACTTAAAATCATCTGAAATTCGATAAAAAGAAACAAAAAATATTCCCCCAACAATTAAACCAACTATGAGGTACCTAAATTTAATACTCATAGAAACTAATATAAAAATCAACAACAAACCAATATATGCTGTCGAAGAACTGGAAATAATGTAAGTGATAATAATAATAATCGAGGCATGTTTACTAATAACAAAGCTCTTTTTATGAACTAAATTATATACCGCAACAAAAACTGCGGGAGCTAAAGCTGCTGCCAATCCAGAAGGCTCTGAAAAAACACTATTAATTCTTATTCCAAATATTCCTCCTTCATTAACTCCCCACTTATTAAAAATCCAACGATAGTTATAACCATATACAAAACCAATTTTATACGAAATTAATTGGATTACTCCTATTATTGCTGCAACATAAGACCATTTTAAATAAACACTAAATAGTTGTGATATATTGAATTGGTAGTATCGAATTACATAATGATAAAAGGTAAATGATAAGAACATACCTCCAAACACTTTTATAAAATCGAATAAAGGATACTTTCCAGAAAAAACAAATACCATACCTACAGCAATAAACCAAGAGAATAACTTGACTAAATATTTAGGATATCCATATTTCAATGCAAATAGAGGTATAAAAAAAAGAAAAATTAAATAGTGGAAGTACCCTTCAAAAGGACTTCTAAAAAAAATATACGAGTTTATAAAAACCGAAATAAGAATTAAGGTTTCTACCCATTTAGCTATTTTTATGGATTTAATTACCTCCACTCTTTATAACGGTATATGACTTTTTTAACTTTAAAAATCTTTTCTCAAACATAAAGTAAGAGAAAGCTGCTACTCCTATTGAACTTATTAGAGTTAGAATATATACAACTCCATTAAACCATATTTCCCCTTCTATATTTATATACAGTCCTATCCTTATTATAAGGACAATTAAAACCATGTGATACATATACAAACCATAAGAAATCTTTCCTAAAAAAGAAAACAGTTTATTTTCTAACTTCAAAATACTATTAGGGTTAGAAGAGATATTCATGATAACAACCAAAAACAGAAAACTATAGGGAATGTGGATAATATCATTTGCATATTCATACATTACATAACTAAGTAGAGGAATCAATAAGAGACTAATGACAAACACTAGCTTATGGTATATGAACCTTAGATATTTTGTCTCTTTAAATTTTAACAAATAAGCGCCTAAGGCACCTATTAACATACATTCAAATTTACTCATAGCCAGAGCTTTTTTGATTCCAACAGTGAACGTATTACTTGGGAAAAACCCTGTTTTTAAAGCCAAAACATAAAGAGCTTTTAATAAGAAAATTAAAATCACTCCCCAAATTATTAGTTTCAGCTTATTTTTTACCTTTCGAACTAACACTGGCCATATTAAATAAAACTGCTCTTCGATACCAATTGACCACAACTGGCCAGCATGAGGTAGAGCAGGCATAAAAGCCAACGCAAGATTAGGTAACATAATCACAAAGAACAATAAGTTCATATAAAAGTTTTCTTCAAAAAAACTTTGCAACCAAGGGACATGAAGTATTTCAAAATGTGGAAAAACAAACAAACCTAAAAAGGTGATCAAATAATATAAAGGCCATATCCTTAACACCCTCCTCCAATAAAACTTTTTTAAAGCTATTGTATTTGTTCTCTCCAACTCTTCAAAAAGTAGATAAGTAATTAAAAAACCACTTAAAACGAAAAAGAAATAAACTCCCAAACCGCCAAAATTAATCCTTAAAAACAGACTAGAGCTATTTGGTAAGCCTAGTTGTTCTTTTAACAATTCAACATGCCCAATAATAACAGAAAAGGCAGCAAAAAACCTTAAAGCATCAAGACCTGGGAAATAAACTTTGGAATTCGATGATTCTGCCATTATGTCGATTTTAAATTACCAATTCTTTTCAAAATTAAAGCTGATATCTTTTCCCAAAGATATTCATTTTGAACCTTAGTCAAAGAGTTCTGCTTCATCTTCTTCAATTCCAATTTTGGTAAGGATAAAAAATCAAGTATCCCTTTTTCTAATAAAACTTGATTAAGTGGAGGAATAATTCTCCCATTTGATTCATCAACAATGAACTCCACTGCTCCAACATCTGTTGCTAAAATCGCTAAACCTCTTGCCATTCCTTCTAAAATCACATTAGGCATTCCTTCTGAATGACTTGGACAAACTAAAACGTCCATTTTATCCAAAATTCTTGTAATGTTCTTTTTACCTATTAGTTCTCCATAGTATGTTAAACTAGGATGTTTTATCTGAGCTTCAACAGGTATTGGACCAATAAAATGAAACTCAAAAACATCCTCTTTTGCCAGTAAATTCTGTATTGCAAGATTCAACTCCTTTATCCCTTTTCGTGTTTCATAGCGTCCAACAAAGACATATTTTATAACAGCTTCTTTATCAACATCTATTTCTTCTTCTCTCAACCAATCATTAGCAATACCAGAAGGGAACTCTAATATATTTTCTTTAGAGAACTTTAAATTATTAAGTATTAAATCTGTGACTTTACCTCCATATGAAAATATATAATCAGCGCTTTCATTATTCCACTTGGTTGGCCCTTTCAATAAAAAGCTTTGCAATCTTTGTTTCCAAGAAATTTGTTTTTGAAACATTTCATAACCATGAAATTTCACACCTATTGGAGGTAATTCCACTCCTTTTTTCTTTTGCTCTAAAAAGTGCCAACCAGAAAATCCTTTTGCATATACAAAATCAACATTTGAGAAGTCTAATGCTTCAAAAACCATTTTAGAGTAAACATATGAATTTCGAATATAATGCCCTACCATTTTACCTTTTTTAGGAAAATTAAAGCTATAAACTTTAAACAGCTTTGCATTATCACTACCAAACAATGCTTGGTTAACCTCATCATCACTAGGTAAAGGAGCTTCAGCATCTACACAATGTACAAGAGACACTTTTACCCCTTGTAAAGTAAAGTATTTAGCTAGGTTTGCTGAATGTCTTTGCATTCCACCAGTCACAAAGGGGGTTATGCCATCGGTAAGTAAAAGGATATGCATAAATTTTTGTATCTTTGACAATAAAGGTTGTATTTCTTTTGTTTATATAATTAAGACAAAGATAGACGAAAGAAAATAAAGACTTTCTGTATTCAAAAATAATTTAGGTATAATTTATGTCCTAAACATTTTAACATACAACAATAAACAATGCTAGCAAAAGACATCATCATCAATACTATACCACCAATAAAGCCTAACGAAAGTGGAGAAAAGGCCTTAAACTGGATGGATGAATTTAAGGTCATTCACTTACCTGTTGTGAGGGGGCAAGAATATTTGGGACTTATATCTGACAATGTGATTTATGATCAAAACGATGCTTCAGCGCCTCTAGAGAATATGAACATTGCATATAACAGACCTTTTGTATATGCTGACAGTCATATTTATGAGGTTATGAAAATAATTTCTGAATTAAATTTAACATTAGTACCTATTTTGGATAGAATGGATAATTATGTTGGCTGTACTACACTGTCTAAAATCACCTCCATCTTCACAAGTTCATCTTCAATTGCTGAACCAGGAGCTATTATCATTTTAGACATCAACAAAGTAGATTATTCTCTAGCTCAAATAGCTCAAATTATTGAAGGAAATGACACCAAAATTTTAAGTTCATACATCACCTCTTCTCCTGATTCGAACAAAATGGAGGTCACAATTAAAGTAAACAGAGAACATATAGGAGGTGTTTTACAAACCCTTAATAGATACGATTATATTGTAAAAGCTTATTTTAGTCAAACAAAAATGAATGACAAACTCAAAGATCGTTATAACTTATTAATGTCCTACTTAAATACCTAATACTATCAAAGCTAAAATCAAAATAGCAATTTTTGGAAAAAGGTTTCCAGAAAGTGCATCCACGTCTATTCAAAATCTTTTTAATAGTTTAAAAGAAAGAAAAATAGAATATTATATCAACAAAGCTTTTGCTGATTTCTTGAGCCCTCAAATTGAGCTTAAAGGAAAATATACTATTTACAATGACGCTAACGAAATAAATGAACCTGTCAACTTTTTATTGAGCATTGGAGGTGATGGAACTTTACTCGACACAATTACTGCAGTAGGAGACTCTAAACTCCCCATTGTTGGTTTAAACACTGGTAGGATGGGGTTTTTGGCTTATAATGCCAAAGACGAAATCAGTTCTATGCTAGACAAACTTCAAAACGGAGAGTATAAACTCCAAAGAAGATCATTATTGTGCGCGGAAACTAAAGGCAACCTATTTGGAGATTTCAATTTTGCTCTGAATGAATTGACAATTCACAAAAAAGACTCATCTTCCATGATGACTGTAAATACATACATTGATGGAGAGTGTCTAAATTCATATTGGTCTGACGGATTAATTATCGCTACACCTACAGGTTCTACAGCATACTCTTTAAGTTGTGGCGGGCCTATTGTTTTACCAGGGTCTAAAAACTTTATTATTAACCCTATTGCTCCACATAATTTAACAGCTAGGCCAGTGGTTATCCCTGACAATGTGAAGATTAAACTAAAAGTTGAAGGACGTGACCCAGAATTTTTAGCAACACTTGACAGTAGAACTGTTACAATTTCTAATTCTTCTGAAATTCATGTAAAAAAAGCACCTTTTTATATTAATCTAGTTCAATTTGAAAGCCAAAACTTCTTAAATACCTTAAGAAAAAAAATGCATTGGGGAAATGATGTTAGAAACTAAATAAGATTATACATAATTGCATTTAACAAATACATAACAAAATAAAATGGCGACAAGTTTAAAATAACTCAAAGAATAGTTGTGTTATTTTATAAAAAAAAATTACTTTTGCTTAACCTTCTATAAAAAGGCAAGAAAATATCAAATGAAAAAAAATTTAATTCTAACATTATACTTAGCCCTATTTGCCGTTGGAATAAATGGACAAAGCTGGAAATTTTTACGAAATGAGTTTTCTTTTGGTATAGGTGCGTCCAGCTTTCTTGGAGAGTTAGGAGGAGCTAACAGAGTTGGTTCTCATAACATAGCTGGATTTAGAGATTTTGAATTTAATGCTACTAGGCCAGCTGTTCAAGTTGGATACAGACGATTTTTCTCTCCCAATATTGCTGCTAAAGCAGGATTCACTTTTGGTCAAGTGAGTGGTAATGACGCGCTGACTGAAGAGATTTATAGAAAAAATAGAAATTTACACTTTAAGTCGCCTATTGCTGAACTTGCAGTACAAGTCGATTATTTTCCTTTCAGAGAATATTTTGGACATATTTATCGTTCAAATGGAGTTGTAGGAAAACGAGTAAACCATTTAAGCCCATATTTATTTGCTGGTATTGGAGGTTTCTGGTATAACCCTAAAGCCAAATATCAAGGAAACTGGGAAAAACTTAGACCTTTAAAAACTGAAGGTGTAGAATATGGGAGCTTTTCGATTGCTCTACCTGTTGGGTTAGGACTAAAATATGCTATTGATAAACAATGGAGTATTGGGTTGGAAACGGGAGTTCGTTACACATTTACAGATTATATCGATGATGTAAGCACTGTATATGTTGATAAATCTAACGAAAGTGCTATGGTTCAATACCTTTCAAACCCAGCCTTAAACAACGAAGGACAAACAAATTGGACTGAGCCTGGACAACAAAGAGGTAGCTCTCAAGCAAATGATTCATACGTCTTTGCAATATTATCAGTAAATTATAAGTTATTAAGAGGAAGGTTGAATTTACCTAAGTTTTAATAATTAGTAATTTTATGTTTAAGCGATTATTCTTTTCACTTATCTTATCGTTAGTACTGAGTACCATTTCTACTGCTCAAACTTATGTAGATGAATTTGGTCTAATGGCTGGAGGCTCTTATTATATGGGGGATTTGAATCCATATAATCACTTTAATAATTACAATTATAACTTCGGTGGCTTCTTTAAGCGCACACTTAGCAACAAGCAAATAGCTTTGAGAGCTCACCTTATGTATGGTAGAATTTCAGCTTCTAGTGCTAATTCTGACCTCAGCTTTCGTTCCTCTGTTCTAGAAATTGGACCAGCAATAGAAATCAATTTCTTACCATTCGAAATTGGAGAAAGAAAAAAATACAAAGGGACTCCTTATTTATTTGGAGGGATCACCTATTTTAAAATGAATCCTCAGACCAATAATGAAGGTAACTGGGTTAGCCTTCAAACTCTGGGAACAGAAGGACAAGGTTCCTCTCAAAATCCTAATAAACAATATAAATCACAACAAATAAGTCTACCAGTTGGATTAGGGATAAAAGTTAACCTTTCAAAACGACTTGCTCTAAACTTAGAATACGGTATTAGAAAAACATTTACAGACTATTTAGATGATGTTAGTGGTACTTATGTTGATATAGATCAATTAGAAATAGAAAACGGTCAATTAGCCTCTGATTTAAGTAAGGGTTATGGAATAAATGGACTACAAAGAGGGAACTCACAAAATAAAGACTGGTATGCAATATATGGCCTAGGTCTTAGCTTTAGAATCCTTCCTAACAATGAGTGTAAAAATAATTTTAGCAGAAAAAAAAGATGAAGTACTAAAAAGTAACTCCATCTTTTCTTAAACAAGGAAAATATAAAATCAGTAAAATTGAGGTAGAAATCTCGAATATTACTACTGTATAGACGCAAATAAACAAAAAGGGTTGCCTAGAATCTATTAAAACTTTAAGGGGTAAACTTATATCCTACACCTCTAATCGATTTAAAATAAGTATTTGGTGCTGTATTTTTCTCAAATATCTTTCTAAAAGAAAGGATAACATTATCTATTGTTCTGGTTGTGGGATAAATTTCATACCCCCAAACCTTCTCTAGGATTTCTTGTCTACTTACAGCTTGATTCTTTTTATCAATCAACAACTTCAGCAAATTAATTTGCTTTTTGGTTAGAGGAGTAACACATCCCTCTTCATCCAACACTTCAAATGAATTAAAGTTTATAGTAAATGTCCCTATTTTATAAGTAGAAAGGGAATGTACGCTTTCATTATCCTTAGACGACCTCTTAATCAGAAGCTTTATTCTCAATAAAAGTTCTTCAATATTAAAAGGCTTTGTTAAATAATCATCTCCTCCTATTGTTAACCCTTTTATTCGATCCTCAGAATCACTCTTAGCAGTTAAAAACAAAATTGGGGTTTGTTCATCATTTAAACGAATTGTTTCACAAATATCAAATCCATTAACATCTGGTAACATGACATCTAAAATAATCAAATCAAATTTCTTTTCTTTCACTTTAGAAATTGCATTTTTCCCAGTAAAGACAGAAGTTACACTATATCCTTCTATATCTAAGTTTAATTTTATTGCCTCATGCAAATTTTCTTCATCCTCTACTAAAAGTATATTTTTCATATTGCTGTATCTAGTTCACAATACAAATATAAACAATATCATTTTTGTCTAGAAATATTATAAATAAGGATACAAAAAAATGACAAACAGACTCAATTTTCACTTGAATCAATTGATATTCATTATAAATAACGTTATATTGCGTAGCAAAATTGCTAAACTATGAAAACTACATTTCTAATTATCACTTCAATTATTATTAGTACAGCAGTCTTTAGTCAATCTAACAATGTTAAACGCAAGAATTTAACATTAACCCCTATCAGCATTGAGCCTCAAACTACTGTCAAAGAATTACCAGTTGAAACTAAAAAAGGTACGGAGCAACAAAAGAAAACGGCACCTCAAAAACAAGTTGCGGATAAGCCAAAACAAAAAAGATAACCCCTAGACCATCTACTAACAACCAATACACACACTATCATGAAAACAACCTTCAAATTTTTACTAGGTTCTTTTTTACTGTTGATTACCAACTTTATTTTAGGGCAACATCATTTACATCAACATCAACCACATTTGCATAAACACAATGGTTTTGTAAGGTGTGCAACTGTTGAATATGATCAACTGAGACGAAATGAAAATCCAAAAACAGGAACCAATCTACAATTTGAAGCATGGTTGCAAAACGAAATTAAAAACTTTAAACAACAAAAAGGAGGCACTAGACTTCCAGTACTTACAATACCTGTTGTTGTACATGTTATACACAATGGTGATGCTGTTGGTTCAGGTGAAAATATTACCGATGCACAAGTTCTCTCTCAGATTCAAGTTTTGAATGAAGATTTTAGAAGAATGGCAAACACTAATGGACACAATACCAATCCAGTTGGTGCTGATGTTGAAATTGAATTTTGTTTAGCAACTGTTGACCCTAATGGTAATGCCACCAATGGAATTGATAGAGTAAATATGGGGCAAGCATCTTGGGACCGTAACCCAATTGAAAACACATTAAAGCCACAGACCATCTGGGATCCAAATAATTACTTAAACATGTGGACTTGTAGATTTGGAGGAGGGGCTAGTTCACTTTTAGGATATGCTCAATTCCCAGATAATTCAGGTTTAGCTGGAATGCCTGCGTCTGGAGGATCCGCAAATACAGATGGAGTTGTTATGAATTATAATGCATTCGGTACAGCTGCCTTAGATGATGGTTCTTTTGTTTTGAATCCAACCTACAATTTAGGAAGAACAACCACACATGAAGTTGGACACTGGTTAGGGTTAAGACATATATGGGGAGATGGAAATTGTAGTCAAGATGATTTCTGTAATGATACTCCATTAGCTGGAGCAGCAAACTATGGATGTCCAACAGGTAGCTCATCATGTAGTTCAGTAGATATGATAGAAAACTATATGGACTATACAGATGACGCTTGTATGAATATTTTCACTGAAGATCAAAAAACAAGAATTAGAACTGTTCTAAGCGTATGTCCACGTAGAGCTAGTTTAACAACATCAACAGCTTGTTCTAATGCTTCTACCCCACCTACATGTTCAATCTCAGCTTCAAGTACAACAATTATAGCTGGGGGAAGTGTAAACTTTTCAGATGCTTCTACGGGAAATCCTACATCCTGGAGCTGGAATTTTGACAATACTAGTTTAGGCGGAGTTTCTCCTTCAACCTCTACAGTTCAAAATCCTACCAACATTACTTACAATAATGTGGGAACCTATCAAGTACAACTAACTGCTACTAATGCTAATGGTTCTTGTACTTCTACCCAAACAATAAATGTTGTTCTTTCTTCTGGTTGTGATACCTTATCTAATTTTGTTGCAACAGATTCCCTAACTGTTTATCTTTCTAACCAAGGAACTAATCCTTTTGGGTATATTGCTGGGTGGAATAACTTTAGTGACATTTCAAAAGCTGAATATTACAATAACTATTCTCCATATACTCACGTAACAGGACTAGACATTTATTTTTATGGTGTTAATGACGGAGGAAATGGAGCTACAGTCGATTTTAATGTATGGGGAGACAATTCTGGTTCTCCAGGAAATATATTAGGAACTGCAACTGCTACATTGGCTCAACTAGACAATGCCTTGGCTTCAAATTCAGGACAAGGAGTACTACATATTACTTTTCCATCTCCTGTAAATGTAGGAGGGAATCCATTTTATTGTGGTATTTCAATGAATGGTTTTGGGAATACCGATTCTTTAGCTATTGTTACAAGCACAGTAAATACACCTACTAATACTGGATGGGAAGAATGGTCTAACAATGCTTGGTACCCTTATAGCGATCAGGATAGCTGGAACACTAATCTAACACATTATATTTTGCCTTATGTAACAGACCAACCTGTATCTGCAACTATCACAGCAACACCAACAACTTCGTGTGCTGGAACACCAATTAACTTTAATGCGACTGGAACAAACGCAACTAATTATTCTTGGTATTTCCCAGGTGCTACTGTTGATACTGCATCAGGAGCTAGCACTACAGCAACCTATTCAACTTCTGGAAACTACACAGCATACTTATTAGTAGACGGAACCTGTAGAGGGAGATACTTTGACAGTATACAAGTTACAATTACAGGCGGACCAACTATTTCATCTACCACCACTACACCTAGCTGTAGTGGAAATGATGGACAAATTTCTATTACTGCAACAAATGGAACCGCTCCATATCAATACAGCATAGATGGAGGAAATACATTCCAAAGTTCAAATAGTTTTTCAAATCTAACTGGTGGTAATTACACTGTTATTGTAACGGATGCTTCAGGGTGTCAAAATACTGAAAGCGTGACAGTAAATACAGGTAGTGGTACACTAACCGTAACTCCAACTGAAACCAGTCCTAGCTGTGGAAATACTGATGGAAGTATTAGCATCAACGTTTCTGGAGGTTCTGGACCATATAATTTCAGTATTGATAATGGGCAAACATTCTCTTCTGGAACAGCTCCCTACACCTACTCAAGTTTAGGGGTAGGAACATATAATATTGTTGTTCAAGATGCTAATGGTTGTCAAGGTTTTAGCACAGCTAATCTAACAAACCCTAACGCTCCAACATTAACATCCAATACAGTTGATGTAAGTTGTAACGGAGCTAGTGATGGACAGCTATTTAATACTGCCAATGGAGGCACCTACCCATACCAATATAGTATTGACGGGGGAAGTAACTTTCAAGCATCTGGAACTTTTGGAGGCTTAAGCGGTGGAACGTATACAATTATTGTACAGGATAACAATGGTTGTCAAGCTACTGGAACAGCTACCATAAATGAAAGCAACCCAATTACACATACAGTTAGTGTTACCAACACTACATGTGGAAATGACAACGGTAATATCGCTATAATTCCAAATGGAGGGACAACTCCTTACCAATATAGTATTAATGGCGGCGCTACTTTCCAAGCTAATGGATTCTTCAATTCTTTAGCAGGAGGGACTTACAATGTTGTTGTTGTTGATGCCAATGGATGTTCATCTACTATTTCCTCTGAAACTATTCAGGGAAGCGGAACCTTCTCAGTATCTGCTACAGCAACTGGAGAAACTTGTATGGATGCAAACGGAAGCATTACAGTTGTTGAAACAGGAGGTTTAGCACCCTATCAATACAGTATTAACGGAGGTCTAAACTTTCAAAACACTGGTTTATTTACTGGTTTATCGGCTAGCAATTACAACATCGTTTTACAAGACGCTAATGGCTGTACAACTAATACTTCTGCTACTATTACAAATCAAGGAGGATTTACACTTTCTGTTACTCCTGATCAAACAGTTTGTTTAGGAAACTCAGCTACAATAACAGCTGGAGGAGCTGGAAGTGGCTCTACATACTCTTGGGACAATGGCCTAGGAAACGGTACAATGCATATTGTTACACCTTCGCAAACAACCACTTATACTGTTATCGCTAATGATACACAAGGTTGTTCTAGAACCGAAACAACAACGGTTACAGTCAACACACAACCTAATGTAGTTGTTACGCCAGCCAACCCTACTATTTGTAGCGGTGATAGTGTTACACTTACAGCAAGTGGCGCTCAATC
>JAUHZI010000259.1 GCA_030426105.1 Bacteroidia bacterium | reverse complement strand
AACGTAACAGAATGAGAGCTTTATTTGCTTCAGGAGGAGCAAGAGCTTCTATGTTAAACTAGAAAACCAAAGTCTTTTTTTAAGACGTTCTCAATAATTATTACAATTATTATAAAGCCAAGAGGTTCAAATCTCTTGGCTTTTTTTGTTTAAAAACAAGTTTTAAACAAAAGAAAAGAGGTTAATGTGTTGTTTATCAGGTGTTTTTCCTGTTTTTATTTGTTTTTACTCTTTGTAAATTAGATAGCTATAAAATGAAAATTTTAACTAACTCTTTAAAATTTTAAAAAATGAAAAAAGTTTTTCTAGGGCTTGCAGTAATGGCAAGCCTATTAATTGGCTGTCAAGATGAAACTAATGATAAACAAGAAATATCTCAGGAAGTAGCTGTAGATATGAGTGACTTTTATGTAAAAACTGAAGAGGTCGCATCGAAAGGAACTGTATCTAGTAAATGTTATTCCATGAAGGTTTTAAATCGACAAGTAAATGAAACTCCAGGATTGTATAAGAAAATGTATGACATAGAATACGCCACAAGAAAGTTTTTAAACAGTAAAAAACCTGATGGAACACCAGGAGGTGGAAACGGAGGAAATAATGGAGGAGGTGATGGAGACGTTGATGTTGAACCAATAGATGATGGTTTAAGCATTGATATCCCTGTATACTTTCATATTGTACTTCCAAATGCTAGTGCGGTTACAAACTCACAAGTACAATCACAAATGAATGTCATTAATAGTGATTTTACAAGTCCAAACACAAATCAATTACCATCAGGAGCTACTGATTTTATTAATGATGCTACTAATGCTGAAATAACATTTACGTTAGCAGGCACTTTTAGATACGATGATTCTACATCTTCTTGGGGAACAAATGATGCAGTAAAGCAAGCTTACCCACCAATTACCCCAGAAACTCATTTAAATGTATGGGTATGTAATATTGGAGGTGGAATTTTAGGATATGCTCAATTTCCAGGAGGAAACTCAGCTACCGATGGAGTAGTTTTATTATATTCTAGTTTACCAGGAGGTTCTGCAGCACCTTATAATGAAGGAAGAACTTTAACTCATGAAATAGGACATTATTTAAACTTACGTCATATTTGGGGTGATGGTAGATGTCGTCAAGACGATTTTGTAGAAGATACACCAGCTTCTGATGGGCCTAATTATGGTTGTCCTTCATATCCAACAGTTAATTGTAAATCCGCAGATATGACAATGAACTATATGGATTATACAGACGATGCTTGTATGTATATGTTCACAGATGGTCAACGAAATAGAATGAGAGCAATCTTTCAGCCAGGAGGAGCTAGAGCTTCTATGTTAAATTAGAAAACCAAAGTCTTTTTTCAATATTCCCAATAATTATTTTAATTATTATTAAACCAAGAGATGCACATCTCTTGGTTTTTTTTACTTTTATGGAGATAAATAATAATTCATTGTCTTGAAGAATATTAAATTTCCAACTCCACATACTATCTTATTATTAATAGCAGGATTAGTTGCTATTTTAACGTGGTTTATACCTGCAGGCAAGTTCGATACCTTACAGTATCAAGAAAACAGCAATTCTTTTACTTACATACATTTAGAGAATAAAAAGACAATGCCTGTAAGTCAAGAAACATTAGAAGACTTAGGTATTAAAATCCCATTAGAAAAGTTTACTAACGGAGATATAGGAAAACCAATTAGTGTACCAGGAACATACACACAGTTAGATCCAAAACCACAAGGTTTTTTAGACTTTTTTAAATCTCCTATAAAAGGAATTATTCAATCTTCTGATATAATTTTATTTGTTTTGATTTTAGGAGGCATTATAGGAATAATGAACTTCACAGGCGCTTTTGATGCTGGAATAGCTTGGTTAGCAAAAACATTAAAAGGAAAAGAATACTGGCTCATATTTGTAGTAACAACCTTAATAGCCGTAGGAGGAACAACTTTTGGATTAGCAGAAGAAACCATTGCCTTTTATCCGATATTAATTCCAATATTTTTAGCAGCAAAATACGATGCCATAGTAGCTTTAGCATGTGTGTATATTGGATCATCTATAGGTACAATGTGCTCAACAGTAAATCCGTTTAGTGTTATAATAGCTTCAGATGCAGCAGGAATTAATTGGACAACAGGCTTTACAGGAAGGTTATTAATGTTAATTGGAGGAATTATAATTTGTGTCATTTATATTTTACGTTATGCAAACAAAGTTCAAAAAGACCCAACAAAATCGATTATTTACGATCAAAAAGAGATGATTGAAAATCTTTTTGGGAGCTCAACTTCAAATACGCACAGTTTAACAGGTAGGTTAAGAATTATACTAACCATTTTTGCAATGTGCTTTGTAATCATGATTTATGGAGTTTCTCGCTTAGGTTGGTGGTTTGAAGAAATGACTGTTGTGTTTTTAATAGGGGCTATTTTAATAGGTTTTTTAGCTAGAATGAAAGAAGAAAACTTTGTAAATACCTTTATTAAAGGAGCAGGAGATTTATTAGGAGTAGCTTTTATTATTGGTATTGCTCGTGGAGTTTCTGTATTAATGGAGCAAGGTTTAATTAGCGATACTATTTTACAACATGCAAGTGAGTTTACTACTGGGATGTCTAAAGGAATTTTTACTAATGTAATGCTGTTTATTTACTCAGGTTTATCCTTTTTTATTACAAGTTCATCAGGTATGGCAGTACTAACAATGCCTATCATGTCACCTTTAGCCGATACCGTTGGAGTAGGTAGAGAGGTGATAGTAAACACATATCAATATGGAATGGGGTTATTTGCTTTTATCA
>JAUHZI010000090.1 GCA_030426105.1 Bacteroidia bacterium | reverse complement strand
TCATGTTCCAGAGAATTATACTTTAACCTATCAATGGTATTTTGATAATGGAGAAGAAGATACCAATGAAAATACAGCGTCTACTTTTGTCAACAACGGACATACTGATAGTGAGTATTATGGAGGATCATTGGTTGTAACGTCTAATTATGGTTGTAAAGATTCTGTATATAATGATAATGTAATTATTGTTCGTCCAATACCTTATCCAGATTTTGTTTTTAATCCAGAAGAAACAAATGTTTATAACACATTGATTGATTTTACCGACCAATCAATTGGAGCAAGTATTTGGGATTGGAATATTGGAGATGGAACTAACTACAATGATCAGAATCCTAGCCATCGTTATGCAGACTCTGGATATTATACGATAGACTTAAGGGTTGAAAATGGTTATGGTTGTACCGATTCAGTTTCTAAATCTTTAAGAATAGATCCAGTATTTGAAGTGTTTATTCCTAACTCAATAACTCCAAATGCTGATGGGATAAATGATGAGTTTATGGTAGATGGATATGGAATAAAAGAGCAAGAAATGTACATTTATGATAAGTGGGGAAAACTATTATATGAAGGATATAATGTTGATGACAGCTGGGATGGTTATGTAAATGGAAAGCTTGATAAAACGGCAGTCTATGTATATGTCGTAAAAATTATAGATTTATTTGATGTTAAACACGATTATAAAGGTAGTGTTACAGTAATTAGGTAAAACTTTATAAATAATATTTAAAAGGCTATAGATTAATCTATAGCCTTTTTTTGTAATAACATGTTTCAAATGAAAAGGAGCTCTAGGTTTAAGTTTTGTATTGCTATAATATAGCTAACTAGAAAGCAATTAAGAAGAAATCTTACTCCCTGATTTCTTCTTCTAAATCAAAGATACTGTCAACCATTTTATCCCATGTAAAACGCAATTTTTCTTGGGCGATATTAGATTGGAATTCATGTTCTTTGTGCTCAGTAAAAAACTGAATTAGCTTTGTCTGTATTTCATTGCTGTTGGGTTCAACAACATAACCAACTTTGTTATTGGGAACTAATTCTGGAAGTCCTCCAACATTGGTAACGAGCATTGGCAATTCAAAATGATAAGCTATCTGGGCTACCCCACTTTGAGTAGCTGACTTGTAAGGAGAAGCGATGATATTAGACACAGAGAAGAAGGCATTAACTTTATCGTCAGGAATAAAGTAGTCAAAACTAATGACAAGGTCTTCAATAGCTAAATCTTTAATAAGTTGAACGTAATAATCTTTTTTGCTATAATATTCTCCAGCTATAATAAGTTTGATATTATTTGCTCTAAAATATTCATGGTTTATAGCTTTTAATAAAAGGTCTAAGCCCTTGTAATCTCGAATTAATCCAAAGAATAAGATATAGCTATAATCAGGTGTTATTTCAAGTGTCTTACAAGCTTCTTCGCGAGATATTTTTGTTCCATAGTTTCGAAACATAGGATGGGGCGAAAAACGTTTATGTTTAATGTTAAAAAGGTCAAACTCTTTTAAAACACTTTTAGACATAGCAATAAAACCATCCACTCTTTTAACTAAATAATTTGTTAGTTGTTGATCACCAACTCTATGTTCATGAGGGATAATATTATCGGCTATAACAATCACTTTTGTGTGTTTGTTTTTCCGAGCAATATTAGCAATTGTAGCTAATGAGGGAGCAAAAAAGGGCATCCAGTAGCGCATTACAATAAGATCTGGTTTCTCTTTTTTTAATTTTTTTCCAATTTTTATCCAAGAAAGTGGGTTAATACTATTTAACGCTCTTTTGTTATATGTAGGAGGTGGAGAAGGTGCTTCATGAAATTGTGTTTTTCCAGGGAATAAGAAGTTAGGGTATTGTACTGTAAAGTTAACAATACTGACAGAATGATTTTTACTAAACTCCTCTGCTAAGATATCATTACCTGTTGCAATTCCTCCTCTATATGGAGTAGCAGGACCTACTATTACAATTTTTTTAGACATTAGTCTATTTTGCTTTTGATTAAGTAGTTGTTTCGATTAGATGAGCTTCTTGCTATCATTTCTCCTAGAAATCCTGCTAAAAATAGCTGAAAACCTATAATCATAGCAGTTAAAGCGATATAAAACCCAGTTCTATTGGCTAGCAAGGTTCCTTTAGTGTCAAAAAACAACTTATCTATTCCTATATAAAGTGAAAATAGGGCACCGATGAAGAACATTAAAGTACCTATTGTTCCAAAAAAGTGCATAGGACGCTTACCAAATCTTCCAATAAAAGTAATGCTAAACAAATCCAAAAATCCATTAATAAAACGTTCTAAACCAAATTTTGTAACACCATATTTACGTTCTTGATGTTGGACAACTTTTTCTCCAATTTTTGTAAATCCAGCCCACTTGGCTATTACTGGAATATAACGATGCATCTCACCATAAACTTCAATACTCTTAACAACATCTTTTCGATAGGCTTTTAACCCACAATTGAAGTCATTAAGTTTTATACCACTCATAGCCCTAGTTGCGCCATTGAACAATTTAGTTGGTAGCGTTTTAGAAAGTGGGTCATAACGTTTTTTCTTCCATCCAGATACTAAGTCATATCCTTCTTCAGTAATCATAGAGTATAATTCTGGAATTTCATCAGGGCTGTCTTGTAAATCAGCATCCATTGTTATAACAACTTCTCCTTGTGTTGCTTCAAAACCAACATTAAGAGCCGCAGATTTTCCGTAATTCCTTCTAAAAGAAATGCCCTTAATATTAGGATTGTTTTCTTTTAGTTGAGTAATGATTTCCCATGAATTATCAGTACTACCATCATCAATAAAAATAGCTTCGTATCTAAGATCATTAGAAGTACAAACTTTGTGTATCCATTCACTTAATTCTGGAAGTGATTCAGCTTCATTTAGAAGTGGAATTACGATTGAAATATGTGGTGTTAAATTGTTATTTTCCATATGAATATACCAAAGATAATGAAGTTGTTTAAAGTTGAATTGGAATTTGTAAAATATTCTAGATTAGTTTTAATTCTTATCCCCTGCAATAACTTCAAGAAGATTGGTCTTGTTGAAGTAAGTTTGAGCAGTTTCTAGTAAGTCGGTTGGAGAAACTTGATTAATGACCTCTATGTATTTATTGTAAAAACTAAAGTCATGTCCCATAAAGTACACCCCTTTAAAGCGGTCGGCAATAGAGAATACGCCATCTGATTCTTTCAAAAGGCTACCAAGCATATAATTTTTGACAGTGTTTAATTCTTTGTCGTTTATTTTTTCTGAAGTGATTTTATTTAGTTCTTTATAAATTTCAGAAACAGCTGGATCAGTTACAGCTTTTCCAACTTCAGTAGAAATAAAGAAATAAGTCGCATCTTCAAATGCAGCAACACCTGAGCCAATGCCATATGTGTAACCTTTATCTTCTCTGATATTACTCATTAAACGAGAACCAAAATATCCTCCAAAGACAGTATTGAGAACTTTTAGTTTGAAAAAGTCATCACTTCCAAATTTTACATCTAATACTTTTCCTATTCTTATTCCTGACTGTATAGCATCTTTTTTAGTTATAAAATGTTTCCCTCCTTTATTAGAAGTAACCTGTTCAAACATTGGAGAGGGATTAGGAGTAGATGGTATTTTAGAGAAATATGTGTCTAATTGGCTGTATAGATTATCACTATAATTTCCTGAAATAAAGAATTCACAATTTTGAGCGTTTAGAAATTGTGTATGATAATGAATTAAATCTTGTTGTTCAACCAAGTCATAATCGTCCTCATGAACCATTCTGCCATAGGGGTGGTTGTCGAATAAGAGCGCATTGAAATTTTTTCTGCAAATAAAATTTGTTTTCTCTTTACTTGTAAGGAAGTTTTGCTGAGAGTTTTTTAGGTAAATTTTAGTTTCTCTTTCGGGAAACGTTGGGTTTAGAATAGCTTCAGCAAAAATAGGAAGAACTTTATCTAAATGTTTTGTTAAGGAGAATAGAGCAAAATAGGTTTTATCACCATCACATGATGATTCATAAAATGCTCCATAGTAATCAATAAGTTCTATGATTTTCCCGGGAGTGTATTTTTGAGAAGCTTCACCAACTAAATTGGCCATTGCGCTTACAGCTAGCGGTTTTTTGTCGTGTTTTTGTCCTGATTTTAATACCAATTCTATTTGTACTACCTCTTGGCTACCTATATTAAAACCATGTACTGGAATCCCATTAGATAGTTTCTTCTTCTCTGGTGAAGGAAAAGGGATGCTCGATATTTTTTGTATTGGTGGAGCTATGGTTCTATCTAACATATTTACTTATTTTTTGATTTATAAAATAAAACAGAACAATTTGTTTCTTGAAAAAGTGTTTTTGCTTCTTTTAAAATAGCATCAGCTGTTACTTGATGGTATTTTTCTTCCTCATGGTTTATCATATTGGCATCTCCTAATAGTTCATAAAAACCAAGCCCCATGGCTTTATTTAAGACACTCATTTCACTGAAAATGGTAGTTGATTCTATTTTATTTTTAACCATTGTAAGTTCTTCTTCATTACATTTTTCATGTTGAAGAAGAGCTAATTCTGTTTTGATTAATTCATATGCTTTTTCTAGGGAAATTCCTTTTTTAGGTTTACCACTTACAATAAAAAGTCCCTTATCTAGACTCCCAGTTATATACGCATTAATATCAGTAAAAGAGGGGGTTTCTTTAATTAGTTTTTTGTATAGCCTAGAAGATTCACCACGTGAAAGAATGTCAGAGATGACATCAGCAGTATAATATGATTGCTCCATTCTACTTCCCATTTTAAAAGCAATGTAAATAGCATCAGAAGGAACGTCCCTTTCGACAGTTAAAGTTCGAAGTTCAGTTTGTTGAGGCTCTTGAGGGAGTGCTCTATGGTATTTTTTCCTAGTATCAATACTCCCAAACCATTTTTCTACTAGTATTTTAGCTTTTTCTGTAGAAATGTCTCCAGCAATACTTAAGACAACATTTTGGGGGCCGTAATGTTTATAGAAGAAAGCTTTAACATCTTCCATAGTAGCGTCTTCAATGTGTTGAATTTCTTTGCCTATCGTAGCCCATTGATAAGGGTGTTTTTTATATGCTAAAGGTCTTAGTAATAACCAAACATCTCCATAAGGTTGATTAAGGTAACGCTGTTTAAACTCTTCAATAACAACACTTCTTTGTACTTCCAAACTTTTGGGGGTAAAAGCTAAACTATCTAATCGATCAGATTCTAACCAAAGCGCTGTCTCGATGTTTTGTACAGGTAAGGTACAATAATAGTTGGTGATGTCATTTGATGTAAATGCATTGTTTTGTCCTCCAGCATTTTGAAGGGGTTCATCAAAATTTTCAATGTTTTTTGAACCTCCAAACATTAAGTGTTCAAAGAGATGAGCAAAACCAGTTTTATTAGGGTCTTCGTCTCTAGCTCCAACATCATATACTAAGTTAACAGCTACTATTGGGGTTGATTTGTCTTCATGTATAATTACACGAAGTCCATTGTTTAATGTAAATTGATCAAATTTTATCATTGTGTATCTTTAAATGCAGAACTTTCCTCCTAATACAATCTCTTTTTTTAAATTGATATATTCAAGAATTATTTGGTCAACAATTTCTTTGGCTGGTTTAACTTTATGAATCATACCAGCGACTTGTCCAATTTCTAGTTCACCTTCAATTAAATCCCCTTCAAACATCCCTTTCTTAGCTCTTCCTCTACCAAGTAACTCTTTTAGTTCTTCAGGTTTCCCTCCATTTAAATAAATTTGCTCTACTCTGTTATAAAAGTCATTCTTTAACAGTCGAACAGGAGTAAGTTCCTTCAATGTAAGTAATGTAGAACCTTCGTTAGCTTTAATGATTTCATTTTTAAAATTGATATGAGCAGAAGCTTCATCACTTGCTACAAACCTCGATCCCACTTGAATAGCGTCAGCTCCAAGTGACAGAGCTGCCATCATTCCTCGTCCATCTGCTATTCCTCCTGCAGCAATCACAGGTATTTTAACAGCATTGCTAACCATAGGAATCAAGACCATTGTTGTTGTTTCATCTTTTCCATTATGTCCTCCAGCTTCAAAACCTTCAGCAACAATAGCATCTACTCCCGCCTGTTCCGCTTTTAAGGCAAATTTCACACTTGAAACAACATGCACAACTGTAATACCATGTGCTTTTAGTTTAGCAGTCCAAGTTTTGGGATTACCAGCTGATGTGAAAACTATAGGAACCTCTAACTCAATGATTGTTTCAATGTGTTTGTCAATATCAGGATAAAGCATAGGTAAGTTTACAGCAAAAGGTTTATCTGTAGCTGCTTTACACTTCTCAATATGAGTTCTTAATATTTCTGGATACATAGATCCAGACCCTATTATACCTAACCCTCCAGCATTGGAAACAGCACTTGCTAATTCCCAACCACTACACCATATCATTCCTCCTTGGATTATAGGGTATTTTATATCAAAAAGAGCTGTTATTTTATTCATAAGAATTGTTTTCAGATTAACAATCTGCTAAAATAAGCATAATATGAAATAGGTATCTGTTAAAATGAATTAAAAACATATGTTTTTTAATCAATCAATATTGTTTCTTATATAGTTGTTAATAAATACCAAAAAGATTCAGTTTTTTTTATATTTGTGGGTTCTAGACTCCCTAAACTGTAGGTGGTCAAAAGAAAAAACGATAACAAGAGAAAAAGACGACTAATGCAATTAAGACACTTTGTTTTTATTTTAAGTTTTTGTAATGTTTTCTTGCTTTTTGGACAAGATAAAGTAACAAAGAAAGAAATAAAGAAAGCCCAGAGCGCGTATTATATAGGTGATTATGAAAAAGCCATAAATGGTTTTAAGAACGTTTTAAATAAAGATAAGAACCATTATGTTGCTAACTATGAGTTAGGTAGAATTTATTTGGAACATTATAATTTTTATGATAGTGCTGAGTTTCATTTAAAAAAGACAATTGATTATCCTCAAGAAGATACCATTTTTGAGACATATTTAGACTATGCTAATTGTTTACATGCTACCAATCAATTTGAGGAAGCGATCAAGAACTATCGTTATTTTATTGAAAAAGGATTGGCTTCAAATAGTTTCGCAGAACTTTTAAAAGGAAATGTTGAGCGAAAAATTAAACAATGCGAATATGCAATAGCATCTTCAAAAGAGGATAAAGAACAATCTATTCTAGTTAAAAACCTAGGAGATAAGACCAATACACATAGAAGCGAATATGCTTCTGTCTATTTAGAAAAATCAGAGAAGTTGCTCTATACAACACGTTATAAGGATGCTTTAAAAGAAAAAAGGTATAAAGACAATCGTTATTTTGAAAATGAATACATTCTTGATTTGAGTAAAGATTCGACAGGGAAAAAATTAACATCTGCAGAGTTGAAAGAGATAAGGAAAAAACACAACGCGTTTGTTAGTAAAAGTTATACTGAGGATACAGTTGTATTATATAGAGAGAATAAATTATGGTATTCTACTTATGAAAATGGCGCATTCTCAAAGCCAGAACAATTTGATGAATCCATTAATTTTTCTAATTATCAACCCCATGGAGTGTTTTCAAAAGATGGAAAGACATTTATTTTTAGTGCGCGTGATAAAAAAGGTAAAGGAGGTTTAGATCTTTATCAGTCAACCTTGGGTGAAGATAATAAGTGGTCTGAAGCAACTCTGTTGGATGATGTTATTAACACTGAAGATAATGAAGATAGCCCATTCTTAAGCGATGATGGAAAAACATTGTATTTTGCTTCCAAAGGACATAAGGGGTTTGGGGCATATGATTTATTTAAATCAACAAATGTGGATGGAAAATGGTCTTCTCCAATAAATTTAGGAATGCCAATTAACTCTGCTAGTGACGATATCTACTTATCAATCAATAAAGAAGAAAATAGAGGTTACCTTTCTTCTAATAGATTAGGTGGAAAAGGAGCTATGGATTTATATTATCTTCAAGATTATACCAAGCCAACCTTTGATTGTGAACCGTATCAAAATAAGCCATTTACTGTAAGTTTTGATTTGTCGAATAGTATTGATAGAAGAGGGGTAGAATTAGATTATAAGTGGAATTTTGAAGATGGGAATATCAAGTTTGGAGAAAAAGTTTCCCATTCATTTAAATATCCAGGGACCTATCATATATCTTTAGATATTATAGATAAGCTTTCTGGTAAATTGGAACAAAAAGAAGAAATAGAGGAAATAAAAATAGAAAATGTTGATTTTGTAGGAGTCAAATTAGACAGTGTAGGGGAGATTAATAAAACTCAAAAGTTAGATGCTTCTGTTTCAATGTTAAAAGGAAAAGAAATTCGTAATACATTTTGGAGTATAGATGATACAGATCAAGATAAAGATACAGCAGTTTTAGATTATACATTTGATGAGTTAGGATGGCATAATGTAAAAATTCAAGTTGTGGCTTTTGACGATAGTCTTGAATTATTTGAAACATATTGTCAGGTAGATTCAATAAGAATTGTATCAGCAGAAGATTACCAACAAGTAATAGAAGCTGCAGGTTCTCAAATGGATTCTTTAAATAATGGTTTACTTTCTGAAGCAACAATAGATTCAATGTTAACAGCTGGTTTAGGGTTTCAACTATCTCCAGTATATTTTAACTTTGATAAATCCTATTTAACAAAAGAGGCTAAACAGATACTGGATAGTAATATCGAAAAATTAAAAAAGCATAGATATGCCTATATCATTGTTGAAGGACATACAGATGCAATGGGGTCTAACGCGTATAATGAGAAATTGTCAGCGAGAAGGTCGGCATCTGTTATGAAGTATTTATTAGCACATGGAGTTGAAAAAAATAGAGTTGTAGAAGTTCAAAACTTTGGAGAAACAACTCCTGCGGCGCCAAATACAACCGCTTCTGGAGGAGATAATCCAAAAGGAAGAAAATTAAATAGAAGAGTAGAATTCCAGTTATTAAAGTCAAAAAAATGAAAAAGTATATCCCATTATTATTCCTTATAGCAATTGTTTTTCAGGGTTATAAGGCGCAGGTCACACCATCAAAGTTTGAGAATATAGCTTATTTACTCACTTTTGGTCAAGGTAGTACTCCTTCATGGGGAGATGATGATCATGTGCAAATACATTTCTTTGTGGTTCCGCAAACAGAGACTCGACCGATATACATAAGAGTATATGATCCTAGTACTGGAGGAGAGTTAGATACTCCTAATGGGCCTTTTGATACCAGAACATCATTTACGATTTATGGTGGGAAAGGAGCATACTCTACAAAGGAAGCAAGAGCTATAAACCCGAAAAAAAATTATGATAAAGGTGTTATAATTGATCGTAAGGTTTTTGTTAATGAAGCAAAATATGATAAGAAATGGTACAGCTTTGGTCCTATTAACCCTAGAGAAGGAGAGTTTTCTAAGGAAATGAAAGGATATGTATTTAAAGTAATTTGTAAAGGTTTAAGTGGAAATGATGGGAATGCCTATGAGTATGCTTTAAGTTATAAGGCTGATGCAAATATACCAGTAGAAGGAGGTAACGCGTTTACATATGAAATGTGTTTTAGATTGAAACCAGGGGTCAGACAAACGGCCCATGTTTATCCGTTTATTAATAAAAAAGTAGTGAGTATAGAGCAGCATAATTTTGATGCTGATAATGATGTCGATATGCGCTTAACTTCAGTTACTAAAAAATTACATTATGTAAAAGAAAGTGGTAATGGAGGTTGGATGAAAAGCTTACACAAAATAGATGAAGGAGAAAAAAACACAAGTGTTGACTTTCAATTGATAAAAAAAACAGAGGATTATAATGATATGGTCATTTATTTTTTAAACCAATATGAAGAGGCGGTTCCTTTTTTCTCTACACCAATAGGAGGGGTGCCAAAATATAAATATAAGATTGATGTAAATTATAAATTTGATTAGTGAAATATGGTCTAGCAATCATATTATTCCTTACCTCATTTTTCTTATTTGGTCAAAAATATAATTTTATAAATTTTGAGAAAGAAGAGGTTAAAGCGAAGTATATTTACGACTTCGCACAGGATACTAATGGGGTTTTGTATGCTGCTACTTCAAAAGGTTTGTTGGTTTATGATGGGGTTCGTTTTAGGTTGTTAGATAAGTATTCTCTTCTTAAAGATAACTTTGTATCTAAAATACATATTGCTCAAAATAATAATGTATGGTTGTCGTATTATGAAGGTGGATTGACGCGGTTGACTAAGGGGTTTAATGGAGTAATATCAGAACACTACGAAACAGAAGCAATAGCTTCCATACTTGAAACAGACAAGCAGTTGTCTATTTTAACTTCAGAATATAAAGAAGGACGTTTGGATTCTTTGACCAATGTTTTTGAATATTCTATTAACGAATTATCTGAATTAAAAATAAGAGAGCGTGTTCAGTTAAATAATGGTAATATTGTCTATTTATCAAGAGATGGGATTTATGTTAAGCATAAGAACTCATTTAAAGTTATCCCAGAAACAGAATATGAGTATATTAAATTATTAAAAGGAAACACTCAATCAAATACTTTCACATTTGAATTAAATGGGGTGTTGTATATCTATCAATTAAACCAGAAATTAAGGTTGGTCAATAAGGTAGATTTGAATCAAATAGGTATTAACACTAAAATAACTGATTTGGTTTTTAGTGAAGATAAGTTAGTACTTTCTACCCTTGGTCAAGGACTATTTGAAATTAAGTTTATTGATCAGCGCCTACAAGCATATAACTTTATTAATTATGATAAAGAAAATGGTTTGCTTAGTAATTTTATACAGAGTCTATTTTTTGATGCTGAACATAACCTATGGATTGGTTACTATGGAGATGGAATATCTGTGTTTACATCCAAAAGAGCACTTTGGTATGATGAATCAACAGGTTTGGCAAATGAAAATATCTTATGTCTAACCAACTACAAAGGGAATTTGGTTGTTGGAACAGATAAGGGATTCTCAATTATTGGCAGCGATAAAATTCAAAATTTTAATGGAGATTCTTTATTCATTAATGATAGAGTTAAGTCTTTATTAGCAAAGGATAACCGTTTGTGGATAGGAACAGAAAATGAAGGGCTATTTTATTTGGAAAATGGCCAAATTAATGCATTTAAATTTGATGCTGTTGAATATTCTCCAACTACTGTCAATTATATTTTGCAAACAAATGATAAATTATATTTGGGAACCAATACTGGCTTATATACAAAGTCTCTAATCAATGGTAAAGAGTTACATATTTCGACAAATGAGGGATTAGTCCATAATGTGATTGAGTATATTTATATAGATTCTAAGGGGCGGTTTTGGTTCGATTCTCCAGTAAGTCCAATTTATTCGTATAAGGATGGAGAGTTTATTCTTTACAAAGATGTAGAAGGCTTTGAAAGTTTTGAGTTATCTCAAATATTTGAAACAGCTGATAAAGAAGTCATTTTTTCAACTATGGGAGATGGAATCTTTATTTTGAAAAATGGGGAGTTTACTCAGTATAAAACTCAAAATTCTGGGATTCTATCAAACTATGTTTATTTTGTTGTTGAAGATATCAATCATCAAATTTGGATGGGACATAAAAACGGTTTATCTCGATTGAATTTAGAGGATAAAACTTTTGATCAATTTAATAAAAAAGATAATCCATTGTTAAAAGGGGTTAATACTACAGCTTATCAGCTTTCTGCAGATAATAAGTTATGGATAGGAACAGAAAATGGTTTAGTCAAAATTAATAGTGGGGAGTTATTTACAGATAAAAAATTTCCTGCCGTTATTTATAAAGGAATGTCGTTAAATGATAGTATTATTAAATATGATTCTGAGATTGAACTACCTTATTCTGATTATCAGTTTGAATTCAAGTTCCAGTCTATTTATTTAACTAATCCTAAAGAAATTACCTATCAATATAAGCTAGAAGGTTTTGACAAACAATGGAATACTGTTAGGTATGATAAACTTTCGGCGAAGTATCAATCTATTATAGATGGAAATTATGTGTTTAGGTTGAAGGTTTGTTTAGAAGAATCATGTAGTGAAGAAGAGGTTAGAATTCATGTATATGTTAAAAAGCCATTTTGGAAAACAACTTCTGCCATTATTATTTTTGTGCTCTTACTGATCTCTTTGTTTTTAGGTACTATTTATTGGGTTAATGCTAGAAGGTTAAGGTTGATGAGAGTACTTGAATTAAAGGTTCAGAGAAGAACTTTAGAATTGTCGAAGGCGAATCGATTAGTAGAGCAAAAAAATACAGCTTTATTAGATGTAAATAATGAAGTGATTAGTCAAAAGAAAATACTAGAACTAAAAAATAAAGAAATAGATGACAGTATAAAATATGCTAAGCGAATACAAAGAGCATTTGTTTTTAAAGATGATTATGCAGGATGGAGGAGCTTATTTACAACAACAGTAATGCTGGATAAACCACGTGATATTGTAAGTGGTGACTTTTATTGGGGGAGTAAGAATGAACAATACATTTATTTGGCAGTAGGAGATTGTACTGGACATGGAGTTCCTGGAGCAATGTTGAGTATGTTGGGAGTGGCATTTTTGGATGAAATTATGCTAGATAACCCTACTATTGATACAAACGATTTGTTATGTAAGTTGAGAGCAAAAGTAATCAATGAGCTGGTTCATGAAACAGATGAGTTTGCAATGAAAGAGGGAATGGATATAACCCTATTGAGAATTGACTTAAAAACATTCGATTTGCAATGGTCAGGAGCGAATAATCCATTGTATATTGTTCGTAAGACTTCTGAGCAATGTGAGCAACTAAAGCGTTATAAAAACTTAGAAGTAGATGGCTTTTCTTTAACTGAAATTAGAGCAGATAAACAGCCTATAGGGTATTTACATCAACTTAATGAGTTTACACAACATAATATTCAACTACAAAAAGGAGATGCAATTTATTTAACAACTGATGGATATGTTGATCAATTTGGAGGAGAACGTTATAAGAAGTTTATGTCTAAAAGGCTGAAGCCTTTATTAATTGCTATCCATGATAAGCCAGAAAAAGAACAATATACAGTTCTAAATAATACTTTCATGGATTGGATGGGAGATGGGGATCAAATTGATGATGTCTTAATTGCGGGATTGGTCATTTAATTTTCCTCGTTATATTTTAAATCTAATACCTCTAGTTGTAACCATGTCCAATTTATGTTATTTAATTTCCAAGTAGATGTAATTTTGGAGGGAACTTGTATACTAGAATCAAAGGCTTTATGTTCTTGTATGTCAATAGTCCATTCTATTCTTTTTGAAGTAGTAGTGTTATCCTTAAAGCGTAAAGCTTTAAATTGAGTGATAAGTCCATTTTTATTAAAATAAAATGTTCCAGTACCTTGAGTTCCTTCATAATTCATAATCGCTTTAGCTGAGAATTCATCTATTGCTTCCCAACTAATAAACGGACTTAAAGCAAGTGAGGGAAACCAAACTATTTCACCAAGGTAGCGCTGTAAAGCCCCTTCATCAATCTTAGGTCCTTTTTCATTTACAACGTTGATGAGTGAGTTAATTTTTACCAGCATTTCACCTTTACCATTTTCAAACTTATCTCGTCCTCGGAAACTTAGAATCTTGTTAAGTTTTACATGAACACTCCATATAAAACCAGGTTTGTCTGTAGTAGTATGTTGAATGGCTGTTCCGAAAACCCAACCTTTTTGTTCAGGTTGCATTTGCATTTTTACTTTTTGGGTTATCTTTCCTTTGTTTATAAAGGGAGATCCAACCATCCCTGATTTTCTTAACCAGTTTTTAACTGGTAGTGGTAGCGCTTTTATGTCGCCCTCGGAGATTGTATTTTTATTAGAGCTATTAAGGCTGAGCAGAAGGTTGGTTTCTTGCCGAATACGTTGTAAGAATTTAAAGTTTCCAAATGAAAATATAGATAAGATTAAAACAAGGATATTAAGTATTATACCAAGTTTAGCTTCTGCCCAATGCTCAATAATTAAATATTGAAATATA
>JAUHZI010000258.1 GCA_030426105.1 Bacteroidia bacterium | reverse complement strand
CCAAGAATCTACAAAGGTTCCATATTTCTGAACTGTTCTTCCTGATGAATATCCATCGTTAAAATATTGATTCATCCATTTTTGCTCTGGTGATAAACCAGAATCAACTACAGCTACAGTTACTCCTGAACCTGTACTGTAATTCCAAGCTTGTGAAATATTATGTGCATCAAAAGACCATGGTAACCTAGCACCTGGTGATACCGTACGGTAATCACTCGTATTTAAAGTTGCTGTACCATACCCACATCCTGAAGAACCTGATGAATCTGATTTAGCTTGAGCAGTTGACTCTAAAAAACTATATCCACCCGGCTCTATATAACGAACTCTGTTGTCTTTTAATAAGACATTTATTGTTTCCTTGTTGGTAACTTTAATGTCTAATACATTAATACTTTCGTTTACATATAGTTCCGTTTCTCCTTTTGCTGAAGTAGGTTCAAAGCTTCTTACTAAGGCTAGTAACTCATTTTTAATATTAGCGCTTTCTTCACTCTTTGCATAGTTATTTTTTGAAGTACCGTAGCCTATTGTCAAGATATTCTCTCCATGATTCACTGCACTCCATATTGTATGAGCATCTTGTGACATCCATTTAAAATCTCCTGTCTTTTGTAAAGATTCCTTGATTTTTGAGTTGATTTCTTTTTTGGTAAGTAAATCTTGATCTTGTTTTATGTCTAATGTTTCATCATTATTAGAACATGAGATCATAGTTAAAACAACCGTTAGGCTTAAAAGTGTTTTTTTCATTTTCTGAAGGGGTTAAAGATTAAATTTATTTTTCCGAATATACTAAAATTTTAATATAATTTTAACACTTAACATAACTAAAGTTCACGATAATTAACATTACCTTAAAACCCACATGTAGAAAGCCAATAAAAAAAGGAGCCTATAGCTCCTTCTTTACTTTAAGTTTTCAATATGTTTACTCCATATTTACTCTAGAGGGTGTATCTTTTCCTTCAATAATACTTTGAGTACCTCTAGCAACTGCTTTTACAGTTTCTGTTAAAACAGTCATATTTAACGTTTCAGCCTCATCTGTTACTTTATGATAATCAGCATCAATATCAATTGGAGTGGTTGAAAATGTATGAGACGGCACCCCTAAACGTGCTAAAGAAGCATTATCCGATCTTAAGAACAATTGAAATTTAGGGTATGGATCTGGAAATAACTTGTATCCTGATCCTTCTAAATTCTTTTGAATTATTTTTCCAAAATCCGATTTATCAAAACCAGTTAACCATGCAGTTTTAGGTCCTGTTTTTGGTTGTTTTCCTATTAACTCTAAATTAATTCCAGCTATAAACTTATCGGCATCAATTCCTTTTCCAAAGTATTCAGAACCTACTAATCCCATTTCTTCAGCTGTAAAACATACAAACAAAATACTACGTTCATTATTTCCTTTTTTAGCATAATATTCAGCTAATGATAATACACCAGTAACACCAGAAGCATCATCATTCGCACCATTAAAAATTCTATCCCCTTCTCCGTCTTTCTTTACACCTAAATGATCATGATGTGCAGATACAATAACAAACTCATTTTTTTTAGACTTTCCTTCTAACAAGCCTATAATATTACTCATTTTAATTCCTTTATACTCGAAGTTTTGGCGATATGTAGTTAATGTATCAAAAGTTTTTAAACCAATTCTTTTGTATTCATTTTCTATATACTGAGTTGCTTTTTCCATTCCCTCAGTCCCAGGTTTCCTACCTTCCATTTCATCTGAAGCAAGTGTATATAAGT
The DNA here is from genome assembly GCA_030426105.1 of Bacteroidia bacterium. Classification (GTDB taxonomy): domain Bacteria; phylum Bacteroidota; class Bacteroidia; order Flavobacteriales_D; family Parvicellaceae; genus S010-51. The sequence goes on along the minus strand of JAUHZI010000258.1, from coordinate 1,071 downwards.
GTTTTCTTACTAAAATAGAATCAATTAACTCTTCTTTATTTTGTTTTTTCTGAGTTACCTCAACAGTATTCATAGCAACCTCGCTACTAGTATTTTTAGTTTGCTTACACGACAGTAAAACTGATACACTTACAAGTGCTAATGGATATAAAACTTTTTTCATTCTTTATTTATTTAAAAGCCTAAATATAGCCAATTTAATTTCTTAATTTTGTTGAAAATTTTTAAGGATGGCTTTAACTGATATTCCAAACATAAAACATACTGATTCAAACAACTTTTTCTTACTTGCTGGTCCTTGTGCCATCGAAGGAGAAGATATGGCAATGCGTATTGCTGAAAGGGCGATTACCATTACTGATAAATTAGAAATTCCTTATGTATTTAAAGGAAGTTTTAAAAAAGCAAATCGCAGTAGAATTGATAGTTTTACAGGAATTGGTGACGAAAAAGCATTAAAAATTTTACGTAAAGTTTCTGAAACTTTTAATATTCCTACCGTAACCGACATTCATGAAGTTTCTGATGCAGAAAAAGCAGCTCAATATGTAGATGTATTACAGATACCTGCTTTCTTAGTTCGTCAAACCGATTTAGTAGTTGCTGCTGCAAAAACTGGTAAAGTTGTTAATTTGAAAAAAGGACAATTTATGAGTCCTGAAGCTATGCAACATGCGGTAAAAAAAGTACATGATGCTGGTAACCAAAAAGCATGGATAACTGATAGAGGAACCATGTTTGGATACCAAGATATGATTGTTGATTTCCGCGGAATTCCTACTATGCGTGAATACGCTCCTACGGTATTGGATGTTACACACTCATTACAACAACCTAACCAATCAAGTGGTGTTACTGGTGGGCGTCCTGATATGATTGAAACTATTGCTCGCGCTGGTGTTGTTAATAATGTTGATGGATTGTTTATCGAAACTCATTTTGATCCTGCTAATGCAAAAAGTGATGGTGCTAATATGTTACATCTTGATTATTTAGAAGGTTTACTAACTAACCTAGTTACCATTAGAAAAACTATTAATAATTTATAGGCACAGTTTTTGTTTCATACAA
>JAUHZI010000089.1 GCA_030426105.1 Bacteroidia bacterium | reverse complement strand
CAAAAATATACAGCAAACCCTAGGTTAGGATCATAAGTAGCGCCATTCACAATTCCAGCATCTAACGGATTAACATAATCATTGTTGGATTGAATAGTTAGTTGATCACCATCACAAAGAATGTAGTTATTGGTGCTGTTTCCATTGATAGAAACTGTAAGTGTCCCAGCGTTAGCATTACACATACATCCAGCAGGAGCATTGTAGTTTTGTGTAAGTGTACAAGTGATATCATCAGTAAAGTACGCGTTTATAGAACAACTAGCTCCATTAGAATTTAAACCAGTAAAATTATAGTTTTGAGAAGTTCCAAATGGAGCATTGAAAGTAAGCTGGTTCCCAGAACAATCTTCAACGATTAACTGACCAGCTGCTGGTGGATCTGTAAAAGAGATTGTTCCACTTACTGAAAAGTTATTGGTGTTGGGGTCACATGCTGAGACATTTGTAGTAATTGACGATATATCACAAGGATCGACAATACTGCAATCTGTGGCACCACTACCTCCAGTTTGTTGAGCAGTAATATCTGTAGCATTTCCCGAAAAGTTCGTAATCATAAGAATATAAAAATCCCCAACTTGAGCATTAGGAATATTAACAACTTCAACAGCTTGTGGATCATAACTACAATCAACAGTATTACCACAAGGGTAGTTTGAAACAGGAGTTAATAAGCCTCCTCCATCACCACAGGGCGCTTGAAATAACCCAGGGTTTCCATCATCATAAGTTAATTGAGCAACACAGGGCGCCGTAGGAGAACTAAAAGGTCCCCAGCAAGTAAAGTCGATATCTTCATTCTGAGAGTTAGTTAAAGTTATGTCAATGTTTCCAGCAGTTCCTATTTGGAGATAGTACCAAGCTGGGTTAGGTTGTGTGCTTAAACAACTATAATTAGGTCCATTTTGAGCAGTTGTATTTGTTGATGCTGGAAATGTATAGGATTGATCAGAACAAAAAGGTTGAGCTCCTAAACAGTTAGAACCTTGTGCATAAGAATATTGAGCTAAAACAATTAAGAGGAGAAGTAAAAAATTATTTTTCATTTTGCTCTAATTTTTTTAATTCTCCTTCAGCTTTTTCTATTTCCTTATCAATTCGTACATACCAATTTAGGCTAATAGCTTTAGCATTCAATGTAGAATCTCCTTGTAAATAAAGTTTTTTATCTTCTAGAGCTTCAATAAAATTGGTATAGTAAGAAGCATCTTTAACTAAATATGTTTTGGTAACAGCATTTTCTTTAACAGTATGTCTTTTGCTTACAGTATTGGAATTTATTTCAGTAGGTTTTACTATTTGATAGTCTTGAGAATAAAACGTCAAAGAACTTACAGATAATATAAAAGTTAGGATGTAATGAGGCATAATATTTAATTCCAATTGTATTTAGCTACTTTTTTTAACGTATATCAACTATAAATGGTTGCTTTATTTAATTATTTTATGAGTTTCAAATGTTTGATCACGATATAAAATATGAAGTGCATATACACCTGTGCTTATAGCTTTTGTATCAATTGAATATTGTTTGTTTTGAATGTTAGAAATGGTAAGTGCTAACTTCCCATTAATATCATAAAGTTTTAATGTTTCAATATCTTTAGCAGTATTAATAGAAATAATATCGTTAAATGGGTTAGGGTATAATATTGTTTGATTAATTAATGCCTGGTCATCAATACCAACACTTCCTCCATAATTAATATCTAGGATAGCTTGCTGGTTGGTGTTAGATGTATTGTAAAAATTAAAATAATTATTTGCATTAGCATTACCATAGCTTAATCTAAACTGTGTAAATCCTGAAGGAGTAATGTATTGTAATAAATTAGAAGGGATATCAACTCGCATCCATGATTCATTTTCATCTACTGTACCATAGGTACATGCTGTAGAACTAGCGTCTGAAGGGGCATTATAATCATCGATTTCTAATTGTAGATTAGTACCAAAATGATTAGACTTAACTTCTAGTGTTAAATCTTCACCAATTAAATTATTGCCACTTAACCCTTGACGTTTAATAAAAATAGAAGCACTTTCAATATTTTCAGTGGGGCTTAACCAAGAAGTATTAAATGTAAGGATTCCTTTATCTGAGCCTATAGCTATAGAGTCACTAGTAGCATGGTTAGCAGTAACAGTGCCATTTAGAGTGGTGTCGTTTGCAAGAACTGTGGCATCAGCGTCTCTTATTGCTTCCCAATAATATTCTTGGAAGTGCCTTTTTATAAAATGTTCATAGGCATTATTATTCAGGTGAAAAGAATCAGTCCCTCCAAAATTTAAACAAGCAGTAGGAGAGGGGTAATTAGGTAAGCCATTTGGTACAGTTAATGAGCCAGCAGCATATGTTCCCCCAGGTGCTACAGTTAATGGAGAGTTTTGTCCATATACGTTTTGCATTAATCCTAAATTACTAACAAATTCTACATTGTTCCATACAGCTACTGAGTCAATAAACAAGTTGGTTACATCAATTAACACAGTATTTAGTTGAGCTGCTGTAGGTTGTCCCATGTCACTCCATTGATCATAAAAAGGGTGTTGATTTGGTATTACGAAATTTAGAATAGTTTCTTCAAAGTTAGGATAATCATAACCAGAAAGGAGAATTTTTATATTAGGATTAATGTTGTGAATAATGTCTATTCCAGCCTTAATATCTACCATCAAAGTATGATAATCTTGGTTGTTTTGTGCTGCAGTATTGTTGATATGGTACGTTCCTAATATATCGTTACCTCCTAAACTAAAATGAATATATTCAATACTAGGATTATCGTTTAAAGCATCGGTTAATTCTTGAATTCTACTCGGAGTAAAGAAGTTGTCAGCTTGTGTTCCATTTACACTTAAAGTCCCTGTGCTATATGCTTTTTTATCAGATAAACCAAAACGATTAAAGTTTTCATTATATGAATTATTTGACCAACTAAAAAATGCCCAACTATCACCCAAGACCAACATTTTTCTCTCGTCATCATTACATTGACTAAATGAGAAGTAAGTGCTTGATAAGATTAGACTGATAAAAAGTACTGCTTTTTTCATAAAAATGGATTTATCAATTCATAAAAAGATTAAAGAAGGTAGCTCTTTATTGAACCACAAACTTTAAAGTATTAGCCGAATTATTGCCAATAGATACTAGGTAAATTCCTTGAGGTAAATTAGTTGAAATTTGGTTTTCATTGGCATAAATTGTTTCTGTTAGGATTTGTTTTCCTAGCATATTATATACATTCAAAGAAACTGGTTGTTGAATATTTACTGTTACGTTTAGTGTTTTGTTAGAATACCATACTTTAGAAAGCTGTTGTTCTTTAGAGTTTATACCAGCAAGAGGACCAAAAACCATTGCTGAAAATTCTGGGTGATCGATAAATGGGTTCCTATTGCCTTGTATTTGATAAACGCGATTGTTTCTGTCAATTTCTTTTTGACTAACAGGATCATTGGCTGCCCATTCTGTTAGCATATTCTCCGCCCAAGGAGTAAATTGTGCTACATTAGTACCTCCGTTTCCAACAACCATATCATTGTTATTCCCATTGTTACTATTAAAAGCTTGAAAACGGTAGCGAGTGAGCATATAAAAATATGAACGTGCAAAATCCCCTTTATATTCATCGAGAGGTTCAAACACCTTAGGGTTATTAAAAGAGCTTGAATAACCAGGGTAATTACATGTGCCTGTTTTTGAGCCATTATCAGATGTCCAAGAAACATTGCCTACTTCACCAAAAGAATAATTTCCTCTTTTATTATTTACATAACCATCAGTAGGATAGATATGAAATAAATCAGTATAAAGCGGAGCAGCATCATTGAACCAAGATTTAGGCATAGAATGTTCTCTATTGTAACAATCTCCTTCACCACTGTAGTTACCACATTTATCAGTATTGTAGGTATGATTATATGGATTAGCGCCATCAGGGTTATCAGAGTACATATCCCATATATAGTTGCTCCCAGACAGTTTGTCAGTAGAGTTGAAATGTGTCCATAAACTACTATACGATTGTGAATTATGATTCTTAATGATATTGTATAGGGCAAGTCTTAAATCATCACCGTTTAAGCCATATGCTGCATCATAGTATCCTGCAGGAATTTGTCCAAAAAAAGATAAGCTTAAAGTTATTGATAAAGTGGATAAAATATATTTCATAAAATGAGTAATGGGTGAATGATTACTGTCTTATAAATCGATATGAAAACAAAAAGGTTTTAGTTGAACCTAAAACCTTTTTGAATTGTAAGATTCGCCTTACAAGATAGCAATAAATTTTCAATTTAAAGATTGTTTAAATTAAAACTTAAACAATCGTATGAATTTATAGGAAGGTTACTCTCCCTGTAGAAACATCATAGTTTGCTCCAACAATTTTGATTTCTCCATTTTCTTCCATCTCTCTCAAAATAGGGCTCTTTTCTTTTAGCTCTTTAATTGAGTTATGAATATTGGAAACAACCACTTTTTCAATGTTTTCATTTGTTAAATCAGCATCTGAAGAGATATGTTGACCTACAGCAGGCTTTATTTTAGATAATAAAGCAGTAATATTTCCTAGTTCTACACCTTTACAAGCAGAAGTTACAGCACCACATTTAGTGTGTCCTAAAACAACAACAAGTTTTGATCCTGCTACTTTACAAGCATATTCCATCGACCCTAAAACATCTTCATTGATAATATTACCAGCAACTCTCGTGCTAAAAATATCCCCGATACCTAAGTCAAATACCAATTCCATGGGTACACGTGAATCAATACATCCTAAGATAGAAGCAAATGGAAATTGGCCTTTACTTGTGATTTCAACTTGATCTAAAAGAGTTCTAGATGTAGCTTCATTATTTAAATAACGTTCGTTTCCCTTTTTTAGCATATCTAATACTAAATCAGGAGTCAAAGCGCTTTGAGTTTCTTTAGTTTGTGTTATCATAGTCTATGGTTTTTAATCGTTATTAATTATTTTAAAGTGTTGCAATGGTTCTTCTTGCTTAGCTTCATTCAAATCTATGAATTTTACTTCAATATTTCTACTTGAAGCATTAATTTCAAAATCTTCTAGGATTTCGATGACATCGCAATGGATAAAATGAGTATTCGAAGCATCAATAGTTACCTTGCTATTATCTGGAATTTGTTCCAATGTTTTTAAAACAGATGCTTTATTTAAGAAGGTAACATCTTCAGATAATTGTATCGTGATATCTTTATTTCCTTCTTGATCACTTTTAATAATTTGATGAGCAACTTTGAAGTTATTTCTAAGAATATAAAAAATTGAAACCACTAGCCCTAAAGCTATTCCCCATAGTAAGTTGATACCAATAATGAATATTATCGTAACGATAAAAGGAATAAATTGTCCCCATCCATCTTTATACATCATTTTAAATAAACCAATATTAGCTAGTTTGTACCCTACAACTAGAAGTATTGCTGCCAAACATGATAAAGGAATTTTGTTTAGCAACCAAGGTAATAGCAAAACAAAAACAGCTAGGAAAATACCATGCAAAATAGAAGACATTTTAGTCTTCCCTCCTGAGTTAATATTTGCAGAACTTCTAACGATTACTTGAGTTACAGGTAGCCCACCTATTAAAGAAGAGACAATATTACCAGCTCCTTGTGCGAATAATTCACGATTAGTTGGTGTAACTCTTTTTAGAGGATCTAGTTTATCTGTAGCTTCAACACAAAGTAATGTCTCTAAACTTGCAACTATAGCCATCGTAAATCCAATCAAATAGATTCTTGGATTTGCTAATACACTAAAATCAGGAAAAGTAATTAATCCATAATATGGCAGAGTACTGTCAGCAGCTTTAATGTTAACTAAGTGATTATTTTGTCTTATTTGCTGATCTACTACTTCCATCTCGTTTTCTAAAACTAGGTCAGGAAAATAAAGACCGAACATTTCATTTAGCATTATACCTATCCCAACTACAACAAGAGGCCCAGGGATAAGACCAATAATTTTATTTTTTTTCATAAACTGTTGCTGGAAAAGAATTAATAAGGCCAATGATACAACAGTAATAATTATTGCTCCTACACTTGGATTTTGAACAGAGTACATAATCTCAGAGAAAGTGTTGTGTCCATCTGATTGAAAGAAATCCCATTCTCCTTCAGGGTTTTTGTCCCAACCGAAAGCATGGGGAATTTGTTTTAAGATTAGAGTTATACCAATACCCGCAAGCATTCCTTTAATTACCGAAGAAGGAAAGTAGTAAGCAATAATTCCTGCTTTTAAAGCTCCTAAGACAATTTGAAGAATACCTGCGATTAACCCAGCAACTAAAAATGCCTGAAAACCTGCCATCATATCAAAATCTCCTTGAGCTGTAGTTCCAAGCTCTTTGATTGAATCAGCTACGATAACTGCAAGACCCGCCGCTGGACCACTGACTCCAAGAGGAGAGCCACTAATAGCTCCAACAATTATACCTCCAACTATACCTGCTATAATTCCAGAGAAAAGAGGCGCACCTGAAGCTAATGCAATACCTAAACATAGAGGTAATGCAACCAAAAATACCACTATACTAGATGGTATATCGTGTTTAAGATTTTTAAATGGACTTAAATTACTTTTATTCATTTGTGATTTATATTTTAATTTTTGTAATGTATCAACGAGAATACCAATAAGGAATTATGACCTTTAATTTTTAATTGGTATATGAAATTTGGGGTACAAGAAAGTTAAACTTAGATTTGGGGAGGTTGCAGAGGAGTATCGTAAAAATAAGTCAATAAACGTGTTTTTCGGCATGAAAAAGCATGGTAAATGATAATTGAACTTGGAAGTGAAAATACACTCTTCTTCAAAAAATGTTTTTCATCAAGATCATCTTCAAATTCGTTTTCTTCAGAGTTTTCTTCTTCTACGTTTTCACATAATTCAACTGCATTATCAACGTACTCTTTATACATTTTTATAACAGGCTTTCCAGCAACAATTATTGTCAAAACGACAACTAATAAAAACTGTAAAAAACGATATTTTGATAGAATATTCAACTATAGATGAATTTGAAGTGCAAATATAATTTTATTTTTTAATATAATATTGCCAAGGAGTGCATAGATTCATATAGATTTAGCTGCGTCCAATTTTTGAAGCAAGCAGGTAAATAACAGCCATTCGGATTGCAACACCATTTTCTACTTGATCCAAAATAATTGCTTGGTCAGAGTCTGCAACATCACTTGTGATTTCAACCCCTCTATTTATTGGACCTGGATGCATGACAACAATTTTTTTAGAAAGACTGTCCAAAATTTCTTTTGTAAGGCCATATTGCAAAGAATATTCTCGAATAGAGGGAAAATATTTAATGTCTTGTCGTTCTAGTTGTATTCTCAACATATTAGCAACATCACACCATTCAAGAGCCTTTTTTAAATCATGTTCAACTTTTACTCCAAGAGCAGAAATGTATTTAGGTATTAATGTAGCTGGACCACAAACCATAACTTCAGCACCTTGTTTTTGTAAGGCATAAATATTAGATAAAGCAACTCTCGAATGTTTAATATCACCAACAATAACGACTTTTTTACCCTTTACTGTACCTAATTTTTCTCTAATTGAGTAACTGTCAAGTAGTGCTTGAGTTGGGTGTTCGTGTGTTCCGTCTCCAGCATTGATAATTTTAGCATCAATATGTTTCGATAAAAAAAGATGAGCTCCAGGATTTGGGTGGCGCATTACAACCATGTCTACTTTCATGGCTAAAATATTATTGACAGTATCAATGAGCGTTTCTCCTTTTTTTACACTACTAGAAGCTGCAGAAAAGTTGACAACATCAGCTGAAAGTCTTTTTTCAGCCAACTCAAAAGATAATCGAGTTCTAGTGGAATTTTCAAAAAATAAATTAGCAATTGTAATATCCCTTAACGTAGGAACTTTTTTAATAGGTCGATTGATTATTTTTTTAAAACTATCAGCCGTTTCAAAAATGATCTGAATGTCATTTTCTGTTAAATCTTTAATTCCTAATAAATGATTTACGCTAAGATCTTTCATCTGTATTGTATAAAATAACTTTATCTTGTTGGTCTGTTTCTTTCCATTGTACTTCTACACGTTCGGTAGCAATAGAGTCGATAGATTTTCCAATATAATTAGGTTCAATGGGTAAATTTCTGCTAAATCGTCTGTCAATGAAAGCCATAAGTTCAATTTCAGAAGGTCGTCCATAGCCAAGAGCAGCTTCCATACCTGCTCTTACAGTCCTCCCAGTATAAAGAACATCATCAACAATAATAATGCGTTTATCCTCTATAGAAAAGTCTAGGTTAGTAACACTAGGAATTAAAGGGTGACTCTTTCTTCTAAAATCATCTCTAAAAAAGGTGATGTCTAAAGCGCCAGTTTGTGGTGAAATTCCAGTGATTTCAGCTAAAGTTTTTTGAAGTCGATTAGCTAAATAAATTCCTCTTGGTTGTAAACCTATAATTGCTGAATTGGAAAAGTCATTGTGGTTTTCAATAAGTTGAAAACAAAGCCTATTGATTGTCAGTTCGAACTGTTCTGGATTTAAAATTATAGACGGCTCCATGATTTTATTATAGTTAAACAAATGTACGATGAATTTTGATACGATTTTAAATATTTTAACCATTTTTTTCATTCATTTGAACCAATTTGAGTTAAATTTGTACCATAAAGCAGTAATAACGGCTTAAAAAGAAAAGAGATGGAAGTAGAAACGTTGGAGAATGTTCAAAAAGAAGAACAAATTGTAGAAATTAAAGACATTATTTTATACAACGATGATGTGAATACATTTGATTACGTAGCTGAGTTATTAATTAAATATTGTAATCATCAACCATTACAGGCTGAGCAATGTGCTTGGATTGTACATCACAATGGAAAGTGCCAAATAAAAAGAGGGGAGTTTAAGGACTTAAAACCAATTTGTCAAGCCTTGTTAGATGGAGGTCTATCTGCTACAATTGAATAGATATGATTACTAGAATAGTTAAGTTAACGATTGATCCTTCAAAGAAAGAAGAATTTATTCGTTTGTTTGAGGAGAATAATCATCATATTAAAGCTAGAGAAGGTTGTATAGGAGTAGAGTTATTACAAGATCAAAAATATCCCAATATCTTTTTTACATATAGTCATTGGAAACATGAAAGTGACTTAAATGCTTACCGAAAGTCAGAAATATTTGGGATAATATGGAAAGAGACCAAAGCAAAATTTTGCGGTAAACCAGAAGCTTGGACAACAAAGTCAATAGCATAAATGTATATATTGGTTATTATTCCCTAATTTTGTGGTTTAAAATAATAAAGTAAAACGTGGCAACAGTAGAAAAAAATAAAGTGTTAAATCAAATCATTAAAGATTTCCAATCAGATGATTTAGATATTGTAATGAAAGCTCTTAAAAAAGTTAGAGATAAAGGGAAAACAGAAATCTTAGAACCTTTATTTAATTTGTTTGAGACTACACAAGAAGAAGCTATAAAGGCAGAAATAAAGAACCTATTGGCTGATATTAAAGATTCTTATGCATTAGAAATTATTATTGAGAAATTAAAATCAGGGTCTGAAGGATTAAATGAGGTGCTATTGTTTGCTTTATGGAATAGTAGCTTAAATGCTGTAGATTATATTCCTGAAATTGTAGAAGTTGCAAAGTCAGGAAACTATATGATTGCTTTAGAAGCTTTGACAGTAATAGAAAATTTAGATGGTCCTTTTTCTAATGAAAAATTAACAGAGGCGCAATTTATTTTAAATGAATATTTTTCTGAAGTTTTAGATGAAAAAGAGTCGTTAATGCGTTCATTGTTGGAGGTTATATTAAAGTTAGAAGATACAGCTTATTAAATAAAATGTTTCTTAGAATTCTTAAAGGGATATTGATTACCGTAGCACTGCTTGCAGCTGGAATAGGGATTTTTTATTTTTCAACAAATGAAGAGCGACCATCTGCAAAAGAAGAGACAGCCATAGATGCTGATGGAATGGCAAGAAAAATGTTGAGAGCTATCAATAAGGAAGCTTGGGATACAACTCATGTTGTTCAGTGGTCTTTTAAAGAAAGGCATCATTATATTTGGGATAAGGAAAGGGATTATGTCCAAGTGAGATGGGAAGATATAGATGTACGCTTAAATATAAATAATCGCTCTCAGTATAATGTTTTTCAGGATAAAAAAGAACTGTTAGATTCAATAAAAGCTAGTTCATATGCTGTTGATGCATGGGAATACTTCTGTAATGACTCTTTTTGGTTAAATGCTCCTGCTAAAGTGTTTGACCCAGGAACTAAACGTTCTATAGTCATTGAAGATGGTAAGAAGGGATTAATGGTAACTTACGAATCTGGAGGAGTGACACCAGGAGATTCGTATTTATGGTTTTTGGATGAACGTTTTTTACCCTATAAATATAAGATGTGGGTTTCTATTATCCCAATTGGTGGTACAGAAGCAACTTGGGCAAAATGGGAAGAATTACCAACAGGTGCTATGGTAGCTACCGAACATGAAATGGCAGTCTTTAAAATTTTAATTAAAGATTTAAACTCTGCTCAATCATTACAAGAGCTAGGAGTTCAAGAAGACCTGTTTAATTTCTAGTTCACCATTTACAATATGGATTTTTTTGTAAGTTATTGTTATAATATTTGAGGTCTCCAGTGACTTCTTTCTCAGCCCACTCAGGAAGCTCGAATTGCTCTTCTTCACTTTTAAGCTCTATTTCGGCAACAATAAGCCCTTGGTTTAACCCAGAAAAAACATCTACTTCCCACGTGTGATTTTTATAGGGAATAATATGTCTTGTTTTTTCAATAACGTTATGCCCAAATAGGTTGATAAGTTGTATAGCTTCAGCTTTGGGAATTTCGTATTCAAATTCGTGTCTTGTTATTCCTGTTACTTTACTTTTTATTGTAAGGAAGCCTTTATCTCCTAATACCCTTGCTCTTACTATTTTTTCTGAGTCACTAGAGATATAGGTTTGACTACAAAAAAGGGCATGACTATTTTCAAGGAAATCACTTATTTGTTGATTGACTAAAAATTTTCTTTCTATTTCTTTTGCCATAAAATGATATAAAAAAAGCCAAGATATCTAATACCTTGGCTTTGTAAATGTATTTTTTTATTTAAATGGTTCCTTTTCCCAATCTGTTTAAAAGTGAAAAATGACTTTTTAAAGCAGTATAAAAAGTAGGGTGGGAGTAATAAGGGACTCCATATTCTTCAGCTGTTTCTTTTACTATTTTTGAAATGTCTTTGTAATGAACATGGCAAATGTTAGGAAATAAATGGTGCTCTACTTGAAAGTTTAAACCTCCAACGTACCATGAAAACAATTTACTATCTTGGGCAAAGTCACTTGTTGTTCTTAATTGGTGAATTGCCCAGTTACTTTCTACACTTAGGTTTTCATCTGGAACATAAAAATCAGTTTCTTCAATAACATGTGCTGGTTGGAAAATATATGCTAATATAATTCCCCCTACAAAATGCATCATTAAAAAACCAACAACAACTATCCAAGCTTTAACATTTAATATTACTAGAGGTAATATTAAGAAAATTAAAACATATACAACCTTCTGAATTATAATGGTGATTAATGCTTTCCTTAAATTTGTTCCTTGTCCTTTTAGTAAATCTTTTTTATGGTATCTAAAAACACCTTCAATATCTTTACTAACTAACCAGTAAAATGTCATTAAAGCATAAAAGAAGGTAGCATAATATGCTTGGAATCGATGCAAAGATTTTCTTTCTTGGTTAGGACTCATTCTAAAAACCTGTGTATTAATATCTTCATCATAATGCTCAATATTTGTATAAGTATGATGTAGGACATTGTGTTGAATTCTCCAGTTCAAATCACTACCACCTAAAATATTTAATAAATAACCTAATGCTTTGTTTACATTTTGGTTTTTGGAATATGCACCATGATTAGCATCGTGCATTACTGACAGTCCAATTCCTGCTAATCCCAAACTCATTAGAAACCACATCGCAAGACTTCCCCATACACTTGAATTGAAAACAGTTAACATCAAAACAAACGGGATAAGATATAAACTAATCATAAAAATGGTTTTCAAAACCATATTTGTGTTAGCATATTTTGAAATATTGTTGTCTTTAAAATGCTTATTTACTCGCTTTCTAAGGACTTTGTGAAAATCTGGGCGGTCTTTGTGGTTGAACCTTATTGGATCCATAAAATTATTGTTTTACAATTTTTGTAGTGCTTACAATTCCATTGCTATTTGAAATGGATAAAAGATAAACGCTAGAAGGCAAAGGTACTAAATCTACATAACTAACGCCTTTAAGGTTACTTTCTTTTTTAACAATTTGATTCATCAAATTGGTTAATGTATATGAGTATATAGAGTTAGATTTGTTATTATCTATATAAAAGCCTTCTTTTGTAGGATTAGGATAGGTATTAAATTGACTAGTGTTATTAACGATAGCCGAAGAAACAAAGTTGTTTTTTCTAACAGGTAGTATAATTTGAGAAGGCTCAGAAGGTGAAAAACTGATTTCTTGTTCTGCAATTCTTGGAGTGTAAGTTGTTTGGTTAAATAAATAAGTCTTTCCATCATTAGGTTCTCTTCTAAAAAAAGCTCCATTCTCTATTGGTATATTGGGGTTGGATTGATATCTAGGCCAGTTACTACTACTAATTAAAACTTTCATTTTGTGTTGATGCCCAAAGCTGTATGCTATGGGTAGTAAATTGAATTCGTATTCATATACCTGTCCAATATTGATATTCGTAAAAGGTAAGTTTATATTTTCATTATTGTTAACCAATGATTTAGCATAATCTCTAGCTCTAGCATTTATGGCTCCCTCTACCACAAAATATTCTCTTCCATCAGGATATACATCAATAATCCTTACAAAAAAGTCTGTATCAGTTAGACCGCTGTTTGTTCCATTAGGGGTTGTTTGGGCATATATTTTAGCTTTAGGAATCCCTATAATAGTGAGAGAATCTTCAATAAAGTCTGTTTCAAATTGTAAGACATCGGGTCTATCCATAGTGTAAGGAGCAAAATTAGGGTCTGCATAATTCATTGGACCAGCACTTACACGATCAAATTGTGGAGTGGGTACAGATAAATTTCCACCTCCAACAGTTATTACAGGATTATCTGGGTTATGATTATAACTTAATGGGGCTTCAACAGAGTTAGGAATTAGAGTATCAACAACTCCATTTGAATGAAGAAAGTATGTTTGTTCTTGAATTCCAGATTGAAGAGGAAAAACATCAGAACCTTCCCAATAATTTCCTACAGTTGCGTTTTGTGGGACTCCATCAGCTACAGGGCCTGGAACATAATAACGGATATTAGGGATATTACTATAATCAACAGTTGGAGTAGCAGGATTATTTAATGCAGTTTGACCTGGTGTTTGATTCATTGAGTCAGTAGGGACATCGAGAGAATAAGGTATAATGGTGGTTCCTTGCCTAATTTCTGTAGGCATGGCTTGTAAGTCTTGATATCCTCCTAAATAGTTTAAAAAATCAGAATATTCTATGTAATAGTTTTCTGAAGGAATTCTTACATCATAAGTTCCAATATTTTGCCAAGTGTTACTTTCTGGAATCAAGACTTTGGGTTCACCTATAACTTTGCCTGTTTCATAGTTTAGGAGGTAACGTAGCCAACTGGCTACTTCGCCTTGCACAACTCCATTCAAATTAGTAGCACTCACATTGCTTACGTCTCCTGCAATCAGCACATCAAAAACGCTTGAAGGATAGGTTATATCTGCTACTGCATCTTGACCAATAGTTGCGTGAGTCCATGGCCCAATCACTAATTTTTGATTGGATTGAACGGTAAGGTCATTGTTTTCCATTACATTCTTATAAGTTTCTATTTGCCCATCAATAAAGATGTCCCACCAACCAGTTAGATGATATATAGGCAATGAAAGGTTTTGATAACGATTATGTAAGCCATTGGCATCGGATTCTCCCATACTATTTATGGGGGCAAATGAACCATCCATATCAGATCGATATAAATAATTAGGGTGCATTGGAGAGTTTCCATTAGGATCTTGAATGACAGAAAAT
>JAUHZI010000088.1 GCA_030426105.1 Bacteroidia bacterium | reverse complement strand
GCCAATGAAGCCAAATAACCAAGTGTATTTGAAGTGTAGAAGGTATAGAACCCAATATACTAAAAGAAAAAATGCGCTTATTATCCAAATAGAGTCCATAGTTTGTAAATGAATTTAGAAAAGGGGAAAAAAAAACAGCATTTAAATTAAATCTAAATGCTGTTTTTTATTTTTATGCTTTAACTGTTTGGTAAGCCTCGTCAGGTTGTTTTCTTGCTTCAACAATCTCGTCTGGTAAATAATCAAAGAATGTATCTCCTCTTAACCCAAGACGTAAACATTCAAGAGGAATCATTTCATTATAAGCAATGTTTCCAAGGTTTACGTTTGGACCAAATAATTTGATAAACCAAACTTGTTGTTTTTTTGCTGGAGCTTCCCAAAGAATTTGTTCAGGTTTTACCTTAGCAATAATTTTATTAATTAGGCGCGTATGTGGTTGTCCATTAGGTCTAAAAATACCAACTGAACCACTTTCTCTACCTTCTGCAATAACTTTCCATGAACCAGCTTCTAGTTCATTAGTCATCATTTTAATCCATTTTGCAGGGCTAATAATGATACCAGCTTCTTTAGAACCAACTTCACTCATAACAGTTCCTTGTTTGGTTAAGCTCTTGATATATTCGCATTTCTCTTCATGTGGAATTACGATTGAGCCATCAGAAACCTCCATTAAATCTAATCCGTATTTATCAATTAACTTTCTGTAATCATCAAACATATTCCTTGCAATAAAAGCTTCGAAAAGGGTTCCTCCAAAATAAGGACGAATATTAGCTTCTTGGTATAATTTAATTTTTTCTTGCAAATCGTTGGTGATATAAGAAGTTCCAAACCCAAATTTTACAATATCAGTAATATGTCCTGAACTGGAAATAAAGTCTTCTGTTTCTCTTAAGCTTAGGCCTTTGTCCATCATCATTGTTACTCCAGACTCTCTTGGCTTTTCTCCTCTGTTTGGGATATTTGGTAAATTAAAATTCATATACTTTACTCTTTATTAACTTAAAGAACCAATTACTTGTTGTGTTGTTTAATTAGTTCTATTAGTTCGTTTAATTTCTTTATTTCAGGGTAGAACTCTAATAATTGTTTATGCGCTTCGTAATTTTCTTTTAACGCCAAAATTAGGTTTTTTTTCGCATTTTCTAAATCTCCTTTTTTAATTAAATAGGCAACCAAGCGATAACGTAAATCTTCATTGTTTGAGTTTTCTTTTAACGCTTTTTCAATAATTGAAGTAGCCTCATTGACTAGTTGGTTTTCGTATAGTAAATTACTATAATCAAGCCAAGCATCAGTGTTATTTGGATCCAGCTCTGTAACTTTAGTAAAAGCTAATTTTGCATCATCCTTTAAATCGAGCTTACTAAGAAGCTCGGCATATAAGTACCAAAACTCAGAGTTAGTAGGATCTTTTTCAATCCCTCTTTCCATAAATTTTATAGCCTCTTTACTTTTATTGGTTAAGTCTTTTACAACTCCAATCCCCATCCATGCATCAGCAAAATCATTATCTAACTCAAGACTTTTCTCATAAAAAGTAAGTGCTTTGGTATAGTCTTCTAATTTTTCGTGACATTCACCAATCATACAGTATACAAAGGCGTGTGGTTGCTCTAAAACGAAAGTGCTGTTAAGAACTTTAATCGCTTTTTTATACTCAGTTAGCTGAATATATGCATTGGCTTTTCCATAGTAAGAAGCTGGAAAGTATTCGTTGGTGACGATACTATAATCAAAGGCAAATAAAGCTTTTTTATTTTTCCCTTGCTTAGCATACATACTACCTAGATTAAACCAAGCAACATATGAGTATGGATTATAATCCAAATAGTCTTTGAAGAATTGAATTGCTTCCTTTTCTAAACTTAGTTCACTATATGAAATCCCCATTTCAAATAAAATCATTTCATTGTCTGGAGAAAGTTCTAACGCAATTTTTAGGTAATTCAATGCTTTTTGGAAATCTTGTATTCTCTGGCATTCAAAAACAATATCCATTAATACTGACTCTCGATCTTCTAAATCATGCTTTAACGATTTTTCATATAATTGAATGGCTTCAATAGAATTACCACTTCTAGCATTAAGATTGGCATATTCTAATAGGTAATCAATATTGTATGGATGTACTTCTACGATGTTTTTCATGGTTTTAAGAGCTTTCTCTTGATTCCCACTTAGAAATTCGTATTCACACAAAATCATCAATAAATTAGGAGAGTTAGGGTATTGTTCTAAACCTTTTTTTACAATGGCTAACGTTTGCTCTAACTGCAAATCTTCTAGGTAAAATTCTGCGACTTCCTCAAATTCTTCGATATCGTGAAATACAGCATCTTTCTCATTAAGCATTCGTTCGGCTTTTTGAATGAGTTCTTGATTGTTATTTTCTTTATCAAAGTTTTCTTCCATATGTTAACCTATAAGGTAATAGGCAAAGATATTGAAACTAATTTGAAAAGAAATGGAGAAAACTAGCTTTTTATTTACAATTCCATTGAAAATGGTTGATAAGTTAACTCACAAATCTGTTAGTTGATCAATAAATAGTAGGTGCAACTGGTAGTGATAATAAAGAATTCTATTTCAATTTTAGTGTGATTTTAGCTCCAAAATGAGTCACGTTATTAGAGATAGAATAATTAGGGAGAATATTAAAGGCTAGTTTATCACTTGCATCAAAATGGATAAGATGTCCTTCAACATTGGCATCAATAATGTTTAAAACATAAATAGCCAATCCTCCAATGATAGAGTAATCTCTATATTTTCGATAACTTTCTTGTACAGGATAAAGTTGATCGCTGGTAAGAGTTGGGTAAACCTGAAATGAATAATTGGGGTCTAAACGCGCTTTTCTTTCATCTAAAATTTCTTTAAAAAAACTATGGTATTGTATTGTTGAATAAACACTAGCCCCTATACCTCCATATATTAGTGGAAGCTTCCACCATAACTTTGACCTTTTTCCTGATTGTCGGAATTTGTTATTATATATTTGACCACTTCCAGGTAAGACAACAGATAGTAAGGTCGCTTTTTTAGGAGAATGTAAAGAGTCAATGTTAGCTATTTCAGTTACTTCTTCTTCAATATTTACCTCTGTATTCGATTGACTATATATAGCGGATACAAATAGAAGGCAGAAAAAAACGATTATATATGTTTTTATTTGTCTAATAGAGCAAGTATTTTTTCAAGATGTTCTTCATTTGTAAAAGGTATAGAAATCACACCTTTTCCGTCTTCTTTTTTCGCTATTTTTATTTTACTATTAAAGTGAAAGCTTAAATCTTCTTGTAACCTTTTTTCTCTTAAACTGAGTTTATTCTTTTTAGGTTTTTGAGCATAAGAGATAGCTTCCTTTTTATTTTTAGCTAGTTCTTCAACGGCTCTAACAGAAAGTTTATTGTCTATAATTTGTCTATAAACTTTTATTTTCTCTTCATTCGAATCGAAACTCAATAATGCACGAGCATGTCCCATACTTATTTGTTTGTCGCGAACACCAATTTGAATTTCAGATGGTAGATTTAATAGACGTAAATAATTTGTCACAGAGGTTCTACTTTTTCCCACGCGTTCACCAACTTTTTCCTGTGTAATATCGCATTCGTCAATTAAACGTTGGTAACTAATAGCTATTTCTAGAGCGTTTAGATCTTCTCGCTGAATGTTCTCTATAATAGCCATTTCCAAAAGTGTTTGGTCATTTGCTATACGAACATAAACTGGTACTTGTTCTAAGCCAGCTATTTGAGATGCTCTAAACCTTCTTTCTCCAGATATTATTTGGTATTTATTCGATCCTAACTTTCTAACTGTAATTGGTTGAATAATCCCATGCTCTTTAATAGATGCTGCCAATTCTTCTATCGCAGCTTTATCAAAGTTTGTTCTTGGTTGGAAAGGGTTAGCTTCAATCTGAGATATTGGAATTTTAGCTATTCCTCCTACTACAGGCTTTACACTTTTTACAATAGGTTGTTGTTTAGCTGTTTGTTCGTTAGAAGTAGAAGGAGGTGTAGTATTATCCAGTAAAGCACTTAAACCTTTCCCTAATGCCGATTTCTTTGCTGCCATAATTTTAATATTACTCTTCTACTACAGAAGTAATTTCGTTTTTTTCGATAACCTCTTGAGCTAAATTCAAATAGTTAATAGCTCCTTTACTACTAGCATCATGCATTATTACTGTAGAACCAAAACTAGGAGCTTCACTTAATTTAATGTTTCTATGTATAATGGTTTTAAAAACCAACTGCTGAAAGTGTAAATTTACATCCTCTACCACTTGATTAGATAAGTTTAATCTAGAGTCATACATCGTCAATAGTAACCCTTCTATCTCTAAAGCAGTATTTAGACGTTGCTGGACAATCTTAATCGTGTTTAATAGCTTTCCAAGACCTTCCAAAGCGAAGTATTCACACTGTATAGGAATAATAACAGAGTCGGAAGCCGTTAAAGCATTTAAAGTTATTAATCCTAAAGAGGGAGAACAGTCAATAATGATGTAGTCGAATTGATCTTTAAATTGATCAATGATGCTCTTCATGATGAACTCTCTATCTTCCAAATTAATCATCTCTATTTCAGCTCCAACTAAATCAATATGGGCCGGTAAGATATATAAATTAGGATTATTAGTCTCTAGAATATTAGGTTCAGTACCATTTACAAGAGAGTGATAAATGCTGTTTTCTATAGTTTGAGGATCAAACCCAACACCTGAAGTGGAGTTAGCTTGCGGATCAGCATCGATAATTAAAGTCTTCTTATCTAAGACTCCAAGGCTGGCAGCTAGATTAATTGATGTAGTTGTTTTTCCTACTCCTCCTTTTTGATTGGCTATTGCAATTACTTTTCCCATTATATCTCTGTTGTTTGTCCGATTTCTAATAAAATTAATTCACTATCGTTATGATGAAATTTTTCTTTAGCTTTTTCATGGTCAATCTCTATATAACCAAAGGTGTCATAGTGCATGCCAATGATTTTATCACATGAAATAAAATTAGCGGCCATTACTGCTTCTTCAATCCCCATAGTAAAATTATCTCCTATAGGCAGTATAGCAAAATCTAATTCTGTAAATAATGGAATTAATTTCATGTCCATGGTTAAAGCTGTATCTCCAGCATAGTAAAAATTACCTTCTTTTGTTTCTATTACAAAACCTCCTGGATTGCCTCCGTTACTTCCATCAGGTAATGTGCTACTGTGTATAGCATTTACATATTTAACTTTACCAAACGGGAAATTCCAACTTCCTCCATGATTCATAGGATGGGTCTTTTCAATGCCTTTTTGATTAAACCATGTTGTAATTTCAAAATTGGATACTACAGTTGCTCCTGACTGTTTAGCTATTCTCTCAACGTCAGCTACATGATCTTCATGACCGTGAGAAACTAAAATGTAATCAGGGTTAATCGATTCTACAACGATATCTTTAGCAAGTTCATTGGGAGTGATAAATGGATCAAAAAGAATTTTTGTCCCATTAATCTCAACCTGAAAACAAGCATGTCCAAAATATGTAATTTTCATGAGTTTTTATTTGAAATAATATAACTAGAGTTTAATAGAAAACTAAATAACAAAGTTAAATGGTTTCGTTAAAAATATAAGAAACTATTTAGAACACTTATAAACAGATTTCTGTTTATTGGTTTATATCTTGTTAATAACCAAGTTGTAAAGCTTATGGGGTAGTAAGTGAATAGCAAATTCCAAAGCTTATTCCCCAATTAGAGTAATACTGTTTACTGTCTTTGTAGTTGATGCTATTTTGTGTGTTAATGACCAATTGAGGGTTGAAATTCATTTGGAATCGATCTGTAACTTGATAGCCAATCGTAGGGGAGATGAAATAATTAAATAGTACTTTTTTAGGTGGAGTTTCGATAAAATTAGATAGCTCATAGTTGATGTACTTAGCTTTACTTCTCATTAAAATGCTAAGTCCAATACCTGTTTGTAGATTAAAGTTCCATTTCTTAAATGTGAAGTCATATCCAATCAGTAGTGGTAGTGTTAAGTAGGAATGTTTATTGTTTAACTGTGTTTTTAGAAGAGTACTGTCAGTTATAGTAGTGTCAACAGAATAAGTATCATAGGTAACATATACTATATGATTAATAGAATCCCAAGATAAAATTCTAGCTGAATCTGAAATAAAAGTAAAACTTGTATCAATAATGAATTGATGATATAAGTTGTAGTCTATTTTTTCACCAAATTGATTGAACGATAACCCTGATGAAAGGTTAAAGTGTTGGCCTAAATAATGGGTATACAAAAGGTTAAAATTAGGGGTGAATATAGACTGTTCCTGTTGCTGTCTAATATTTAGGTAGTTAATGTTATCACTACTTAAACGTTTAGTAGATAAATGAATACCTCCATTAAAATTTACTTTTTTTTTTTAAAGAGCCTAATTTTATGCTTAATTGTATCGTTAATTATAACAGTATCGCGTCGAACAACAGTATCAACAATTATCACCTGTCTTCTAATGGTATCGTCTATATAAACATCAGGAGAATGGATAGGAGTATCGATGCTATTGTTTGGCTGTACCAAAGAATCTTTAGCCGTTATTAACATATTGTTTGGTTCAGCTGATTTATTCTTTTGTTTAGAATCCCTAACTGAAGATGCACTATTTATAGAAGTTGTATTTTCACTAGCTCCTTTAGGTATTTGTCTTTCTCTTAGTTTGTTATCTATGTTTAGTTTTGTCTTAGTGGTGGTTTGATTAGGAGCAGAAGTTTTTTTAACATTTTCTCTAAGTTCAGTATTCTCAACATTAGAAATGCTTTTTGTTGAAGTAGGAGGAGTTTGATGCGAAGAAATAATAGAAAGATTTGAATCTTCGTTATGCTGATTTTTAAAATCAATTTGTTTTAGATTTTCAACCAAGTACTGTGGTTGATAATTAAATCGAGGTAAAATAGAAAAATCATAAAGGCATGTAAAAGCAATTAAGGCCCCAAAAATAAACCATAGAGCACCTTTCCCTTTTTTATTGTGCATATCAAGTTTTTGCTCAAAATCAGCAAGATAGCTGTCTTTAAGTTCAAAAGACTTTTGATTAAGTTTACTTTTAAAAAGTTGATCTATGTCATTTTTTTCTTTCACCCGATTAAACTATGGTGTTTACTTAATAGTTCTTTTAGTTTTTTTCTAGCAGCTTTGACATGCCATTTAGATGTTTCATAAGAAATGTTTAGTAGTTCTGTAATTTCTTTATGGCTATATCCATCTATAGCGTATAAACAGAAAACATGTTTTGTTGCATTAGGAAGTTGTTGCAGTATCTGTTCTACAACTTCTTGCTCTATTTCTTGTTCTATTTCATTAGTCTCAATGGTTTCTTGTCTATAACTATCTTGTTGCTCTTCAGTAAAGGTCTCTTTATGCTTTTTATTTTTCCTAAACTCATCAATAATGTGATTGATTGTTATTCTTCTCATCCAAACTTCAATAGGAGTTGAAAAATTATATTTATCTAAGTTATCAAAAATTTTTAAGAAAGCTGTATTGACTGAAGCCGCTGCATCTTCCTCATTTTTATAATATTTAAAAGCTACGCTCATTAAGTACCCAAAATACAAACGATAAAACTCTAATTGAGCTTTTCGTCTTTTTTTTATAACAGATTTTATGAGCTTTTCGTTCTTCAAAGGCTTTATGAAAGAGGCAACAAAAGTTGCCTCTTTTAGTCAATTATCAAAGCTAAATCTTTATTTTTTTATTAACCTAAGGTTCGTATTTATGTTGTCTCTATTTGAAATTGAAACAAAGTACATTCCTTGGGTTAGGTTAGTTGTATTTAGTTGAATGGTATTTTCACCATTGCTAACATTTACCATTTCTTGAGAAATAATTTTGCCAGATAAGTCTACGATACTAATTGATAGATTTGAATTTTCTATTGCATTTACTGTGATTGAAGCATTATCAGTTGTTGGATTAGGGTAAATATTGCCTAACTCTAAAGTTCTACTTTCTTCTTCTATTCCAACTGCATCTTGAGAAATAACATTAAGGGTAAAACCACTAGCTTTAGTTTGAACAACAATAGTATCGCAATGACTTGCCGTACAGCTCATTCCACTTTGTGTATCTGTAATTGTTAAACAAACGGTATAAGTTCCTACATTCGTATAAGTATGTGAAGGAAATGTTGCTGTTGAAGTAGTTCCATCTCCAAAATCCCATAAATAATTTATATTTGATCCTACAGAAGAGTAGTTAACTACATAAACTGTATTTAACCAGTTTCCATTTAATGAATCATATAATTGGTACCATTGGAAATAAGCGTTAATATTACAAGGGTTTCCAGAACCACCATTAACAGTAATAGTTTGACAAACTGTATCAGCACAGTTATTCGGGCAACTCCATATTGAAGCACATACATTGTATGTCCCAGCTTGTGAAAAGGTGTGTGAAGCAAAATCTCCCTGTCCAGTAGTTCCATCACCAAAGTCCCAGAAAATACTGCATCCAGAAGTCGAATCTAATAAATTAAAAGTATAAGCTAAAGAATCATTATTAGACATCGTAGCATTAAAAGCAGCGCTTACATTACAAGGGTTGTTTGTTACTGGAACATTCATACATGTAGTATCTAGACATCCATTAGCAGCGGTAGCAATTAAACATACAGTATACGTCCCAGGCTGAGCATAGGTATATACTGGAGAACTAGAGGTAGATCCTACTGAACCATCTCCAAACGACCAAGAGTAAGCTACTATTCCAGCAGAATTTATCACAGAAAAATCATAAGTTAGTGGTTGTGTAATAGGAGATGTACTGTAATTAAAATTACTAGAGATGTTACAAGGATTACCTAATGTAGTAACCTGAACTGAGTCACAATATATATCAGTACAAACTGGGGTTTGATTGGAGTCCACAACAGTAGCACAGATATAATATTGCCCATTAGCATTATAGGTATAGCTGGCTGTACTTCCACTTTGGATGTATATTGGTAACGTATTTGCCCCAAAGTCAAACGAGGCACCCATATTTGAAGTGTTAACAACAGTAACAATTCCATTACTATCTAAAGTTGCATTAAAGCTTGCATTACATTGTCCCCAATAGGAGAAGGTAATTAAACTCAAAAAGAGTGTAGTGGTTAGTGTAAAGATTTTCATAATAATTAAGGTTTAGTTTGTATAATAACTTGTCTTACTAACCTATACGTAGCAAAATATTGAATAGGGGGGGAGGGTTAATAATAATTTCCTAAAGAAACCATTATTTTTTCCATTTTTTTCTTGATCTGAAAGCCACTACAGGTATGATTATTTACAATAATAGCAAAGCATAAATTTTTTCCTGAAGCACTTTTTACATATCCAGCATAACTTTTAACACGAGTCATAGTGCCACTTTTAGCTCTTAAATTACCTTGTATTTTTGTTTTTCTACCAATTGACTTTAGTGTTCCTGTTTTACCTGCTATTGGTAGAGAACTATAAAAACTTTTGCTGAATTTTCTTTTCTTTTTCATATAGGTAAGTATACCTACTAGATGCTCAGCTGAAACGGCATTGTAACGAGATAAACCACTCCCATCATTCATGTAAAACCCTGTAGTTAAAATTCCCTTTTTTTCCCAATAACTTTTTACAGCTAATGTAGAAGAATAAACGCTACCATTTTTATATTTCTTTACACCAATATGTTTGAGAAGATGTTCTGCAAATAAATTATTACTAATGAGGTTAGTCCAATAAACAATTTTCGATACACTTGGAGATTTAAGTGTATCAAAATAGGTACGGTCTTTATTGATTAGCTCATTGTTAAAATCCATTCTTCTAGTTGTTGTTGCAGGTTGGAGTACAGGAATTCCATTTCTCCACAAACTTGCCTCAAGTTCAAAGGCAGCTGTATAAGCTGGTTCATGCATAGAACCTCTTACATCAAAGTTTTCTTTATTTAATGGAATATTTCCTTTGACGATACGTAACCCATCATAAGGTGCTCCATAGATATAAGCTTCGTCTTTCTTAGTTGTCCATGATCTAACACTGTTTTTGATTTCTAAATCAGGTGTATAAGGCTCAACACAATCGATAGTTGTAGAATCTCCTTTGTTTTCTCCAGAGTTAAAATAAAAATGTGTTGTATTGTCAAATATGCTTAGCCCTGATATTCCAGTTCCATAATAATTTCCCATATCTCCCCAGCTCCATGTTGAAGGAACGTATTCATAGCTGAAATAAGAAGCATCTCCAATAATTTTACCATCAATTTTAGTAATACCAAGATTGGCAATTGCATGACTCCACTCTTCAATTAAATGCTTGTTTCTTACAAATCGACTACCTAATGTTGGATCTCCACCGCCTTTTATGTAGATGTTGCCATGGAGTGTACAATTAGAATCAATAAAACCGTCATATTGTAAATACGTTTTAAATCGGTTGTATGATCCTAAGAGCTGAAGTGCAGTAGCTGTCGTAACTATTTTCATAGTTGAAGCTGGAACTAGACTGTTTTTGGGGTGATGTGAAGCAATTATGGTATCCTTATCGATGTCCTTTACCAAAAAACTGATTGATGCATGTTTTAAAGCTGGATCGTTTACTAATTGATTTATGGCTCTTTCTATAGAGTTTAACTGCGGTCCTGTTTGAGTTGTGCCTACAATTACAGATGAAGTGAAAATTAGCAAAAGAAGTACTTTGAACATGTTTTATTGTGTTAAGCGTTCTAGTAAAACTTTAATGAGTTGATCAACTGTCTTTTTGTAGTCTTCACTAAATGTTTTAGTAAATCTATTGGCTATAATGGCACAAACAGTAGCTGTATTATGACCTAACATTCCACCAAGAGCATATAAAGCTGAAGTTTCCATTTCGAAATTAGTAATTCGATGGCCTTCGAAACTAAATTGGTTTAAACGTTCGTTTAAGTCAGGTACATTAGGTGTTAAACGTAAACTTCTTCCTTGAGGTCCATAGAAACCATTTGCTGTAGCAGTAATTCCTTTAATCATCCCTTCTTCAATACGTTCAACTAATTGAGCATTAGCTTTAGCAAAATAAGGTTGGTTTAACTCGTCTTTCCATTGTACTTGTTCTATAAATGCTTGTTGTAATGCAATTTCATCTTGTTCAAAATTAGTTGCGTAAAATTGAGCCAACCCGTCAAACCCTAGTCCATATGAAGAGATGACGAATGAATCCACAGGGATATCTGCTTGTAAAGCTCCACTTGTACCCAAACGAATTATATTTAACTTACGAGGTGTTTCTTTAATAATTCTAGTTTCTAAGTCTATATTGACAATAGCATCTAGTTCGTTAATGACAATATCGATATTATCACAACCAATTCCAGTAGATAAAGCTGTAATTCTTTTCCCTTTATACCAACCAGTATGTGTAACAAACTCTCTTTTTTCTTTGATAACATCTATTTTATCAAAAAAGCTAGAGATCCTTTTAACTCGATGTTGATCACCAACAACAATAATATCATCAGCAATATCTTCTGGCCTTAAATTTAAGTGATATATACTTCCGTCTGGATTTAAGATTAATTCAGAAGGTAATAAAGGGGTATTATGTTGTATTGACGAAGTTATCATGATTTAAAGATACACTTTTTGGATAGAATAAAAATTTATTTTGAAAAGTTGTTCAAAATGAACTCATACATTGTTTTAGAGTACTTCTTCAACAGCCTTAATAACAGTTGAAGCAACAGTTTCTAGTTGTTCATCAGTTAAATTAAACCATACAGGAAGAGATATCTCAGCTTTATAATTATTGTAAGCTTCAGGATAATCGGCTATGTTATAATTGAGTTGTTTATAGTAAGAAAGCATTGGTAAAGGAAGGTAGTGAACATTTACCGCTACTTGCTTTTCACTTATTTTTTGAATAATTAAATTTCTTTGTTCTTCACTACAATCAATTATTCTAAGTAAATATAAATGATATGAACTTGTTTTGTCTGCTGTTTCATAAACAGGAATATTGGCCCATTTATATTGTTTTAGACGCTTACTATAAAAATCAAAAATGTATTTTCTTTTAGTTAATGTTTCTTCGTAGCGTTCTAACTCTACAAGACCAATAGCAGCCTGTAAATCGGTCATGTTACATTTAAAGCCAGCTTCAACTATATCGTAACGCCAAGCTCCAACTTGCATCTTACTAAAAGCATCTTTAGTTTGTCCATGCAAAGAGCTTGTTTTAAATTGCTTCTGTAGGTCAGCGTGATTAAATTTATCAGCCACATTAAAGACAACAGCCCCTCCTTCCGCAGTAGTAAGGTTTTTTACCGCATGAAAAGAGAAAGATGAAAGGTCTGCAAGCATTCCTGCTTTTCTATTTTTGTATATAGCTCCAATAGAGTGTGCAGAATCGGAAACTACAGTGATTCTCCCCATTTGCTTTTGAGTAGGGCTAGATGGAGTAAATAATTGATTAATTTCCTCACTTTTAATCAATTCAAAAAGTTCATCATAGTCTATCGGTAATCCTCCTATATCTACAGGTATAATGGCTTTTGTTTTAGATGTGATGGCTTTTTTTACAGCATCAATATTAATGTTAAAGTCACTACTGTTGACATCTACCATAATTGGTGTTGCTCCTGTATGTTTTACAACATTAGCAGTAGCACAATAAGTATAAGCAGGAACAATAACTTCATCTCCTTCTTTGACCCCTAACCAATGTAAGATTAATTGTAAACCAGCTGTTGCAGAGTTTAAAGCTACTACTGCATCACCTCCTACATATTTAGCAATTTCTTCTTCAAATTGTTTAGTTTTAGGACCTGTTGTTATCCATCCACTTTTTAATGCTTCTGTAACACTTGCTATAGTTTTGTCGTCTATCCTAGGTGGTGAAAATGAAATCATAATGCTGATAGTATGACTAAGTTGATTTAAGGTTATTTTTTCAAAATCCAAGAGCCAATATCAAAGTCAGCTTTTAGTTTTTCCTTTTGTTTCTTAGCTGTTTTTCTTTTACTAAATTGACCAATAGATACTCTATATAGTCCTTTGTTTTGATCTAAAATTTTAGCTTGATAACCTAGTTCGTTCATTTGGTTAACTAGATTCTTTGCATTTTCTTCTTTTCCAAAACACCCTCCAATGAGGTGATAACTAACAGTCAATTTTACTTCTTCTTCAGTTTCAAACTGTTTAGTCTCAACATAAGTAGTCTCTCTTTTTGCAGCGGGGACTGTTGGCCTGTTGTCTACCCATAAGAAAGTTGAATCATCTAGATTAACTTTTTGTATGGTCTCAGCATAGAAACTTTTAATCTCTGTTGAATTGAATTCAACAGTTTGAATTTCCTGTATTTGATATTTTTTATGCTTTTGGAAAGTGAATGGATTTAGGTCAGAGTAATGAAACTGATTATTTTCTTTTAATAAATCAGTTTTCATAGGAATCCATGCACTGTAAAATAAAATGGGAAGTAAAATTGTTGCAGCCCACCAATAATTCCCTTTGCGAGGTGTACTTGAAATAGGGATAACTGGTGTTGATTCTTCCTTGATATTCTTCGTCTCTGGAGTAAGCTCTACAACATTAGTTGTTTGTTTTTCAAGTTTTTTAGGCTTAAGTGTTGGTAGACCAAAGTGTTGAGAAGAAAAGTTATGTGCTTTAGTAGCAAATTTTAAACTCTTATCATTGTCAATGTATAGAACTCCTAATTTAGGAATTTCAACACGTTGAGAAGTTGCTAATTCCTGTTTTAATGCCTCAATATACGCTTTAATTGACGCGCTTGCATCAGCATAACTAACCTTTCGGTAGTTTGCAATATCATGTGTCAATAACCCATCATCATTTTTTAGATGCTTATTAAATCTTATTTGTTTAGAAGGAGGAAGAAAAGTATTCTTGGTTTCATCAAATTGAGCTCCAGTATATTGCCCAACAAATCCCCCAAAGTTTGGTAATGTTACGCAATCATGCTTATAAAGCAATTCAAATATATGTTCTTCAATCTTTTTCAAATCAAATTTTTAATAAAGCGGAGTAGCAATACGCATAGATAAAAATAAGGTTACACCTTTCTACAAAAAAATAATGCTAACAACAAAAATATAAAATCTTATGGTTTATTCATATTCTATTGGGGATAAAAAAAAAGAAGATCTAATGTTTTATAAGCTAACTTTGTTAGTTTTAGCTAGTCATGGCTAAGATATTTTTAGATTTAGAAAAAATTAAGCGCCCAAATAGTGGGCTAGGGCAATTTTGTACTCACCTTAGTCAAA
>JAUHZI010000257.1 GCA_030426105.1 Bacteroidia bacterium | reverse complement strand
CCTCCTGAGATAATAGTTTGCTGTTCGTTTACCTTAGGTTTAATCTCAACAATCTTTTTATAAGTCTCAATCTCTCTACCAATAACATTTAAGCTACCACCACGAGCAATATGAGAAGCTACTTGCACAAAAACATCCAGTACAGGAAAACTACTTTCAATACGATCGTGAATATTAATTTCAACAATTTTAGTTGGATTAATTTCAGAAGCAATCATAGAAATTAATCCATTGTCAGGACAAATAAAATAATGATTGTCCAACTCTAAAGCAATATGCTTATTGTCCACACTTAATTCTGAGTCTACACCAATTACATGAATCGTTTTATCAGGAAAACTTTTATAAGCATTCTTTAAAATATAAGCAGTTTCAGTAATGTTGAAAGGAGAAATTTCATGCGTAATATCAACAATCTTTGCATCAGGCAACTCAGAATAAATAGCCCCTTTTACAGCACCTACAAAGTGGTCTTTCGTTCCAAAATCAGTAGTTAATGTAATAAGAGACATTAATTTAGGTGTTTGTTAATTAATTTGTGAAAAATTATGCTGAAATTTTAAACAAAACTACGTAATTCAAGAAAAATAATCATTATTTTTAGTGTGAATAATATTAAAACTTTTATCATTTGAACGAACGCGTAATTGAATTAACAGAAATCAACCCAAACGATTTTTTTGGAGCTCAAAACAGCACTATTACTCAGTTAAAAACATTCTTTCCTAAAATAAAAATAGTAGCTAGAGGAAATAAACTTAAGATTTTTGGTGAACCTGAATTATTAAATGAATTTGAAAAGCGATTAGAAATGCTTATCAAATACTTTAATAGGTATAATAAGCTAGATGAAAATAGTATTGAGCGTATTTTAACATCAACAGGTAAGGAAGAAGAAATACGAAAGTCAGGTAAAGCAAAAGATGTATTAGTTCATGGTGTTAGTGGTAGGTTAATTAAAGCGCAAACGGATAACCAACGTAAAATGGTTGAGTTAATGCAAAAGAATGATATGTTATTTGCAGTAGGACCTGCAGGTACAGGAAAAACATATACGGCAGTTGCCTTGGCTGTAAAAGCATTAAAAGAAAAAGAGGTAAGACGAATTATTTTAACAAGACCTGCGGTAGAATCGGGCGAAAATTTAGGGTTTCTTCCAGGAGATTTAAAGGAAAAACTAGATCCATATATGCAACCTTTGTATGATGCACTTCGTGATATGATTCCTCATGAAAAACTCGAATCGCATTTAGAGAAAGGAGTGATACAAATAGCACCATTAGCGTTTATGCGTGGTCGTACCTTAGACAACGCTTTTGTAATTTTAGATGAAGCACAAAACACAACCCATAACCAAATGAAAATGTTTTTAACGCGTATGGGAATGCACGCAAAATTTATCATTACAGGAGATCCAGGTCAGATAGATTTACCAAGAAGACAAGTTTCTGGATTAAAAGAATCGTTATTGGCTTTGAAGGATATTGAAGGAATTGCTCAAGTGTATTTAGACGATAAAGATGTAATCCGTCATCGATTAGTTAAAAGAATTATTACAGCTTATAAAAGTATAGAAACGGAGTAGTTTTTAGTTGTCAGTATTTAGTGATTAGTTTACATTTGCTGGCAACAACACAACAACATACAATGAATACAATTAACGAAACAAACTTCCAGTTTCAAGGACAAAAAGAAGTTTATAAAGGAAAAGTAAGAGAAGTTTATAATATCAATGATGAGTTGTTGGTAATGATTGCTTCTGATAGACTTTCCGCTTTCGATGTAATTTTACCGCGTCAAATACCTTTTAAAGGACAAATTTTAAACCAAATTGCTACAAAAATGATGAACGATACAGTTGATATTGTTCCGAATTGGTTATTAGCAAATCCAGATGAAAACGTAGCAGTAGGTCATTTATGTGAACCTTTTAAAGTAGAAATGGTTATCCGTGGATATTTATCGGGGCATGCAGCTCGTGAATATGCAGCAGGAAAAAGAACACTTTGTGGGGTAGCAATGCCAGAAGGAATGAAAGAAAACGATAAGTTCCCAGAGCCAATTATTACACCATCTACCAAAGCAGATAATGGAGAGCATGATGAAGACATTTCTCGTGAAGACATTTTAGCTAAAGGAATTGTTTCAGAAGAAGATTATTTAGTCTTAGAAGACTATACTAGAAAATTGTTTAAAAGAGGTACCGAGTTAGCAGCTAAAAGAGGGTTGATTTTAGTAGATACTAAATATGAATTCGGAAAAACTAAAGACGGTAAAATTGTATTGATTGATGAAATCCATACACCAGATTCTTCTCGTTATTTCTATGCTGATGGATATGCAGAACGTCAAGAAAAAGGAGAAAAGCAAAAACAATTATCAAAAGAATTTGTACGTCAATGGTTAATTGAAAATGGTTTTCAAGGAAAAGAAGGACAAGAAATTCCTGAAATGTCTGATGAAAAAGTTATTGAAATCTCAAATAGATATATTGAGCTATACGAGCAAATAACAGGAGAGAATTTTATAAAGGCAAATACCGAAAACGTACTCGAGAGAATAGAGAAAAACGTAAGGACGTTTTTAGAAAATAAATAGAAAAAGAGAGGCATATGCCTCTCTTTTTATTTAAAATTATCTTAAAAGGACTTCATTAACAAACAGGCATTTATATTTTTTGTAACTTACACGAGACAAACAAAAATTAGCCAAAATGCCAAATTATACATTAAATATTAACGGAAAGTCGGTGTCCTTTAAGGCAGATGCTGATACACCATTGTTGTGGGTTTTACGAGATGAACTCAATATGGTAGGAACTAAATTCGGTTGTGGAATAGCACAATGCGGAGCTTGTACTGTTCATGTAGACGGAACAGCAATGAGAAGTTGTCAATTACAAGTTTCTATGTTGGATGGTGAAGAAA
>JAUHZI010000256.1 GCA_030426105.1 Bacteroidia bacterium | reverse complement strand
GAATAGACACTATAGAAAAACCAATCGAGGTAAAAAAACGAGTTGGTTATTTACCTGAGCACAACCCTTTATATACTGACATGTATGTTAAAGAGTACTTATTATTTCTAGCTAAATTACATAAAATTCAATCCCCTAAAGAACGTGTTAAAGAAATGATTGTTTCAGTTGGTTTAGAAAAAGAACAAAACAAAAAAATAGAGACTTTATCTAAAGGTTATAGACAAAGAGTTGGACTTGCCCAAGCGATGTTACACGACCCTGAAGTCCTTATCTTAGACGAACCTACAAGTGGTTTAGACCCTAATCAACTTGTTGAAATTCGAGCACTAATCAAATCATTTGCTAAAGATAAAACAGTATTACTTTCCACTCATATAATGCAAGAAGTCGAAGCTATTTGCGATAGAATTATTATTATCAATGAAGGAAACATTGTTGCTAACGACCAAATAAACTCTATCAAAAGTAATAAAGCAGACAAACAACTTATAAAAGTGACTTTTGATTCTGAGATTATTCCAAAAAACTTTACAGATAAAGAAACAACAGCTAAACATTTTGAAAATAACACTTGGTTTTTCGAAACTTCAAATAAAAATGATTTGAGAAAACATATTGCTAAAATTGCTCAAGAGAAAGACATATTAATACTTGAGATGACCCAAGAAAAGGAAGATTTAGAAAGCATCTTCAAAAAACTAACCAAATAAATCATTTATAGTTAAATTTATTTTTTTACTTTCGCAGAGATTTTTAAGTTTAGTGGAAAAATTTGGCTGATTGCAACCACAAGAAAAAATGCTAAAATTATCTTGATTAGATTTGCAACTCCTAACTTAACTTTCCTCTAAAAGATTTTATATAACAACTATTAAACAACATTAAGTAATGTCTTATTTATTTACATCAGAGTCTGTTTCAGAAGGACATCCAGACAAAGTGGCTGACCAAATTTCAGATGCTCTAATTGATAATTTTTTGGCTTTTGATCCTGAATCAAAAGTTGCTTGTGAAACTTTGGTAACAACAGGACAGGTTGTTCTAGCTGGAGAAGTAAAATCAAAAGCATATTTAGATGTCCAATCAATTGCTAGAGAAGTAATCAACAAAATTGGATACACTAAAAGTGAATATATGTTTGATGGGAACTCATGTGGAGTTTTCTCTGCTATTCATGAACAATCTGCAGATATTAACCAAGGTGTTGAAAGAACTGTAAAGGAAGAACAAGGAGCAGGTGACCAAGGTATGATGTTTGGTTATGCTACTAACGAGACTGAGACGTATATGCCATTGGCCCTTGAAATTTCTCATTTACTATTGAAAGAACTTGCTGAATTAAGAAGAGAAAACAAAGAAATTTCTTACTTAAGACCTGATGCTAAGGCCCAAGTTACAATTGAGTACAATGATGATAACAAGCCATCTAGAATAGATGCTGTTGTAGTTTCAACTCAACATGACGATTTTGATACGGAAGCTAACATGCTAGCTAAAATCAAAAAAGATATCGTTAACATTTTAATCCCTAGAGTTAAAGCTTTATTGCCTGCTAATATCCAAGCTTTATTTAACGATGAGATTGAATACCATATAAACCCAACTGGTATATTTGTTATTGGAGGGCCACATGGAGACACAGGTTTAACAGGAAGAAAAATTATTGTTGATACTTATGGAGGAAAAGGAGCTCACGGAGGAGGTGCTTTTTCAGGAAAAGATCCTAGTAAAGTAGATAGATCAGCAGCTTATGCTACTAGACATATAGCTAAGAATGCTGTTGCAGCGGGTATTTCTGATGAAATTTTAGTTCAAGTAGCTTATGCTATTGGAGTAGCTAAGCCAGTAGGATTATACGTTTCAACCTACGGTACGTCTAAAGTTGATTTAACAGATGGAGAAATTGCTCAAAAACTGTCTGAAATTTTCGATATGCGACCATACGCTATAGAAAAACGTTTCAATTTAAGAACACCTATTTATTCTGAAACTGCTGCATATGGACATATGGGAAGAGAAACAAAAGTTGTTTCAAAAACATTTACCAGTCCAGAAGGGAAAGAAACTACACTAGACGTTAAATTATTCCCATGGGAAGAGCTTAACTTTGTAGATATAATCAAAAAAGAATTTAACCTTTAATCTTTTAAAAGCCTTGTCATATGACAAGGCTTTTTCTTTTATAGAACTTAAGAAATAGTTAATAAGATTAATATCTCTTTTTATTTTAATACCTTTGCTATCTTAACCAACAACAATAGATTTCCCAAAGATGAAAATATACAACTATCTAGCATACAGCTCTATATGTTTTCTTTTTTCGCTTTTAAGTGGTTATGCCCAGAATGTAGGGGTCAATACCACTGGAGCTACACCTGATGCTTCCTCTATTATAGATATTAGTGCAACAGACAAAGGGATGTTAATCCCCCGAGTAAACATTATTGACTTAAGTACTGCTGCTCCTGTAACAACTCCAGCCACATCGTTATTAGTATACAACACCAACGTTACTTCAGGAGAAGGATTTTACTACTGGAATGGAACCGCTTGGATAAACATAACTGATAATAGCGGAAATGCTGATGAAGATTGGTATGAAGTGGGATCTACATCTGATCCAGATGATATCAATGATAATATTTTTACAATGGGAAGGGTTTCTATTGGTGTAAACTCAACCACTAATGACTTAGAGCTATCGACAGGAAGTGACCCGACTACATTTAGAATAACAGAAACAAGTGGAACAGATGTTCATTGGGAACTTAGATCATATAATGTTGCACTAGGAGGTGACAATAATCAGTTCAGTATTTGGGGAGGACTAGATGGCTCAACTCAAACAGATCGTTTCGTTATCGAAGATAATGGTAACGTTGGTATTGGAACAACAGACCCTGCCGCTACATTGGATGTAGAAGG
>JAUHZI010000255.1 GCA_030426105.1 Bacteroidia bacterium | reverse complement strand
ATAAACGATTCATAGATTGTGGAGGGACACTTCGAAATGAGAACGTTGTCAACTTCCAACTGTGGGAAGCAAATGATTACGATCATCGCCTTCACCCCAAAAAACTTGTTAGTATTATTGAGTTGTCAGAAACTCAACTAGGATTAACAGATGAAGAAATTGAAGTCGAGTATCAAGGTGTTACAATCGAAAAATATGGAATTTCTTTTGATGGAACACGTTTTGTTTTAACTTCAAAAGCTACAGATTGTTTAGCAAAAGATAATTGCGGAATTCCTGTAGAAAAAATTAAAAAGAACTTAGCTTCAATTACTGATAATTCGTGTGCACCAGGTTCTGGTTGTTGCTAAAAAAAATAAGTCATGACAAATCAACTTCAAACTATTATTTCAAAATTAGATTCAAAGAGTATCTCAAAAAACAGAAAAAATGAACTTCAAGTATTAATTGATTATATCAACAATAAAGTTGCTAAAAATAAAGAAGTTAACTTAAGTTTTATTTGCACTCACAACTCTAGAAGAAGTCAATTCTCACAACTTTGGGCACAAGTAGCTGCGAACTATTTTAATATCCCAATTAACAGCTATTCTGGAGGGGTTGAAGTAACTGCTTTTAATTATAGAGCTGTAGCCTCTATTATTCGATTTGGTTTTGAAGTTGTAAAAGATAGTAAAGAGGAAAATCCCATTTACACAGTTAAATGGGACTCCTCATCTACTCCATTAAGCCTATTCTCAAAGTTATTTGATGACATTTCCAATCCAACTTCTAATTTCGCTGCTATAATGACCTGTTCTCATGCTGATGAAAACTGCCCTTTTATTCCTGGTGCTGAAGCAAGAATTCCTATTAGATATGAAGACCCTAAGGCATTTGACAACACAGCTTTAGAAGCTAAAATGTATGATGAACGTTCAATAGAAATTGCCACAGAACTATTTTATGTATTTTCAGCAATCAATTCATAATGAATAGCAAACCTAAAAAAATCGGATTTTTTGAAAGATTCTTAACATTATGGGTTAGCCTATGCATACTACTAGGAATCCTATTGGGGAACTTCTTTCCGAAACTATTCATTAATTTAAGCCATTTGAATATTGGTTCTGTAAACATACCTGTGGCTATATTAGTTTGGTTAATGATTTACCCTATGATGGTTCAAATAGATTTTTCATCAATTAGAAATATTTCTAAAAACCTTAAAGGTTTATGGATTACACTAACAATAAATTGGCTAGTAAAACCTTTTACAATGGCATTATTTGCCTATATCTTTTTTTATTTCCTTTATCAAACTTGGATTACCCCTGAAGAAGCTGAACAATATCTAGCAGGTGCTATCTTATTAGGCGCTGCTCCATGTACTGCGATGGTTTTTGTTTGGTCCTATCTTACTGATGGAGACGCTAACTACACCTTAGTACAGGTTTCGGTCAATGATCTTATTCTACTAGTTGCCTTTATCCCAATAATTGCATTTCTATTTGATTTTTTTGGTATAGCAGTTAGTGATTCCGTTGGATTACCCTATAAAACACTTTTTTCCTCAATTTTAATTTTTGTCGTTTTCCCACTTGTCACTGGATACATTTCCAATCGCTTATTAATAAAGATTAAAGGAGCTACATGGTTCAAATCTATATTCTTAAAGCGTCTTAAACCGCTTTCAATAATAGCTTTATTATCTACTTTAGTTTTTATTTTTGCTTTTCAAGGAAACACAATAATTGCACAACCTCTTACCATTATCCTTATTGCCATTCCTTTAACTATCCAAACTTATTTTATTTTCTTTCTAACATGGGGATTAGGAAAATATTTTAATTTAAAACATAGTGTTTGCGCTCCCTCTGCTATGATTGGCGCTAGTAATTTCTTTGAATTAGCTGTAGCTATTGCAATAGCTTTATTTGGTCTCAATTCAGGAGCTTCTTTAGCAACAGTAGTAGGCATTTTGATTGAGGTGCCTATAATGTTATCATTAGTTCGGGTTGCTAACAAATGGAAATATTAAATTCTTAGACTATGAATTATCTAACTATAGACACATGCCCATAATGTTCTATTAACTTGTTTTCATACAAATCTTTTAATGTCATTTTCCAAGTGTAGGTACCATTTGGAACCACCTCTCCATTAGAGACACCGTCCCATCCTTCATTCGGAGTATTTGTTGTAAATAACAATTTACCCCATCGATCATATATTTCAAATAGAAATTCATTAGGATCAAAACCTGCTGTCATAACAGGTGCAAACAGTTCATTAACTCCGTTACCATCTGGTGTAAATGAATTAGGAACGTAGAACAGTAATCGATCAAGTGTTTCAACTACAATAGACGTTGAATCTTCACAGCCGATTTGATTTTTGACTGTTAAAACGACATTGTAACTACCAGATTCACCAAAAGGAAAACTATGTGAAGGACTTATTTCTGAAGAGTTTTCTCCATCTCCAAAACTCCAATAACTAGACGAATAATTAAAAGAAGTATTGCTAAACTCTACATTTGGGTTATCTAAATAAACTCGTTCTGAAGAAGCATGGAAACTAGCAACTGGCCAATCGTACACCTCTACAAGATTTGAAAAAATCAAACTATCAGCACAACCTCCTTCATTAATAATAGTTAAAGAAACGTCATAATTTCCTTCATCATAAATTACAGATACTGTATCACAACTTACAATACTATTTCCATTACCAAAGTCCCACACACATATACTATTCAATAAATTTGTACTATGGTTAATAAACGTGCTTTCAAATGGAGCACATCCCAATGTATCAACTGTAAAAAAATTAACAGACGGATATTCAAACACATCGACTTCTAGCTCAGCTGTATCAGCAATGCAAGGTTGGGTGGCATTTAGGATATAATTAAACACATATTGCCCCATAGGGACTCCATCAGTTGACAAAACACCA
>JAUHZI010000087.1 GCA_030426105.1 Bacteroidia bacterium | reverse complement strand
AGAAGAATTCTTCGGACTCTTTTTTTTGTTGGTAGTTGTATTCTCTTTAAACTTATTCGTTTTGGCCATTATTATTGCGTTTACACTAAACTTTTTTGTAAAGAATAAAAGTAAATGATTTTCTTAATGCTGAATAAGTTCTGCTAGGTAGTTTATACACGGGCGAATGTTAGTTGAAGCAAGAGAATGAATGAGAGCTTTGAAAAAGTATTTTCCCTAGTTTCTCATAATCTAGAGCAGGTTTGTAGTAAAAGGTGTCGCCTAAACAGCTGAACATATGTCTTTAGGTTGCTAAAATTCTTACCTTAGCAAAGTGAATCAAAAACCTAGAATAGTTGTTTTTATTGATTGGTATGTTCCAGCTTATAAAGCTGGAGGTCCAATTCGTTCTGTTTATAATTTGGTTGAGAGCTTAAAAGAGGAGTTTGACTTTTACGTGATTACTTCAAATATTGATATTGATGGTGAAAAATTATCAGAAATAAAAGGAGGCGAATGGTTAAATCAAAATGGGGTAAATGTTTTGTATTTACCTCCAGTGGATACAACTAAAAAACGTATAAAGAGAGAAGTAAAAAAGATTCAGCCTTTTAAAATTTATTTGAATAGTTTGTTCTCTTCTCGATTTACGTTATTACCATTGATTCTGTTTAGAAAAAAACATTCAATAGTGGTAGCTCCAAGAGGCATGTTGGGTAAAGAATCATTGGCAATCAAGTCTTCTAAGAAAAAGATTTTTTTATCGTTTGCAAAATCAATGAACTTGTACAAAAATGTTATATGGCATGCAAGTTCTGAGATAGAAAAGAAAGAAATTCAGTCTGTATTTGGTCGAAGTACAGAGATTAAGATCGCAAACAATTTAACCTTAGTTACTGAAAGATTTGTGCCAATAAAAAAGGAAAAAGATTCATTGAGAATGATTATGGTTGGTAGAGTTGTACCAATTAAAAATGTACATTTTTTTCTTTCAGAGTTAAAAAAGTTGAGTCAAACAGTAGCAATAGAGGTAGCGATTGTTGGTCCACTAGAAGATGAATTGTATTATGAAGAATGTAAGCAAATTATAGAAAGCTTTCCATCAACAATACAAGTAGAATTTAAAGGTGGTTTACCACCTATAGAAGTCGCTAAATTGTACCAGAAGTATCACCTTTTGGTAAGCACGAGTTTAAATGAAAATTATGGACATTCCATAGCTGAAGCGTTAACGCATGGACGTCCAATATTGGTTAGTAATAACACTCCATGGAAAAAATTAAAGGAGTTAGGAATAGGGGTTAATTTGCCTTTAGAACGAGGCTTGTTTGCTAAAGAAATTGAACGTTTTGTTGAGATGGGTGACAAGCAATTTGAGACTATGCAAACCCAAGCAAAAGCTTATGCGCTTAAGCATCTAAAAAGCAAGAGTGAAATCCAAAACTCGATTCACTTGTTTAAATAACCTTTATTGTGTGGGATTACTTTTTCCCAATATAGCGGACTACAGCACTTTTTCCATTGTGAAATTTACCCTCTTTTAAAACAGTATCTGTTTCTTCAAAAAAGATAGTTTTTAGAGTTGAAAAGTCCTTTGTTATTGTTTCTTTTGAAAATAACATATCAATATTTTTAGGTCCGCCAACTTCAGGATTTTTAGTGCTGTATGCTAAATGTTTTTTGCTAAATC
The DNA here is from genome assembly GCA_030426105.1 of Bacteroidia bacterium. Taxonomy (GTDB): domain Bacteria; phylum Bacteroidota; class Bacteroidia; order Flavobacteriales_D; family Parvicellaceae; genus S010-51. Next base: position 13,002 of record JAUHZI010000087.1, on the reverse strand, counting down.
CCTCCAATATAATATGGCCATTTGGTTTTAGTAACTTGATAAGTCTGTTGTAAAAATCTTCTTTTATTGTCATTGGAAGGTGAGCATATATCAAAACTATAATATCAAAAGATTCATTAGTGTAGTTGAGCTCTTGAAGCTGTCCCACCTGATAATCAATTTTAGTATTGTTTTCCTTTGCTAAGCCTAGAGCTTTGTTTTTACCCTCAATACTAATGTCAAATGCATAAACTTGATGTCCTTTAGTTGCAGCATAAACGGCATTTCTACCTTCGCCCTCAGCTGGAAAAAGCATGGTCTGATTTGGTAGGTGTAAGTCTAGTTGTTGTTTAAAGAATTGATTAGGTTCTTTACCATAAGCAAATTCTTGTTCTTTATACCTAGTATTCCACATTTTTAACATAACAATCACTTTAGGCAACAAAGTTAGTTTTTCTTTTGGTTGAAAACGAGTAGGTTAACTCATAAAAAGTATTAAGAAATGTTAATTATAGTATGCGTGCATAACTTTTTTTTAAAATATTATGCATGCATAACATATTTTATTATATTCGTAACAATCAAAAAAGATAAGTGGGGAATGAAACCTGAAGAAACGATAGATTTTCATATCAGATGGGCTTGGTTTAATATATCAAGGATGTATAATATAGAAGCCGCTAAATATGGGGGGTCAATGGCAATAGGTTATACTTTGTTGAATATAGATACAAAAGAAGGAACGCCTTCAACGAAGTTAGCACCAAAGATGGGAATGGAGTCTAGAAGTTTAACTCGAATGATTAAGTCGTTAGAAGAAAAAGGAGTGATTTATAAGAAAGTTGATGAGAATGATCGAAGAATGGTTCGCCTTTTTTTAACAGATTTAGGACAAGATATGAGAAATCAGGCTATATCCTCAGTGCTGAAGTTCAATGAGAAAGTTCAAGGGGAGATTCCAAGAGAAGATTTGGAAAAGACTTTTGAGGTTTTAGGTAAGTTGAATCAGATTATAGATAGAAATAACATTTTTAATAATAATGAAATCGATAAATAAGTTGTCGGTTGTAAACTAAAAGAAAAACAAATGAAACGAAACATCAGGAAAGTTGCAGTATTAGGCTCAGGTGTAATGGGGTCAGCAATAGCATGTCATTTCGCAAACGTTGGTTGTGAAGTGTTGTTATTGGATATTGTACCAAAAGAAGCCGAAGATTCAACAAACAAAGCTGCTAGAAATAGCATTGTTAATGGAGCTTTAAAAGCGGCATTAAAGTCTAAGCCTTCTCCAATTTACAGTCAAAGTTTTGCAAAGCGTATTACTACTGGTAATATGACTGACGATATGAGCAAGATTAGTGATTGTGATTGGGTGATAGAAGTTGTTGTTGAGCGTTTAGACATAAAGAAAATTGTTTTCGAAAATGTGGAGAAATACAGAACGCCAGGAACTTTAATTACTTCTAATACTTCAGGAATTCCTATTCACATGATGTTGGAAGGAAGAAGCGAAGATTTCCAAAAGAACTTTTTAGGAACACACTTCTTTAACCCTCCTCGTTATTTAAAGTTATTAGAGATTATACCTACACCTAAAACTGATCCAGCTGTAGTTGATTTCTTGATGGATTATGGTTCTAAAATTTTAGGGAAGTCTACAGTATTATGTAAAGATACTCCTGCATTTATTGCAAATAGAGTTGGAGTGTTTGCAATTCAAGATTTATTCCATACTGTTACAGAGATGGGGTTAACTGTTGGTGAAGTTGATAAGTTAACAGGGCCAGTAATGGGGAGACCAAAATCTGCTACATTCCGTACTTGTGATGTTGTAGGGTTAGATACCTTGGTACATGTTGCTAATGGAGTCAAAGACAATTGTCCAGATGATGAAAGAAATAGTGTGTTTAATATACCTTCTTTCGTAGCTACGATGTTAGAAAATAACTGGCTAGGAAGTAAGTCAGGACAAGGGTTCTATAAGAAGGCTAAAGATGAAAATGGTAAGAAAACGATTCTTGAGTTAAATTTAGAAACATTAGAGTATGGACCAAAATCTAAGGTGAAGTTTGCAACTTTAGATGCAGCTAAACAAGCTGAAGGTCTAAAAGCAAGAACAAAAATTTTATTCTCAGGTAAAGATAAGGCAGGTGAGTTCTATAGAAAGGTATTTACAGGTGTATTCCAGTATGTCACTAATAGAATTCCAGAAATATCTGATGAGACTTACAGAATTGATGATGCATTGAAAGCTGGATTTGGATGGGAAATGGGACCATTTGAGACTTGGGATGCAATTGGGTTTGAAAAAGTAATCCAAACTATGGAAGAAATGGGGATGAAACCAGCTCAGTTTGTATATGATATGAAAGATGCTGGAATAACGTCATTCTACAAAGTAGAAGATGGAATGCGTAAGTATTATGATGTAAATACTAAAGAGTATATCGTAATCCCTGGAACTGAAGAAATTTTAAGTATTGCTAACTTAAAAGAAACGAATACTGTTTGGAGTAACTCAGATACATCAATTATTGATTTAGGAGATGGAATCTTAAATGTAGAGTTCCACAGTAAGATGAATACTATTGGAGGTGAGGTTTTAGCTGGTATCAATAAAGCAATTGATATGGCAGAAACTGATGCTAAATATAAAGGTGTAGTAATCTCTAATGAAGGAGAGAACTTCTCAGTAGGTGCTAATGTAGGGTTGATCTTTATGATGGCTGTAGAGCAAGAGTATGATGAGTTAGATTATGCAATTAGAGCTTTCCAGAATACAATGATGAGAGCACGTTACTCTAATATTCCTGTAGTAGTAGCACCGCATGGTATGACTTTAGGAGGTGGATGTGAGCTATGTTTACATGCAGATAAAGTTATCGCAAATGCTGAAACGTATATTGGATTAGTAGAGTTTGGAGTAGGATTGATACCTGGTGGTGGAGGAACTAAGGAGTTTGCTTTGAGAACATCAGATGAGTTTAGTGAAGGAGATATTAGAACAAATACACTAAGAAATAAATTCTTAACTGTAGGGCAAGCGAAAGTGGCTACTTCTGCTTATGAAGCATTTGAATTAGGGTACTTAAGAAAAGGCCAAGATGAAGTAGTTGTGTCTAGAGCTCATCAATTAGCTTATGCTAAGCAATCATGTTTAATGATGGCTAATAAAGGGTATCAACAACAAGCTCAAAGAACTGATATCAAAGTTCTAGGAAAAGAAGGACTAGGTATTGTTTATGTAGGAGCACATTCAATGATGAGTGGAAACTATATGTCTAAGCATGACCAGGTTATTTCTGAAAAATTAGGTTATGTACTTTGTGGAGGTGATTTATCACAGCCAACTGAGGTGTCAGAACAATATCTATTGGATTTAGAACGAAGAGCTTTCTTAGAGCTTTGTGCTGAGAAAAAGACTTTAGAAAGAATTCAAAGTATATTACAAACAGGTAAAGTATTACGTAATTAAACGTTTAATTCGTAGTGCGAAAGTCGTATTGCGCAATAAGTTAAAAAGAGTTCTGCATGAATAATTATAAAGATCTAAATGTATGGAAAGAAGCGGTAGAGTCTTCTGTAGAGGTATATCAGATTACAAATAATTTTCCTAAAGCAGAAGTATTTGGCTTGGTTCAACAGATGAGGAGAGCTTCAATTTCAGTTTCTAGTAATATCGCTGAAGGTGCGGGAAGAAATAATAAAGGTGAATTTGTTCACTTTTTGGGAATCACAGCAGCTTCAATGTGTGAGGTAGAGTCTCAATTAATTGTAAGTTCAAAATTAGGTTTTGTTGACCTGAATAAAATTTCTAAAGAATTAAATCGAATAGATAAAATTCAAAAGATGATTTACAAATTAATTCACTCAATGAAATAACTAAGAAACGCAAAACGCATTTACGCAAAACGTTTTTTATAAAAAAATAAAAAAATGAAAACAGCATATATAGTAGGCGGATACAGAACCGCTGTAGGAAAAGCCCCAAGAGGAGCATTTAGATTTACAAGAGCTGACGATTTAGCAGCTGATGTAATCAAACATTTAATGAAAGATTTTCCCCAATTAGATCATAGCAGAATTGATGATGTAATTGTTGGAAATGCAACACCTGAGGCCGAGCAAGGTCTGAATATAGGAAGAATGATCTCTTTAATGGGATTGGACAATGAGAAGGTTCCAGGAATGACTGTTAACCGTTATTGTTCTTCTGGGTTACAAACAATTGCGTTGGCAGCTGCTCAAATTGAAGCAGGACAAGCTGATTGTATTATTGCAGGAGGAGTTGAGACGATGTCTCCAATACCTTTTGGAGGATGGAGATTAGTTCCAAATGCAGAAGTAGGTAAAAAAGATCCAGAATGGTACTGGGGAATGGGATTGACAGCAGAGGCAGTAGCTAAGGATTATAATATTACAAGAGAAATGCAAGATGAGTTTGCTTATAATTCTCAAATGAAAGCATTGGCTGCAATAGAAAATGGAACATTTAAAGATGATATTGTTCCAATTACTGTGAATGAAACTTATTTGGATGAAAATGGAAAGCGTGCAGAGAGAAGTTATGTGGTAGATACGGATGAAGGACCTCGTAAAGGTACTACCGTTGAAGCTTTAGCGAAGTTGAGACCTGTTTTTGCTCAAGGAGGAACAGTAACTGCTGGTAATGCATCTCAAACATCTGATGGAGCTGCTTTCGTGATGGTGATGAGTGAAGAGATGGTAAAAGAATTAGGTGTAGAGCCAATCGCAAGATTAGTTGATTATAGTGTTGTAGGTTTAGAGCCTCGTATTATGGGGATGGGACCAGCATTAGCTATTCCAAAATCGTTGAAAAAAGCTGGGTTGTCATTAAATGATTTAGAGCAAATAGAGTTAAACGAGGCGTTTGCATCGCAATCTGTTGCTGTATTGAAAGAATTAGACATTAATCCTGACGTAGTAAACGTGAATGGTGGTGCAATTGCTTTAGGTCACCCACTAGGATGTACAGGAGCTAAATTATCAGTTCAGCTATTTAATGAGATGAGAAGAAGAGAGCAAAAATATGGAGCTGTAACGATGTGTGTTGGGACAGGTCAAGGTGCTTGCGGAATCTTTGAGTTCTTAAAATAAAAGAAATGGACAGTTTAAAAGAACATGATAGCCTGAATATAACTCCTGCTTTTGCTAGGTTTAAGGAGCAGTTGTATTTGTTGTCAATTGATATAAAGGATAAGTACTATGAAAGAGCAGTTCCGAAAATAGAAGAGCTCCTTAGAGCTTATCCTGATCAGCCTGAAACATATCACGAATTAGGAAAGCTTTATTATCATTCTTGGAAAAATGAAAAAGCTGAAGAATGTTATGTCAAAGCGTTAGGCATCGATGAAAGTTTTTTCCCTGTTTATAGGGAGTATGCTTTAATTCTTATAAAAGAGAATAGATTTGATGAAGCTGAAAACTTATTAAATAAGGCTAAAACATTGAGGAATAAAGAAGATGCCGATATCTACTTTTATCTGGGAATGTTGAATCAACAAAAAGGGAATATAGAAACGGCAATCGAAAATTTTAAACTGTCGTTAAGGTTTAGTATAAATGAAACACAGATTAATTCTTGTATGAAGTTTTTAGATGCTTGTAAAGAATTAAGAGGTTGGGAGTAAATAAATAATAAAAAATGGAAACTAAAGAAAAATTAAATGCTATTAAAGGTGGAGAGTTTTTAGTTAAAGACGTTGAAGCTAAAGATATTTTTACGCCAGAACAATGGTCAGAAGAGCAGCAAATGATTGCTCAAATGTGTAAAGATTTTATCAATAATGAGGTAAAACAACATTTCGATGAGATAGACAGTCAATCAAATCCAACATTAGTTCCTTCTTTGATGGAAAAAGCAGGAGAGTTAGGTTTGTTAGGTTTGTCAGTTCCTGAAGATTTAGGAGGAATGGGTGTTGACTTTAAAACATCTATGTTGGCTACAGAAGCTCTAGGTAGTGGACATTCTTTTTCAGTAGCATATGCTGCTCACACAGGAATAGGAACTTTACCTTTATTATATTATGGAAATGCTGAGCAAAAAGCAAAGTATATTCCTAAGTTAGCTTCTGGTGAGTGGAAAGCTGCTTATTGTTTAACTGAGCCTAGTGCAGGGTCTGATGCTAACTCAGGAAAAACGAAGGCTGAGTTAACAGAAGATGGAAAGCATTATATCATCAATGGGCAAAAGATGTGGATTACGAATGGTGGATTTGCTGATTTATTTACTGTTTTCGCTAAAATTGGAGATGATGAGAAATTAACAGCTTTCTTAATTGAAGCTAATTCAGAAGGGATCTCTTTAAACCCAGAAGAAAAGAAAATGGGGATTAAAGGTTCTTCAACACGTCAAGTTTTCTTTAATAACGTTAAAGTTCCTGTAGAGAACATGTTATATGAAAGAGAGCAAGGGTTTAAGATTGCAGTAAATATCTTAAATATTGGTAGAATCAAATTAGCAGGAGCTTGTATTGGTGGTTCTAAAGTTGCGATTTCTGATTCAGTTAAATATGCAAATGAAAGAGAGCAGTTTACACGTCCAATTTCTAAGTATGGAGCAATCCGTCATAAATTAGCACAGCAAGCAACTTTAATCTGGACTGCAGAAGCAGCTACATATAGAGCTTCTCAAAATATTGATGATGCTATTCAAGCATTAATTGATGGAGGAATGGATAAAGAACAAGCTACTTTAAAAGGTATTGAGGAGTTTGCTCCTGAATGTGCAATCTTAAAAGTGATTGGTTCTGAGGCCTTAGATTATGTAGTTGATGAAGGTGTTCAAATCCATGGAGGAATGGGATACTCTGCTGAAACAGGAATTGAAAGAGCGTATAGAGATTCTAGAATTAACCGTATTTTCGAAGGGACAAACGAGATTAACCGTTTGTTAACAGTTACAATGATTTTGAAGAAAGCAATGAAAGGTCAAATTGATTTGATGGGACCTGCAATGGCTATCGGAAAAGAGTTAATGGGAATTCCAGATTTTGGAGCTCCTGATACAGCATTATTTGCAGCTGAGAGAAAATACATCACGAACTTTAAAAAGGCGTTATTGATGGTTGCAGGAAGTGCAGCTCAAAAAGTTGGAGAGAAATTAGCTAAAGAGCAAGAAATTGTGATGAACTGTGCTGATATTATTAACTATATCTACGTAGCTGAATCGGCATTGTTAAGAGCTGAGAAAGTTGTTGCTATAAAAGGTGAAGCTGCTGCTCAAAATGAGTTAGATATGATGCGTATTTACTTATATGATGCAGCTGATTTGATCAATAAAGCTGGTAAAGATGCATTATTCTCATTTGCTGAAGGAGATGAGTTAAAAATGATGATGATGGGATTAAAACGTTTTACTAAGCATGAGCCATTTAACGTTAAAGAAGCTCGTCAAAGAGTTGCTTTGTCATTAATCGAAAAGAATGAGTACTGCTTTTAAGTAGTTGCTTAAAATAAAAATAGAAAGCCTGTTGTGAATATTGCAACAGGCTTTTGTTTTTTGTAGTTTTAGATTTGAGATTAGTTTTGAAAAAGTTATGAAAAACGAATTAGAAGAGTATATTAAATCCTATTTCGGAGTAGTGGAAGCTGGAGAGCTTGAAATAATTAGTTCGTTCTTTAAGTTAGAAAAGATTAAGAAGGGTGAGTTTTTCTTAAAAGAAGGGCAGTTATCAAATGCTTTAAGTTTTGTGCAAGATGGGCTAATGCGTGTTTATGTCGATGAAGAGGATCGAGAAGTCACACAATGGATTTCGTCTAAAGGGTATTTTATTACAGACTTATCAAGTTTTATTTTTAGAGATGTTTCGAGGTGGAATATTCAAGCATTGGTGGACTCTGAGATATACTCTATTGCTGTTGAGGATTATCAAAAGTTAGGCGAGGTGATTCCAAAGTGGCATGTATTAGAAAAGTTGTTTATTGTGAGGTGTTTTGGAATGATGGAAGATCGAATTTATACTCATCTTTCTATGACTGCCGAAGAACGTTATCATTTTTTCTTTGAGAAAAATAAGATGCTTTTTAATCAGGTGCCTTTAAAATATATCGCTTCAATGTTAGGGATGACGCCAGAAACTTTCAGTCGAATAAGAAAAAAGCAGTTTTCTTGATTCCTTGATAAATGTCAAGTGGAAATGAATTTTAAGGGGAGATATTTGTGTTGTTAAATAAAAGAGTGATGCATTATCTATTAACTATAACAATAACAATAATATTATCCTTAAAACTAACAACTATGGCATTTGAAATCAAAACAAAAATTATTATTGACGCTACGCCTCAAAAAGTGTGGTCTATTTTCTCAAATTTTAAAAACTATTCCCAATGGAATCCTTTTATTCAGAGGTTAACAGGAGCTGTGGTTGAAGGCCAGAAAATAGAAGTCTTGATTCAGGCGCCAGGTTCTAAACCAATGATTTTTAGCCCCGAGGTATTGACTTATCAAGAGGAGAAAGAGTTAACTTGGTTAGGGCACTTGTTTTTTAGAGGGCTGTTTGATGGTAAGCATCATTTTAGATTAATTGAGAATAATGATGGAACGACAACCTTTATTCAAAACGAAGAGTTTAAAGGGGTATTAGTCCCATTGTTTAAAAGGCAGTTGAATTCAAAAACAAGAGAAGGTTTTATTCAAATGAATCAAATGTTAAAAGAGCTTGTAGAGAAGGCGTAAATTTTGTACGAGACTTTTTTTATGAAGAGATTTACCATAACTTTCAAGAGTATTAGAAGTTTAAGGTTATGTATCGTATAGGTTTTTCCAAAATAGCTGTGCAATATCCCAAACTAGAAGTTGGAATGATGGGGTATGGAATGTGGGAGAATAGAGTCAAAGAAAAAGAGACTGCGTTGTATGCTCGTGCTGTGGCTATAGAGCTTAATGAAGATTGTTTGGTGTTTGTTAATGTAGAAATGGCTTTTATTACACCTGGGGTTAGAAGGGAGGTTTTGCTGCGTTTGAAGAGGCATGAATCTAAACTAAAATTAAGAGAACGTAATTTAATGTTGACAGCTCAGCATACGCATTCAGGTCCAGGTGGGTTTTCTGAGTATGCTTATTATTCTTTTACAACACCAGGCTTTAGTAAGGAAATAAGGAATGCCTTTGTTGCTGCTATAGTAAAATCGATTCTTGCAGCGTATAAAAACAAAGTGTTAGCGAAATTAAGTTATAAAGAGAAAGCTTTCGATGCTAGTGTAGATGTAGCATGGAATAGATCTTTAAAAGCTTATAATTGTAACTTGGAAAATAAAGCAAGAAAAGCTGATAGTGCGCAGGCTTTAGATCGAAGGATGTATTTAATGCAGGTTGATTCAAAAGAAGGAAAAGTACTTGGTACAATAAATTGGTTTGGAGTGCATGCTACAGCTATTGGAAATGACAATGTGAAGGTGTCTTCTGATAATAAAGGTTATGCTGCTGGCTTTTTAGAAAATGAATATCCTGGTACAGTACATATTTTTGCACAGGGAAAAGCTGGAGATGTATCTCCTCACTTTCACGGAGTTGGAGCTGTAGAAAAAAGAGAAAAGGTGAGAAAAGAAGGGGATCATTTGTATGCCATGAAAAATGGTGAAAAGCAATTTCTTCAGGCAAAAAGAATAATAGATGAAGTTTCATGTATTGAAATTGAAGGTCAGTTAGACAGTGAGCTTTTTTATACTGACTATACAAGGGTAAAAGTAGATCCTGAATTTACGGATGGTGTTGAAGGGGCTAGAACATCTGAAGCTTGTTTCGGTGTGCCTTTTTTTGAAGGTACTCCTATAGATGGAAGAGGGGCTTCGTTTATTGCTATTGCAGTGTTAAAAAGCTTAAATAAACTTTGGAATAAAAAGAAAGAAGACTTGAAAAAAAGTCAAGGAAGTAAAGATATTGTTATTAATGCTTCAACTAAAGAGTTGTTTGGAAAGGGGACGATGGATGTTTTGCCAAGTTTTATGGATAATTCTATTAGAGAAATAAATAAGCAATCTAGAAGCGAAGCACTTGTGGAACATACATTAATTCCAGTTGTATTGCCAGTGCAAGTTTGGATTTTAGGGTCAGTAGCTATACTTGGTGTGCCTGGAGAGATAACAACAATGGCGGGTGCTCGTTTGGAAGAGCAGGTAGAGAGAACGCTTAAAGAAGTGGGGGTAAGAAAAGTAATCTTAAGTTCATATGCTAATTCATATATGGGGTATATCACAACTAAGGAAGAGTATGATGTGCAACTGTATGAAGGGGGGCATACCGTTTTTGGTCAGTGGACTTTAGCTGCATTTCAAACAAAATTTAAAAAACTATGTGTTGAAATGATAAAACCAAAGAGTGAGCGTGAGATAGATTATAAAACAAAACCTCCTGTTTTTTCTGAGGATGAATTAAATCGTAGGTCTTATAAATAAACTTCCCACTGTTTTATGCATCAGTGGGAAGTATGTGTGTTATTCTATAATTCCAGAAGCTATAGTCATATTTGTTTGTTCATCGACCAATATAAAGCATCCATTGTATTTAATTTCGTCGTAACGATCTAAAGGCATGGGAACAGCTGTTTTTATCGTGATATTGCAAATGTCATTAAGTTCAATTGAGTCTCCACCTTGTTCAAATTGTAATTCATGGATTTCTAGTTTTTGATTAATGCTAGAAATTTTACAGTACGTTTGCATTGTGCCGTATTTGATGATGTACTTTTTATTTTGAAAAGGAGCTTCGTTTACCCAGCAAATTGTAGCGTTAATTTCTTTGGATAACTTAGGCTCTTCTCCCTTTTTTACCATTAAATCACCTCTACTTAAGTCGATTTCATCTTCTAGGAGTATAGTTCCATATTCTTTGTATGAAAGTGATTGTTGACTTTGGTCAAAAACATCAATTTGTTGGACTTTTGATGTTTTTAATGAGGGGAGTACAGTTATTTCGTCTCCGACTGAAATGTTTCCACTCATGACCCTTCCTGCAAAACCTCTATAGTCAGTTATTGTATCAGAATGCGGTCTAATAACATATTGAACTGGGAATCTAAATTTATTTTCTATACGTTTATTAAGGTTTACGTTTTCTAGAAAACTGAATACGGTAGGACCATTGTACCAGTTGAATTTATCAGATTCTTTTACAATGTTTTCGCCTTTTAAAGCACAAATTGGAATAAAAGAAATATTTTGTTTAGCATCATTTTTATTAATGCGTTTAGCCATTTCTATGAAGTCAGCTTGAATTTTGTTGAATGTTTCTTCTTTGTAATCAACTAAATCCATTTTGTTTATACAAACAACCACTTCATTGATCTCCATCATAGAAGCGATGTAGAAATGTCTTTTGGTTTGTTCAATAATACCATTTCTTGCATCAATAAGTATGATGATGAGGTCAGAATCAGAGGTTCCAGTAATCATGTTTCTTGTGTATTCGACATGTCCTGGACAATCCGCTATAATAAATCTACGTTTGTCAGAAGAAAAGTATTTATAGCTTACGTCTATAGTTATTCCTTGTTCTCTTTCGGCTGTTAATCCATCAGTTAATAATGAAAGATCAAGGTAATCGTTACCTTTTTTATCGCTTACGCGTTGAATAGCTTCTACTTGATCTTTAGATATAGAGTTGCTGTCATAAAGTAGTCGACCAATTAAGGTACTTTTTCCGTCGTCAACACTTCCAGCTGTTGTTAATTTTAATACATCCATTTTCTTGGTGTGATAAATTCTGTTAAATCTTAATTTTTATGAGGGCTAATAGGTGGGAGTTTAAAAGTATCCTGCTTTTTTTCTGTCTTCCATTGCAGCTTCAGACCTTTTATCGTCTATTCTAGCTCCTCTTTCAGATATCTCAGCAGCTTCAATTTCTTCTATAACTTTGTCGATTGTTGCAGCTTCAGATTTTACAGCAGCAGTACAAGTCATATCTCCAATAGTTCTAAAACGAACAGTTTCTTCAAATACTTCTTCTCCATCCATGTTAATGTAGTCAGAGTAAGGGAAAAGAATTCCATCTCTAATGAAGCAATCTCTTTTATGTGAATAGTAAATAGAAGGAATCTCTATTTCCTCTTGTTTGATATAGTTCCAAACATCTAATTCAGTCCAGTTGCTAATAGGGAAAACTCTAACATTTTCACCATGGTTAATTTTACCATTTAGAAAATGCCATAACTCAGGACGTTGGTTTTTTGAATCCCATTGTCCAAAATCATCTCTGACCGAAAAAATACGTTCTTTAGCCCTAGCTTTTTCTTCATCTCTTCTTGCTCCTCCAATACATGCATCAAACTTCATTGCTTCAATGCCATCTAGTAATGTTACTGTTTGTAATGCATTTCTGCTGGCGTATTTTCCTGTTTCTTCAACAACCTTATTTTGGTTGATACTATCTTGTACGTATTTTACAACAAGGTTGGCGTCTAGTTCTTTCATTAGACGATCTCTAAACTCAATCGTCTCAGGAAAGTTATGTCCAGTGTCAACATGCATTATGGTGAAAGGAATTTTGTTGGGGTAAAAAGCTTTTTGTGCTAAGCGCATTAGTGTGATAGAGTCTTTACCTCCCGAAAACAACAATGCAGGATTGTTGAATTGAGCAGCAACTTCTCTAAGTATAAATATAGCTTCGCTTTCTAGTTCTTTTGGAAACATTGTGTTAAATTTTAATGATTAGTTTTTAGCGGTGTAGTCCACATTCTTTTTTGGAAGTGTCTTCCCACCACCATCTTCCAGCCCTGATATCTTCTCCTTCTTTTATTGCTCTAGTGCAAGGAGAGCATCCAATGCTAATAAATCCTTTTTGATGTAATGCATTTTGTGGAACACCTTTGTCTTTTAAATACTGATTCACTTCTTCAAGAGACCAGTTGATTAATGGATTCACCTTTAGTAAATCAAAATTCTCATCAAATTGAGTTTTGGCGAGTTCACTTCTGTTTTTGCTTTGTTGCGACCTTAAGCCTGTAATCCAAACTTGGTTACCGCCTAATGCACGTTTTAAAGGAGCAACTTTTCTAATGGAACAGC
>JAUHZI010000086.1 GCA_030426105.1 Bacteroidia bacterium | reverse complement strand
AGGAGCTGTTAATTACGAGCAGTTTTTCAAGAAAAAACCGCAACTTTTTTGGAAAGTTGGAATTAGCGGTTTCCCAGGAGACAAAAACAACGGTTTTATTACAGTTATCCCCTGCTCTATTGGGGGGTTAATTGGTAAACAAACTCATTTTGCGGAATGGGGTATTGGACAAGGAATTAGTATCAGTACTAGAGGTAGCTTTTTTGCTCGAACTACTCCAGTGCTAGGTTACAGGTATCAAAGTACGAACACTCCTTTTTATTTTGGAGTAAAATATACTCCACTCATTTCAAACATTGTTGATTTCCAGTACCAAAACTGGGGAGGAATTACAATTGGTTATCAATTATGAAAAAGCTAATAATTACAGTCATATCTTTTTCTTTCTTGTTGGTTCAATGCAACAAAGAAACCTATTTCGATGGAGATAACTACATTAATGAAGATTTTGAATCTGTGACTAATTCAACAACACTAATAGAACAAGAAAACTGGACTTATTATCAGAATACAGAAGCCAATAGCACTATGGAAATTGATACAACCAAAGCTATCTTTGGGGACCAATGCTTAAAATTAACCGCAGCTCAAGGAGAGATCTCGAAAAGTGATATTGCCAACAACGATTTAGCATTTTGGGAAAAAGATATTATTCAGTTTACTGGCTGGTTTTACCTTGATGATACGCTTGATTTAGATTATGTATTCCTTTGCGATATTGAAGAGGGAGTTGCTATTGGTTCTGGTCCTGGTATTCGAATTGCGATTAATGAATCAGATTACTTAGTTATAGAACGTAACAAATATGGAGAATCTACACTAATTCAACCGGCCCAAACTGCGGTTATATTTCCTCGTAAAGAGTGGGTAAAACTTGAACTTGAAATAGAGCTATCTCAGAAGAAAAAAGGATATATTAAACTGAAGCAAAACGATGTCCTAATTATTCAAGAAGATAACATTCAAACACTCCCTAAAGACAACCTCTATTTCATACAAGGTACAAAAGGAATGTATCAAAGTTTACAAGTTGGATTAACAGCAATTACGGCTAACAGAGCTGTCGACTTATACATTGACAATATAACTATCCAAACAATCAATTGATTGTTATTTTAAAATAACAATTCAATCTTAAACCATGCCTTAATTGCTTTTAAAATAGCTTAAATTCTCGTATCTTGGCGCTTTATCAAAAAGGTAAAAACATGGAAAATAATAAAATGATTGATTATTTAAAACACTTAATCCCCAATGTCCCTTCGGATTGGCTAAACCTAACCACTCATCGTTTAGACATTTACGATGAATCCCAAGCCAAATATCAGTTTTTAGAACAACTTGAATTGCTATATAAAAACAATGATTTTAGCACCGTTTCGCTTAATCGATTACATTCGGTTAGGTCATCCACTATCGAGTGTACTGGAATGGGGAATAGCAAAAATGAATACTACTCCCTCTGAAAATGTCATTACATTTTCATCCCAAACAATTCCTTTATTTGCGATTTTAAGAAAGAATTTAATTCAAGAAAAAAAGACACAAATCCTTTATACACATGAACTCCCTTCTGGATTTGATTCTGAGGCTCTAAAAAGTGTGTACCACTACGATTTTGAATTAAAACAAGTTAATGATTTTAACAATATTCCAGCTTTTGATGGAAGTACTATAGCATTGACGAAGAACAATGCTCTTGGTCAATTAGCCTTGAATAATTCGATTGATTTCTATATCAACATTGTTTCAGACTTAGGGAGTATACTTGTAGTAAATGGAGCGCATAACAATGCTTATGTTTCTTCTATTCAACATGTTCGAAGAAGAGAAACAATTGCTATGACACCAGCCAATACACTCATTGCTTTAAAACAATTTGTTGGACATCAAGACAACCAATCTTCAAAACATGATAAGCAGAAAGATAAAGCAGCGGTATTACAATCTATTCAAGAAATTACAAATACTACAAGCAAGGCTATCGTTGCCTCGAGTGGACTATCTACTCAGTATGCAATTGTAATGGGCTTAATTGACTATGCTTTTGAAAACCACCAAGGAAAAGCTGTTAAGATTGTTGTTCCCCCAAACTGTTATGGAGGAACAAATGATCAAGCAAGAAGAATTGCAGCTTGCTACAACAATGTATCCGTAATGGATTTACCTGTTGACGGCGATCACGATATGGTACAAAGCATCGATTTAGTCTTAGAGAATATAGCTAAAGAGGATGCGATTCCTTATATTATTGCTGAGATTCCAACCAACCCTAGAGTTGAAGTACCAGATTTAATTGCTTTGAAAAATGTTTTAAGCGAACAGCGTACTACTGCTAACGGTTCTAACGCCATAGCTCCTGTTTTTATTTTGGATCAAACATTCTGCCCTAATGTTCATTTTCTTGGAGAAGATAATATTTTATCCTCTGTCAAAAGCATTGCTTATGTTAGTGGTTCTAAATTCCCTAGCGGAGGAAAATGTACTGCTGGATATTGTGTTGCCAACAATAAAGCTGCGCATTTGATGGATAAAATCGAAGAACATTTATTGTTGTGTGACAATGAAGCTACTGATTTACAATATGAAATCTTAGCTCAACAATTACCATCAATGAACCAACGTATCAAAGACGCTTATTTAAATACACGTAAATTTGTTGACTTTATTCAAAAGGAGCTCCCAGCAGCAAAGATTAACTTTGTCTCGGAAGAGCTAGCCAATGAAGGGTTTACTCCTTCTGTTTTTTCATTAGATCTACCAACTAAAGGTGATACTGCTGAAGAGAGAGAACTATACAAACGTACACTCAACAACCACTTGATCAATTTAATGATCACCAAAATACCTAATGAAAGTAAATATTGTGTAAGTTATGGTCAGTTGAAAGGTTGCTATTGGACAATTCCAGCAACTTCAACTCAAGGAACTACAAAAGAAGATGATAAGGATTATATTGCACGTGTTGCTTTATCTCCTGATATGGATTTAGAACTACACAAAAAAATATTCTTAGAATTCGTAGAAAAACATTGTCCAGTAAATTTAATAGAACAATAACTCAACTTACAAAAGCTTAATGTAAGACAACATAAAAACCTGACTTAAAACCCTTTAACAATAAAAAAAAAGTCTGAACCTCAAATGAAGTTCAGACTTTTTTATTGTCTCTATTTTGACCTTTATTTATTCTTCAGTAGCTAGAGTATCTTCTCCTCCTTCTCCTTCCAAAATGTCCTCATCATTCTCATCACGTTCAACTTTTGCTACTGCAGCAATCGTATCTTTTCCTTTAAGATTAATTAGTTTCACACCTTGAGTTGCTCTCCCCATTGTTCTTAAAGAATCTACATGCATACGAATCATGATTCCTGACTTATTGATAATCATTAAATCATCATCATCTGTCACCACTTTCATTGCAACTAATCCTCCTGTTTTATCAGTAATATTTAGTGTTTTAACACCCTTACCACCTCTATTGGTTACACGATAAATAGCTTCGCCAGTTTCAGGATCATTTAGTAATGTACGTTTACCATACCCTTTTTCAGAAACCACTAAGATTGTATGACTAAAGTCTTCTACACAAACCATTCCTACCACTTCATCGTCTGGATTAGTGATTGTAATTCCTCTTACTCCTGATGCAGTACGCCCCATAGAACGAACTTTATCTTCAGGGAAACGAATTGCACGACCAGACTTCAAAGCCATCAATATTTCATTGTTTCCATTTGTTAATTTAGCTTCTAAGAGCTCATCTCCTTCACGGATACCAATTGCATTAATACCATTTGTTCTAGGTCTAGAATACGCTTCTAACTTCGTCTTCTTAATGATTCCGTTCTTAGTACACATCACAATGAAGTTATTGTTTACATATTCTTCGTCTCTTAAGTCTTTTGTACTAATATATGCTTTAACCTTATCGTCTTGTTCGATATTGATTAAGTTTTGGATTGCTCTACCTTTAGAGGTTTTGCTTCCTTCAGGAATTTCAAACACACGCATCCAGAAACATTTTCCTTTCTCTGTAAAAATTAGTAAGTAGTTATGGTTAGTTGCTACAAATAACTCTTCTAAGAAATCTTTATCTCGAGTTGTAGAAGCTTTTGAACCTACTCCTCCTCTGTTTTGAACTTTGTATTCATCTAAACGTGTTCTCTTGATGTATCCTGCATGGCTAATCGTTACAACCATCTCATCATCAGGAATTAAATCCTCAATTCGCATTTCATTTGCAGAGTACTCAATGATGGAACGTCTTTCATCTCCATACTTCTCTTTAACCTCAGTTAACTCTTCTTTAATGATTTGCATTCTTCTTGACTCATTAGCCAGAATATCTTTTAAATCTGCAATTGTTTTCATTAAGTCATCATACTCAGCTCTTAACTTATCTTGCTCAAGACCAGTCAACTGTCTTAAACGCATTTCAATAATTGCTTTAGCTTGAATTTCAGACAGTTCGAATCGCTCAATTAAACTTTCTCTTGCAGCATCAGGACTCTTAGAACCTCTTATAATTTTGATTACTTCATCAATATTATCTGAAGCTATAATTAATCCTTCTAAGATGTGTGCTCTTTCTTCAGCTTTCTTTAATTCGTATTTCGTTCTTCTAACAATTACATCATGACGATGCTCCACAAAATGGTGAATCATATCTTTTAGATTCAACATCTCTGGACGTCCATCAACTAAAGCAATGTTATTTACTGAAAATGAAGTTTGTAACGCTGTATATTTATATAACTTATTCAACACAACATTAGGTATTGCATCACGCTTTAATTCGTAAACAATACGCATTCCATTACGATCAGATTCATCTCTTAATTCAGAGATTCCTGTTAACTTCCCTTCATGAACTAAACCTGCGGTTTTTTCAATCATATCAGCTTTATTCACCTGATATGGTATTTCTGTAACAATAATAGCCTCTCTTCCTTCTCTAATCTCTTCTATAGAAGCTTTAGCACGCATCACAATACGACCTTTTCCAGTTTCGAATGCGCTTTTTACACCTTCGTATCCGTAGATGATTCCTCCTGTTGGGAAGTCTGGAGCTTTAATATACTCCATCAAACCAGCAATATCTATATCTCTATTATCGATGTATGCTATCGTTCCATCAATAACCTCAGATAAATTATGTGGCGCCATATTTGTGGCCATACCTACTGCAATACCTGCAGCTCCATTAACTAATAAGTTAGGGATTCGAGTAGGCAATACACTTGGTTCTTTTAACGAATCATCAAAGTTTGGTCTAAAATCTACAGTATCTTTTTCTAAATCAGATAATAATTCTTCTGCTGCTTTTCTTAACCTAGCCTCTGTATAACGCATTGCTGCTGGACTATCTCCATCTACAGAACCGAAGTTTCCTTGACCATCTACTAGTGGATATCTCAACGACCACTCTTGCGCCATACGAACCATAGTATCGTATACAGACGAATCTCCATGTGGGTGATACTTACCTAAAACCTCCCCTACAATACGCGCAGACTTTTTATATGCACTGCTCGATCTAACTCCTAAATCCAACATTCCATATAATACCCTACGGTGAACAGGTTTTAATCCATCTCTTACATCTGGTAATGCACGAGAAACAATTACCGACATCGAATAATCGATGTATGCGGACTTCATTTCTTCCTCAATACTTACCGGAATAATTTTTTCTCCTTTTTCTTCTGCCATCTTTATTTAATAATGGTTTTTATTTATTTTAAAATCAATTGCTTTGATACATTTTTATCAAGCACTCGAAGGTAATCATTAGAATGTTCTTTTTTTAGCTTTAAAACGATGATTTGCTAACAAACAGTCTCTCAAACTCGACTTAGTGTTAATAACTACAACTCAAAATGCGATTTAAGGGCATTTTTAAGCGTTCTAATGAACGATATTTTTTTTCTCGTCTATTTTTACAGTTTTACAATTTTCAATTTTTACATATTCTTTTTCACAACAATTGATTAAAAGCGAATGCTTACATTTGCCGAAAAGATTAAATCAAAATGCAAACAATACAATCACTTTCAACAAAAATAGCCTTTCTATTCTTCTGTATACTTTCACTTCTTAGTTGCTCCTCTCCTGATCAACTTCCTGATCCATTAGCTGCTGGATGGGAAGGTGAAAAAGTCTGCAAGGTATTAAAAGAAAATTCTTCTATCCGTGTATTGGAATGCTCTTTTCCACCAGGTTTTGGACACGAAAAACATTTTCATGCTAAACATTTTGGATATACTCTAAAAGGAAGTAAGTTTAGAATAACTGACCATAAAGGCACTCGAGAAGTTGATGTACCTACAGGTTATGACTTTTTTAATGAAGGTATTGAATGGCACGAAGTGCTCAATATTGGAGATAGCACTGCCGTGTTTTTGATTATTGAACCGAAATAACTTGACAATGAAGGAATTAGCTAATGAGATGATTCGAGAATGAGAGAATTGGCTTTATTAATAATATGCATTATAATTAAACACATCCCCCCTTATATTGTTCGAAGTCTAAATAAAAAATTAGTGAATTATTTCAGAAACTTTTATCTTCGTGGTTTTTGGTATAGAATATGCCATTATCTACTCATATGATTAAATTTATTCTGTTTTTTACATTTACTTTTTGTTCAATTCTTTTGATCGGACAAGAAAAAAAAATACGCATCATTCAAGCGGATAAATTGCAATATGATGAAGAGATTAAAGATGCACAACAATTAATTGGCAATGTGATTTTTGAGCACGATAGTGCTTATATGCATTGTGATACAGCTCTACTTTATGTCAAAAGTAATAGCTTTGAAGCCTTTAGTGGGGTTAAAATTATTCAAGGTGACTCCATTCAAATGACAGGAGATACTGTAGTATATTCTGGTGAAGAAAAAATAGCGCAACTAAAAGGTAATATTCATTTTTCTGATGGAAAACTACAATTAGTTACCAACCAACTGGACTACGATTTAAATACTAAAATTGGTTCTTACACAAATAGAGCTACTATAACCAGTTTAGAAAACAACAATGTGCTAGTCAGTAAAATTGGTTCCTATCACAGTGATGCTAAAACATTGTTTTTTAAAGACTCTGTTGTACTAACGAATCCTAAATATGTTATTGAATCAGATACCTTGACTTACAACACAGAATCAGAGGTTAGCTATTTTCATGGCGCAACAACAATCACATCTGATAGTAACTTTATTTACTGTGAGCATGGTTGGTACGACACTCAAAATGAAAAGTCGGCATTTTGGCAAAACAGTTATCTAGAAACCAAAGAACAGCGTTTATCTGGAGATAGTATATTTTATGATAGAACTGCGGGAATTGGAGAGGCTTTTGGAAATGTACTGATACAAGACACTACTAATAAGGTTGATATTCAAGGAGGTTATGCTTTTTATAATGAAATTACAGATTCTTCTCTAGTCACGGATTGCCCAGTTTTTATTCAATATTTTGAAAAGGACACTTTACATCTAGTCGCTGATACACTTTCTATACAACAAGACTCTATCACTGAATTAAAATTGTTTAGAGCTTATCATAATGTTTTACTATATAAGCCTGACCTACAAGCAAGCTGCGATTCTTTAATTTACTCCGAAACCGATTCCATGATGTATTTTATGAAAACCCCTATTATTTGGTCTGATGAAAACCAATTGACTGGAAAAAAAATAAACATTAGGACATTCAACGGTAACGTAAAAAACCTATTCATTCATAAAAAGGCAACAATAATATCCGAGGCTGACTCTTTAAATTCAGATCATTTCAACCAAATACAAGGTAAAACAATTGAAGGGCTTTTTAATGAATCAAATAAATTGGAAACTGTATTTGTAAAAGGAAATGGAGAAGTTATTTATTTTATGGGAGAAGACAAAAAACCACTGACTGACATGAATCATACCCAATGTGCTGAAATGAAAATCCTGTTAAAGAATAATGAAATCGATAAAATCAAATTCTACAATAAGCCAACAGCTTCTTTAAAAGCTATAATTGAAGTGAATGAAGCTGATAAAAAACTGTCTCAATTTAACTGGGACACTGAAAAGAGGCCTCAATCACCAGAAGATATCATGGATTAACTATGTTAACAACCAAAAGAGCCATTATTAGACCCCTTGAAGAAAACGACTTTAACGCGTTAATTGAAATGTACTTGGAGCCTGACTCCAATAAGTTTATTGCTCCTTTGAGAGATAAAAATGAAAACTTTTATGCCACTTTTTTAAAGAACAAGATTAAAAACAATCAAACTAAACTAGGTTTTTGGACTGTTGTAGAAACTTCTTCCAATGAAATCATGGGAACAGTTAACCTTAACTACTTTGAACCATTGGCTATTCATCATATTGGCTGTCACTTAAAAAGGAGCTACTGGAATCTTGGCTTTGCCACAGAGCTTCTTAACGCACTTATTGAATATGGAAAAAATCAAGAAGGCTACTCTCCTATCCACGGATTGGTTGAGTCAGGAAATTTTGCTTCAAAAAAACTAATGGAAAAACTAGGGCTAAATTATTTAAAAACTGAATGGATTAACGATTCAGAAATCCTTGTTTTCCAACTTCGAAACTGATTATCCTATGTCACTACTTACCCAAAACAAAGATTTTATTTTACTGCATTTTATTGTTTTACTTTTTGGGTTTACAGGCATCCTGGGAAATCTTATCCCTCTAAGTTCCTTTATTTTAGTATGGGCTAGAATTGGTATCGCAATTCTTGGTATTGGTTTATACTTATACTTTTCTAAAACAAAAGTAAAAATAAGCCTCCAATTACTACCTAAACTCATTTTTGCTGGTATAATTATTGCCTTCCATTGGATTACATTCTTCGAAGCAATTAAAGTTTCTAATGTTTCGGTTGCATTAGCTACATTTTCCTCCAGCACTTTATTTACAGCAATATTGGAACCACTTTACAACAGGAAAAGAATAGTTATCTATGAACTTCTTTTAGGTATTGTCATCATTTTTGCGATATCTCTTATTTTCAATATCGACCTCAAATACAAACAAGGTATTTTACTGAGTTTAATCTCTGCATTTTTAGCCTCATGGTTTACTGTTTTAAACGGTAAATACATTAGAGTTGCTCCAGCAACAGTTATCTCTTTTTACGAGCTTACAACTGCTTTTTTTATTTTATGTTTCGGATTATTTTTTATTCCTGTAGATGAACTCTTTTTACTCACACCAATGCAACTTGGATATTTATTCACCTTAGGACTTGTCTGTACTTCCTTTGCTTTTATAGCCAGTGTTGCTGTTATGAAATCAATTTCGGCTTATACTGTTACAATGACAGTTAACCTTGAGCCTATCTACTCTATTCTTCTAGCAATTATGATCTGGCCTACATCCGAAAAAATGCCAGCTCTCTTCTATTATAGCTTTGCAGTAATCTTGTGCTGTTTATTTTTAAATGCCTATCTAAAGAAAAAAAAATCATAGACAAAACATTAAAAGTTTTTATATATTTGGCTCCACACTACACTAACAATGAGGAACCTTCTGCTTTTTACGATTGCACTTATTCTTTTTCAAATTAATATTGCTCAACAACCCCAAAAACCTAGCTCCTACCATGAAAAAGGAGAGTTTTACATAAAGAAAGCTGAGAGCTACTTGAACAAAGACTCAACTACTTTCAACTTATACCTAGACAGTGCTTTTTATATTTCAAATCAATATCAATTTTTAGATATAGAAGTAAGAGCATTGATAGGGAAAGGCGTTTATTTTTATAACAAGGCGCAATATGAGACCTCAATAAAAACATACATTAAAGCACTGAAGATTAATGAAAAAATCAACATTCCATCGCTAGATGCCAAAATCTATGATAACATTGGACTAGTAAACTATGCTAACCAAGACTATGATAAAGCTATTGAAAACTCTTTAATTGCATTAGCTATAAATCAAGAGATCAAAGATTCAATCAACCTTATTCGTAACAACAATAATCTAGGAATATACTATCATACTATAAAGCAATTAGAAAAGGCTATACAACATTACACTGCTTCAAAAGAGCTTAGCCTACGCTTCAATGACAACAAAGGCGTTTTTATTGCTTTAACAAACATAGGTCTTGTTAAAGCTGAACAAAATAAAAACAATGAAGCTCTATCACTCTATCAAGAAGCGAAGAATTACAACTCCAAAAAGCAAGACCCTTTATCCTATGCTTATCTTCTAATCAATATTGCCACAACTAACTCAGCTTTGAACGAACCTGAAAAAAGTATAAGAAACCTTAATGAAGCTCTTGATATAGCTCTAGAACATCATTTCTTAGACGTTGAAAAGAACTGTCACCTCTATCTTGAAGAAGCTTACGAAGTCATGGGTAATTTGGAAAATTCCCTAAAACATAGAAGACATTATGATAACATCAAAGATTCTATTCTAAATTTAGAAAAAGGAGTCAAAATAGCTGAAATAGAAACGAAGTACAAAACAGACTTAAAATCAGAGGAAATAAAAAAAATGAATGTTTCGATGTCTGAGTACAAGAAAAAGAATACCATACTGTACATTTCATTGTTCTTGGGCTTAGCTTTAATTACTATTATAGTCTACTTCTTTGTAAAACGTCATCGAGCATATAATGCTGAAAAAGAATTTATAGAAACCCAGTATCAAACCATCGAAAGTCAAAACAAGGAACTAAAGAATCAGTTAATTGAAGTTTCTGAAAAATTGTATGAATTAAGAGACAGCAATAAAGAACGAAAAGCTAAATACAAAAAGTCAACCTTAACTGAAGAGCAAAGAAAAACACATATTACTACCCTATTGACATACATGAATGATCACAAACCCTATCTCAATCCAAATATTTCTCCTCAAGATATTGCTGACAACATTAAAATAAACAAACATCATCTTTCTGAAATATTAAACCTCAATTTTGGTAAAAACTTTAATGGGTTCATTAATCTATACAGAATCGAAGAGGCTAAGAAACTACTAACAGATAATCATAATAATATCACAATGCTAGCTATTGCATATGACTCTGGATTTAATAGTAAGTCTTCTTTTAATAGAGCATTTAAAGAAATAACTGGGAACACCCCTAGTGAATACAAAAAAAACATGTCTCATCCGATTGGATGAAACAGATAATACTCAAATTCCCAATATAATTGCGTTATAATTTTTAACCAATTAAACTAAAACAAAAATGGGATTATTTGATAAAATCAAATCGACACTAAAGGACACTGTAAATGAAAAGTTAAATGAACTTGGATTGAACGAAAACGAAAATGAGCAAGAAGAGAAAGAGAATGTAGAAGCTTCTAATGAAATAAATGAAACTGTATCTGATGATAGGCCAACTAGTGTTTCGAAAGACGCTGAATGGAATGACGCAAATGGAGAATGGGAAGTTGGTTCCTATGATGATAATGGTTATAAAATAGGTGAATGGAAATGGTGGAGAGAAGATGGAACGGTATGTTGCATCACTAATTTTGAAGAAGATTCTAATGAGAAATCATTTTCTTTTACAAGGTTTCATGAAGATGGCACCTATTCACAAAAAGGAGCATATGTAAACGGGGCTCAACAAGGTACATTATATTATCAAGGTTCGGAAAACAATACCTCTGAACGAGTTATGGAAGGCGTTCCAAACAATATATACAAATACGAAATAGATTGGGAGAATGGTAAAGCTGTTGCTAGAAGACAGTGGGATAAAAATGGTACTGAATTAGATACTAATGGCGGCTTATTAAACCCTATTAAACCTAATAATATTCCTGAGAATGCTATTTGGAATAGAAGAAACCAAGAATGGGAAATGACTTCTTACAACAAAATAGGAGAACCAATAAACAGCCACAAATATTGGAGAGCTAATGGAAGTCTATTTGAAGAAATAAAATATGTGGATGGGCTAAAGAATGAAGTAAGAAAATACCATCCCTCAGGAAATTTAGCAAATGAAGTTTTATATCAAGAAGGGGCTCTCTTAATCGAAAGCAGAACTATGATAGACGAAGAGAATTCAGATATTGAATTTCCAAAAGGTAACCTCCCTGAAGGCGTAATAAAAAAGACCTATACTTTTGACCCCCATGGCTTTATGACTGGATGGAAAGGTTATAATCAAGAAAATGAACTTATTATTGATGAGCAGCTTAATCTTAATATGAACGGAAGTCTTGTACAGACAACCTATGATTCAATAGAAGCAGCATCTGAAGAGTGGAATCAAAAAGGAGATTCATATTTTAAAGACATGAATTACTTTGTAGATCAATTCTATATAGAAAACCACCCAAGAGTTGATTATGAGCCACAAGATGAAAGAGGACACATGGAGAAGTACATCATAGAACAATTAGAAAAGTTAAACCAATCAAATCAAACAGATAAACTACGTGAACTCTTCAAACCTTCGATAGACCCAATCTCAGATCAATTCTGGATGGCAACTGGAAAAAGAATTGAAAATCTAGTTGTCTTCAATAATCATCTATATACCACTGTAAATCATGAAGTATACAAGATTGAAGAGAATGATATAATACTTGAAGATGGATTAATCTTTATTGGAGCTTCTCAAGATAAAGAACACATCGTAAAATGTACAACGTCTAATATCATAGTTGTAAATGCATCATCTAATGAGACCATTTTTGCCTTTGACTATCCTAAAAATTATGGTCAAGAAGTTCAAGAGAAATTCCCAAATCTAACTACTGGTGTTTTTGAGAATCCCAAGAACTTACACATTAAAGATGTTACATTTGCTTTAGACCAATCATCAGTAATTCTTACAACTCTGGAAGGTACATTCAAAATTTCGGAAAATGGAAGTTCATTAATTTTCCCATATTTCAATGCTATGGATCAATACATCACAGAGCGAGGAGAAGAGAACTTTACAATAGGAATGAACTATAACTACACTACCCTTTCAAATGATGAGAAATACATCTTCTTTACAGCACAGGTAGGAAATCAGGATGCGATGACACAAACTAAAGAAGTTGTGAATGAAAATGGTTTTACTTTTAAAAACAAAAAGTTTGATGCAACTGGATATGAGATTTGCCCTTCTTTCTTCAATAAAAACAACCAATTGATTCATGGTAGATACCAACCTGCACAAGGTTATGGACAAGGAGGAGACAAAACTTTCATGCTTTTATCTGACCTAGAAACTATTGGAGATGAATCTCAAAGTTTAGTTACAGATGATACTCCTGTAATATTTAGCTTAGCTGGTGAAATACAATCTTTTTCAGAAGTAAATGATGAAATAATTGCTGCTACCAACAAAAAATATATTTGGAAAGGTTTAGGGAATGGTAACAAACTTGAATATTGTTTCCTTGGAGGTTCTATGAATAATGGAAACGTTACTTCAATGGAGCTCTCTCCTGATCAATCTAAGGTTTATATCGGAACAGATTTTGGAAATATCTTTTGCTTTAGTTTCTTGGATAAAGATGAAAGAGGTAAAAATCTACTTACCAATATGAATATAAAAGATGAAAAAAGGTATTTATTTTTACACTCTTTTGAACCAATGGTATGGTAGAAAAAAATTACTTCGCCCCTTATGGGGCGAAGTTTTCTAATTAAATTTCGTTTTATACAACTCATTTTTTACTGAGATACACTATCAATCTCCTCCGATTAAATTCATTATAAATTTATTGCTCTCCCCCCTTTCTTTTTATTGATCTAAAAATTAAATTTTCTTCCTAATTTTTAATAGCTTAGCACTCACTTAATAAGTTTTAATTTTTACACAAAGTATTCATCAAAAATGAAAGAAATCATCTTACAAAAATTAAAGGAGTGGAACTTTAACTTTTTAAATGAGAACCTTGTACTAACCCTAATTCACTTAGGTATACTCATTATTATTTGCTACGCTTTATATTGGGTAACCAAAACCATTGTTTTAAATAAAGTCCACGAGATTGCTGAAAAAACAAGAACAAAATGGGATGATTTATTGGTACAAGAACGCTTTTTTAAAAAACTATCGGGATTAATCCCTATAACAATTGTTTTGTATTCGGTAAATTCAATTTTAGAATTTTATGAAGACTATATTCCTTTTACTTATGCTATCGTTGAAGTCTTTTTAGCAGTTGCTATCCTTCGTTTAGTCATTTCGTTTTTAAATGCCTTACATAAATTTTTAGAAACCAATGACAGATATAAAGACAAACCTATTCAAAGCTATATACAATTAACCAAAATTGTTATTTACATTTTCTTTGGGATCATCGTTTTCTCTTTAGTTACAGGAAAAACACCTATGTTCTTCCTTACAGCTATGGGAGCAATGTCTGCCATTTTACTTTTAATTTTCAAAGATACCATCTTAGGGTTTATTGGAAGTATTCAGTTGGCTACTAACGATATGGTACGAATTGGTGATTGGATTTCTATGCCCAAATATGGTGCTGACGGTACAGTTATCGAGATTAATTTAGCCACTATCAAAGTAAGAAACTTTGATTTAACCATTACCACAATCCCTACCTACTCTATGATTTCTGATTCTTTTAAAAACTGGAGAGGAATGGAAGAATCTGCTGGAAGAAGAATCAAAAGAGCACTAAACATTAAAATTAGTAGCGTTAACTTTTGCGATGAAGAGCTTA